>CAZTZC010000020.1:17677-21474 GCA_964618045.1 uncultured Candidatus Bathyarchaeia archaeon | reverse complement strand
GCTCCCTGAGGAAGTTGACACCGACGTTCATCAGCTCTATGGCGTCCAGTGCGCTGCGGCCCTGCTCGGGGCTGCCCGCGGCGTGTGCCGTCTTGCCGTAGAACTCGTACTTGACGCTGTTCACGGCGTTGCTGGACGCGAGGCCGGCGACGTTCATGCTGCCTGGGTGGTGGCTCAGGCACACGTCTACCCCCTTGAAGCTGCCTGCGCGCACCATGTAGGCCTTTCCGTCGTAGTTTTCCTCGGCTGGGCTGCCGAAGCACTTCACCGTGCCGGGGAGCCTCTCCTCCTCCATTACGTACCGGGTGGCTATGGCGGCCATGAAGCCGCTGGTGCCGTGGACGTTGTGGCCGCAGCCGTGGCCGGGCCCGTCCACCACCAGCCACTCCCTGTATGGCACCGCCTTGTTGCTGATCCCCGGCAACGCATCGTACTCGCCCATGAAGCCTATCACGGGTTTACCCTTGCCCCACGTGGCCACGAAGGCGCTGGGCATCCCGGCTACCCCCCGGTCCACCTTGAACCCGTGTCCCTCCAGGGTCTCGGCGTGGAGCTCCGCGCTCTTGAACTCGACGAGGCCCAGCTCCGCGTACTCCCAGACCCTGTCGCTCACCTCGATGAACTCGTCCCTGTGCTCATCGATCCACTTCCATGCCTTATCCTTCAACATGATCAATCAACTGAACTGTGTCCCTTGAGAGGTTAAAACTAACGAAAGTCCATCGGTATGACCAGTTTTTGTACGGCTTTAAACTCGGTGGTAACACTTAAACCACGCCGGCGACGCAGTCACTGAGAACAAGGATGGACTTGGGGGTCGACCTCGTCTCGCTGCTGCTGCTCAGCGTGGGGCTGGCCATGGACGCGTTCAGCGTCGCCACCGTCACGGGGTTTGGCCTCGGCAGGATAAGGATCGGCGACGCGGCGCGGATGTCCGTCAGCTTCGGCGTCGCACACGTCGTCATGCCCGTCCTCGGCTGGTTCCTAGGCTCCACGATAGTGGGCCTCGTGTCCAGCTACGACCACTGGGTGGCTTTCCTGCTGCTGTTCTTCGTCGGCAGCAGGATGGTGAAGGAGGGCCTGGACGGGGACGGAGAGGTGGACCCCGGCGAGATACTGGGCACCGCTAGCCTCATAATGTTCACCGTGGCCGTCAGCATAGACGCCCTCGCCGTGGGCCTCAGCTTCCGCCTAGAGGGCCTCCCAATACTGGTGCCCAGCCTCTTCATGGGCGCAGGGACGCTGCTGTTCACCTTCGCGGGGCTCCTAGTCGGCAACAGGACTGGGAAAGCGTTCGGGAAAAAGGCCCAGATAATGGGGGGCCTGGTCCTCATCGGGATAGGGGCTCGGATAGTGTTCACTCATCTAGTTTAGGATGGCCTCGTCCAGGCTCATCCTCTCGGATTTGATGGTGTCCTCGCCGGGCCACCCGATGATTATGTGGTTCCTGCTGGTCATGGTCGGCGACAGGTCGAAGTGTTCCCTGAGCCGCTTCTGGGTCTCCTCGCCGTGGGTGAGCCAGCAGCTACCGAGGCCCAGTGCGTGGGCCATGAGGCAGATGTGGTCGGCCGCCGCGGCGGCGTCGAAGTACAGGTTCTGGGGCACGTACTCGTCGAACCGCAGCGTCTTGTACATGCTCAGCTCCTGGAGCACAACGATCATGACGCAGTTCTCTATGGGTATGTCGCTGCGCACCAGCTTCTGCTCCTCCGGGTCGCGTAGCACCAGGAACCGTGTGCAGCCCACGTTGCAGCCGTGGGGCGCGTAGAGCCCCGCCTTGAGGATGCGCCTGATCATCTCGTCAGATACAGGCTTGTCTTTAAACTGCCTGATGCTCTTCCTGCCATAGATGAGCCGCTCCACGGTCCCCACCTCCTTCTCCGTGAAGCTCTCCCAAGGTGTAGGCTCCAGCTTCACCTTCTCGCCTTTCCTCATCCTGCGGGCGAGGTCGACGTAGCGGATACACCACCGTATGTCGGGTGGGTCGAGGGGCAGACCACGCTTCTTCCACAAGCCGAGCAGGTACTCGGCGACTACGCCGAAGTCCTCCGGCATCTTCCGCGTCCCGTTGAGGATGCGGTAAATCAGAACCTCCACGGTGTGGTGGGTACGCTCATGGAATATGGCCCTGAGGTCGTCGGGCTTCATCCCCATGAGCTGCTCCTCCGTGTAGCCGTGGACAGTCAAAGGCTTGGACAACGAATCACCGGGTAGATGTACCCGTGTACGCCTAAAAAGTTGCTCCAACTAGAGGACGATGCTCAGTATCACCGCCGCGTTGAATGCATCCCGGTAGGGGTATCCGTCATAGATTTCCCTGATCCAGGGCTTCTCCGCAGAGACCCGCGTCAACGCAGCCTCCAAGGCCTCCTCGGTCACCGGCTTCTCGAGGCCGCCCTCCTCGGCTATCACCGCCAAGGCGTCCGCGAAGACGAGGCTGTGGTCCAGCTTGGAGAAGGGCTTGAACCCGGCCCTGAGGTCGTGGCTCATCACCGCGTAGAGGGCCTCCTCCGGGAGCCTACCCCGCAGCATGTTGGCGGCGACTACGCCGTGCTTCGACCTGTCCTCCGCGGTCTGGTCGTAGTCGACGTCGTGGAGGACGCCCACAGTCTCCCACAGCCCCCTGCTGCCGCCGAGGCCGCCGGCGAGCACCGCCATGATCCTCCCCACGAGGAGCATGTGATCGCGTCTACTGGAGCCTTCTATGAGCCTCAGTGCGTCCCTCTTAGAGATCAACGCTACCATATGAAAGGCGATCCAACCATTAACGTTTTTTGACGCCACCCCCCACAATTACACATGGAGAGCGACTGGAACCTCTCGGTATGCGGCTTGAACTGCGCCGTCTGCGACATAATGCTCGCAGGGAAGGGAGACGAGGAGAAGCTTAAGGAGATCATAGACTGGTTCAAGGAGAAACGCGGCGAAGACATGGGGCCCGAGGCGATCACATGCACAGGCTGCAGGGGAAGCCTAGACACACATTGGAGCTCGGACTGCGGTATGATGCTCTGCGCTCGAAGCAAGGGATATGACTACTGCTTCCAGTGCCGAGAGTTTGTCTGCGAGAAGCTGGAAGCCTTCGCTGGCGACGGGATGGATCACCACAGGAGGGCCGTCGAGAACATGAAAAGGATCAAAGAGATGGGGCTCGAGGCCTGGCTGGAGGAGCAGCGAACGAAGGGTCCACCCGTCTTCTGTCCCTAATCTTTCTCCCTGAAGAACGCCCAGTAGAGGGCGCCGTTGACGGCCATCAGCGCCGCCCCGGTGAAGAAGGGCATGGAGAGGCTGATGGTGTCGAACATGTACCCGGCAAGCGTGGGCGCCGCCGACCGCACCCCCATCCTGGCGAAGTTGCTTATGCCTATGGCCGTGGCCGTCTCCTCCGGGTCCACCATCCCGGACGCGAAGGTCTGCCTGATGGGCATGGTGAACATGACGACTATCCTGTTCACGATGAGTATCGCGATGGCGACGGGGTACGTGTTGGACAACGCGAAGACGGTGGTGAGCACCGCCGCGACGATACGTGACCCGATTATGGTGTTGATGTCGCCGAACCTAGCCACCATGCGCGGGATGAGAAGGTAACTGAAGATACTCAGGAACCTGCTCAGCGAGTATACTGGGCCGAGTGCGTCGCTGCCCACCCCGAACCTGTAGAAGACGTAGAGGGTCATGAGGCTCTCTGCCATGCCCCAGCCGAGGCCGCTGGTGGACCGGACTAGGCTGAACCTGAGTATGACGCCCCAGTTCCTTATCTTACCGCCTTTTTTGACCTCGCCTCCGTGGCTGGT
>CAZTZC010000020.1:7834-17577 GCA_964618045.1 uncultured Candidatus Bathyarchaeia archaeon | reverse complement strand
TACCTGTCGCAGAGGTAGCCGAAGGATATCTGTTGGACGGCGCCGACGAGGGTGGCGAGGCTCAGCAGAAGCCCTATCTCCACGGCCGTATAGCCGAGGAGGGCGAAGTAGATGGCCCTCACCACCTGTAGGAACCCCATCACTATCCGGCGGGTGAACATGCTGGAGGTGAGGAGCCTGACGTCCCTGTCGAACCCGTCTGGCACACGAATTAGGCTGGTCACAGGGGCTACCCGAGTGTGTCCGTGAAGGGTCCCACGGATGTCCTTTCTTTGATGTCAATGGTTTTGATGATGAAGCCGTTGCTTCTTCCGAAGCGCCTGACTCGTTTTGCTGTAGACCCAGTAAATTCGTTCATGATGTCCATATTAAGTTGAGAACGATAAAACGGTTTTCCAAGGGTGAACCACGGCTATTCAACAGGGTATGCTTTGTCTTGAGTGCATGGAGGAGAGTGGTGAAGTCTAGAACAAGGAAAGAGAGAAACAATATTGTTAACCGTGTCCGATGCCGTGATGCTCATCCATCTTCTAAAATGTAAGGTTCAGCAGGCCCAGCAGGACCAGGGTTGCCCCTATCAGGAGGTTCACCCACCTACGATTCTCCATGGACCAGAGCTTGAAGTCCATCGTGGTCCGCATCAAGCCGTGAACCAAGACGGTGGTCAACACGAACGGCGCGACGACGATCAAGTTGTACAGGGCTATCAACGCGAGGCCTGTGATCATGTAGACCCGTTCCGAGAGCAGGTTCAAGACGATGAAGTAGGGCGCAGAAGAGCATGGCAGCAACAGTATGCCCGTGGCCAGACCCGCCCAGTATCCGTTCCTGGGGTTCGACACACCCTCTATCTGGGCCGAGACCCTGCCTGCTATGGCTTCTGGAAGATACTTCACGTCTTTACCCAAGGCGTCAAGTATCCTGAGACCCCCGAAGACGAGGGCGACAGCCGAAACCGGATACTTTATCCAAGACATCCTCGGGAGGACGCTGAACAAACCCAATCCCAGGAGGAAGTAGGAGGTGAAGAGGCCTGAAGAGAAGGCCAGCCCCACCCTCAGGGCAGCCCTTCTCCCCCCATCGTAGAACACGAAGGAGAGGAGGATGACGAAGACGTTGAAGCTGCATGGGTTGATGGCGTCGACAGCCGCAGCTGCGGCGATCATGGGCAGCAGCTCGAGGAAGTCGGCCTCACCTTCGATGCCGCCGACGTATGGTTCCGTGAAGAGCCGAGAAAGCCTCTCCTTCTTTTCGTCGTCACGGACGACCGTCTTGACCTCCATCTGGCCCTTAAACGCAGCTATGTACACGGGGACGCCGTCCCACTCCTCCTCGTACACCCTGCTCCAATCCTCGGCGGAGAGGTCGCCGCTGGCAATAGCCGTAAGGCTTCCATCTCTGAACACCGCCGTTAAAGGCATGTAGAGGGTTTCACCCAGCAGTTCTGTTGACCTCTGGAACCGATTCGTGTTGACCTTCTCGGCGACATCGTAATAGACCAGCTTCCCGGCAAGCATGCTGTCTTCGAGTGTCTTCACTCTCTCGCTGACCCCGGAACAGGTGGGGCACGTCACCACGAATAACGCTATGTCGTCCCTTTGAGCGTAGACATGTTGGGGGCTTAAGAGAACTAAGCATACGAGCAGGACCACCGCCTTGCTCCAGCTCTTGTACCCGAACATGTTATCGAGACCGACATCGGTTCCCATCACCTATAACATTTAATGCCTCAATAAAACACGTGGGATAGGCTAGTTCAGCTCTCCCTCCTGAGAAAATCGCCCAAGTCGAACAGGTTCCGGATGACTCGGATGCCCGCCGAGGTCTCGTAGCGCCCATAGCCTATGCATCTTCCATCGAACATCACGAGGTAGTGTCTTCCCAGCTCCAGGGCTCCCTCGACGCGTCCGATGTTTTCCTCGAAGACGTCCCTGCCGCATACGAATAGCCACGCGGCGTCTCTGTCAAGGTGAACCTTACTCGTGTTCTCCTCAGCCGCCAGCATCTGCAGGAGAGGGCTTCCCGGCTCGAAGAGACGCCTGTTCCTGCCCAGGTACGTCCCGGCGTACACCAGGCTCTTCCTGCTGAACTGCTGCCGCTCCAGCTCTTGGTTCAGGGTGAACCTTTTACTGTCTATGCTGAGCACCTCAGGGTCCATCTTGGACCCAACCTGCTCCAAGAACCTCTTTAACAGCCTCACCTCTTCACCACCTTAGCCAGGAAGAAGCCTTGAGACTGCATCGTGTTCGGCCAGAACCGGTGGCATTTAGAGATCTCTACATCAAGTTTCTGGCCGAAGACCTCCGTCAGACCCTTTTCCCCTGGCCCGTCTATCTCTTCGAGGAAGGCTTCGTGGTTGCTTAACAGCCACTCCATGTTGAGCTCGTTCTCCTCGGGTTCGAGTGAGCACGTGGCGTAGAGGAGGACGCCCCCGGGCTCTAGGTACCTCATCGCCGTGGACAGCAGATTACGCTGGTACTTGGCGTTCCTGTGCACGTCTTCGATGCTTCTCTTCCTGAACCAGTTCGAGTCGGTGACGTAGTTGCCGGAGCACGGCGCGTCGAGGAGCACTTTGCTGAACTGGGTTCCCAGCTCCAGGGTGTTGACGTCGCCGTGGTAGACGAGGCTGTTCATGACGCCGCAGCGCTCCAGGTTGTTCTCCAGGGCGTAGACGCGCTCCCTGTCGGCGTCCACCGCGTACAGCAACCCCCTGTTCCCCATGTAGGCGGAGATCTGTGTGGTCTTGCCGCCCGGCGCCGCGCACATGTCGATAACCGTGTCGCCGGCGTTCGGAGCCAGCGTCTGGGCTGCGAACTGGGAGGCTGACTCCTGGAGGCTGAAGAGTCCCAGCAGATACTCTATGGAGGCGCCCAGGCTGAACCCTGATTCCTCGGCGACGTAGCCGTGGTCAAGGTACGGTATCTTAGTGAGTTTGACGCCTAGGCTCGTAAGCGTCTCCAGGACCTCGGCATCGCTGCTCTTGATTGTGTTCACTCTGATGGTTTGAGGGGTCTTCTCGTCGCCTGTGAGGCGGTGCCCAAGCATGCGGTAGCGGTCCAAGAAGAACCGCTTGTTGGCTTCCTCCCTCGACACAACCAACGTTCTGCTCCACGCCATATAAGGGCTCTCAGAAGCCTTAAGGGCTGTAGGAGAGTAGATGGTGGTATGTCAAGGATCAGGGTTAGAGAGTTAGGGGTAGAGCTGGGAACGCTCCCCGTGGGGAAGCACAACGCAATCACGGACGTGGAGGGTGTCGGCGTCGGACACTCCACGCTCATAGAGGGCGACTCGGTGAGGACGGGGGTGACGGCCATCGTTCCGCACAACGGGAACCTGTACGAGGAGAAGGTGACGGCTGCGGTTGACGTGCTCAACGGCTACGGCAAGACCGTGGGGCTCACCCAGATAAGGTTCGAGGGCAACATAGAGACGCCCGTGCTGCTAACCGAGACGCTGAACACGTGGAAGGTGGCTGACGCGTCCGTGGACTACTGGGAGCACGGCTACGGGTTCAAGCCCGCCAGCGTGAACACAGTGGTGGGGGAGACCAACGGTGGCTACCTCAGCGATAACTACGGTAGGCATGTGGGCAGGGAGATGGTGTTCGAGGCCATAGATAAGGCCCGCAGCAGCGCTGGCAGGGGCGCCGTGGCGGAGGGAAACGTCGGCGGAGGCACCCCCATGTCCGGCTACGGCTTCAAGGGAGGCATAGGAACCTCGTCGAGGCTGGTGGGCGACGCGGAAGTCGGCGTCATGGTCCAGCTCAACTGCGGCCGCAAGGAGGACCTGATGATAGCGGGGGCGCCTGTGGGTAAGGAGGTCCCCATACCGGAGAAGCCTGAGAGGGGCCCCGGGAACAGCATCATGATGATAGTGGCCACCAACGTGGCTCTGGACTCGCGGCAGCTCTGGAAGGTGGCGAAGAGGACCGCCATGGGCCTCGCCAGGACAGGCTCCTACAGCGGCAACAGCAGCGGCGACTTCACCATAGCCTTCACCACCGGGAGACTGGGGTTGACGGAGTACAACGATTCTGATCCGTCGCTGACGCGGATGAGCCGGGAAGGCGTCCTGAGCCCACTATACCTGGCCACCGTCGAGGCTACGGAGGAGGCGATAATAAACGCACTCTTCAAGGCCGAGACCATGACCGGGTTCAACGGCCACGTGAGGCACGCGCTGCCCCTGGACGAGACCCGCGAGGTTCTGAAGAAGTACAGCAGAATCTAATCTTTCCCTCTTTTTCATGCGTCTACATCTTATATTTGGTGCCCAGAGACTCTGTTAGAAACGGGGAGCCGTCTTGAGGATCAGAGTAAGGGGCGCCGCGGAGCATAACCTCAAGGACGTGGACGTCGAGATAGGTGACGGCCTCACGGTGGTCACCGGGGTCTCGGGCAGCGGCAAGACCAGCCTCGTCTTCGACACCGTCTACCACGAGGCGCGGCGACGGTTCCAGGAGGCCTTCGCCTTCGGCAGCCCCAGCCAGCGGCTGTCCCCGGCTAGGGTGGAGAGTATAACGGGGCTCGGCCCGGCCGTCGCGGTGGGCCAGAACCTCCTCAACAGGAACCCCAACAGCACCCTGGCGACGGCGTCGGGGCTGCACCCCTTCCTGCGGCTCCTCTACGCCAGGTTCGGCACCAGGTCCTGCCCCGTGTGCGGCGAGCCTGTGCAGGTGCTCTCCGGGGACGAGATAGTCGAGAGAGCCCAGGCGCTGAATCGAGGCCAGCTTGTTGAGGTGTATGCACCCCTGCTGAGCGGCGCCCAAGGCAGCCACGGGACACTCCTGTCGCTGCTGGAGCGAGAGTTCGGGGCGGAGTCGATCATCGTCGACGGTGAGCCGTGGAGCGGCGGCCACCTCGACCCGACGGAGCCCCACAGCGTAGAGGTCAAGGTGGCGGAGCTCGAGGACGGCAGCCCACGTTCACGCATCAGGGACGCCGTTGAGGCCGCCAAGGCGCTGGGAGCGGACACAGTCAGGCTTAGAGCAGGCGACGACGGATTCACCATGAGCGGCTCACCCGTCTGCATGCGGTGCGGCACTTGGCTAAGAGAACTCAGGCCCCAACACTTCAACAGGGGCTGCCCCCACTGCGGAGGCGAGGGCTGCGAAAAGTGCGGAGGCACCGGGCTGAGCCCCGAGGCTTCCAGCGTAACCTACGCCGGCCTCAGACTCCCCGGGCTACTCTCCCTGAGCGTCGACGAGGCTTTCCAGCTGTTCAAGAAGAGCCCCGTTCCGGAGTCGGCTCACAGGCTCGGCGAGGAGATAACCAAGAGGCTCGTGGCGCTCAGGAAGGTGGGGCTCGGCTACGTCTCGCTGGACAGGCCGTCCCCCAGCCTCTCGAGGGGGGAGTCCCAGCGCGTCAGGCTGGCGGTGGCGCTCACCAGCAGGCTCGAGGACGTGCTCCACGTACTGGACGAGCCCACCATCGGGCAGCACCCCCGCGACGTCTCCCGGCTGCTCCCAGCCTTCAGGGAGCTGGGGGGACCAGTGCTCTACGTCGAGCACGACCGTGTGGCCGCCGCCGAGGCGGACAGCGCCGTGGACCTGGGTCCCGGTGCCGGCGTTGAGGGGGGTATGATTACCTTCACGGGCACCCCGGGGCGGCTCTGGGAGTCTGACACCGTCACGGGCAGGTACTTCAGCCTCAGGTTGAGGGTGGAGGCGCCCGGGAGGAGGCCCCCGGCGGAGCGCTTCATCACCCTGAAGGGTGCAACGGCCCACAACCTGAAGGACATCACCGTCAATGTCCCGGTGGGGCGCCTGACCGTGGTCACAGGCGTCTCCGGGAGCGGGAAGAGCACCCTCGTGGAGGACGTCATGGCCGCCAGCCTCAAAGGAGGGACTCCCTTGGGCTGCGTGGAGGTGGAGGGGCCCAGGCTGAGGCCCGTGATGGTGGATCAGAGCCCCATCGGCAGGAACCCCCGGTCCACGCCGGCGACTTACACCAAGCTCAGCGACCTCGTCAGGGACCACTACGCCTCCGAGACGGGGCTCTCGGCCAGCCACTTCAGCTTCAACAGGCCCGAGGGCGCGTGCCCCACCTGCCAGGGCATGGGCGCCGTCGAGGTCAAGATGCGGTACCTGCCCTCCACCTGGATCACATGCGCCGACTGCGAGGGCAGACGCTACAGGGACGGGGTACTGGACGCTAGGATAAGGATGGACGACAGGATGCTCTCCGTGGCCGACTTCTACGAGCTCTCCGTAGCCGAGGCTCACAGCCTTCTCATACGCTCGGAGATGGAGCATAAACGGAGGAAGCCCGCCCTCCGGATACTCAGGGCCCTCATGGACATCGGCCTCGGGTACCTCGGCCTCGGCCAGCCCAGCCCCACGCTGTCGGGGGGAGAGGCCCAGAGGGTCAAGCTGGCGAGGTACCTGGGCAGGGGCAGGCTGGGCGACAAGGTCATGGTGCTGGATGAGCCGTCCACGGGGCTCCACCCGGCCGACATCGACGGCCTCCTCGTGGTGCTGGACCGCCTGGTGAGGGGGGGCGCAACGGTGGTCGTGGTGGAGCACAACACCGACATCATCAGGGCCGCGGACTGGGTCATAGACTTGGGGCCGGGAGCCGGGCCGGAGGGCGGCGACGTGGTCTACATGGGGGAGTACGAGGGGCTTCTGCGTAGCAAGGAGTCGGTGACGGCCTCCGCCCTCAGGGAGGAGATGCAGCTGGAGCCCAGGCGGGAGCCCTCGGCCGCCTCCGCCCCCTCGACCCACATTAAGGTCAGGGGAGCCAGGGCCAACAACCTCAGGGACGTCGACGTGGACATCCCTAAGGCCGCCCTCACGGTGGTGACGGGTGTGTCTGGGAGCGGAAAAAGCAGCCTAGTCAGGGACGTGCTGGAGGCCGAGGCCAGGAGAAGATACCTTGAGACCCTGAGCCTCTACGAGAGGCAGGGAACCAGGGAGGGTCCAGAGGCCCCGGTGGAATCCGTGACGGGCCTAGGCGTCACCCTCAGCGTGACCCCCGACAGACGGCTATACAACAGGAGAAGCACCGTGGGAACGGCCACGGAGATTAGCCACCACCTCGAAGCCCTCCTCAGCGTCCTCGGCGGGAGGACGTGCACAGAGTGCGGCGCCGAGATGGACAGAGGCCAGACGTGGGTCTGCCCAGACTGCGGGGCCGAGGCCCCCGTCGCCCCGCCCAGACGGTTCAACCCCGCGACCTACGCCGCCGCCTGCACCACGTGCAACGGCGTCGGCAGCCTCATCAAGCCTGTGCCCGAGAAGCTCATCGTCGACCCGGAGAAGCCCCTCTGCGGCGGCGCCATGCACAGCCCCGGGTTCTTCCCCCAGGGATACCTCTGCAAGCCGGGTAACGGAGGCTACGACATGGTCCAGGCCTTCGCCGCGCGCCACGGCTTCGACCCCGCCTCCACCCCGTGGAGCCGGGTCCCCGAGGACGTGAGGAACATGTTCTACCACGGCGATCCGGAGCCCCTGGAGGTCACCTTCAGAAGCCCCAGAGGGAGGACACATACACGGACGCTGGTGTTCAACGGGTTCTACGGGTGGCTCAGGGACTGGGACGTGGGAGGCACCTACACAGACACGGTCACCTGCCCGGCCTGCGGCGGCGCCAGGCTCCGACCGGAGTACCTGGCCGTGACTCTGGGCGGCTACAACATACATGAGCTCAGCGAGATGCCCCTCAAGGCGCTGCAGGAGGCGATGATAGGGCTCACAGTTCCGGAGGGCCACCCCGCGAGGAGGAACCACGAGACGATCATGAGGAGGCTCGGTTTCCTAATTCAGGTGGGCCTCGGGTACATCCACCTCGACAGGGTCTCCGCCTCGCTGAGCGCAGGGGAGGCCCAGAGGGTCAAGCTCGCCGGGCTTCTGGGCAGCGGCATCACGAGCCTCACCGTGCTGATGGACGAGCCCAGCA
Organism: uncultured Candidatus Bathyarchaeia archaeon; assembly: GCA_964618045.1. GTDB lineage: Archaea > Thermoproteota > Bathyarchaeia > TCS64 > TCS64 > RBG-16-57-9. The sequence goes on along the minus strand of CAZTZC010000020.1, from coordinate 9,679 downwards.
GGGGGCTCCACCCCGGGGAGGTAGACGCCCTGCTTGACGCCCTCACCGAGCTTAGAGACGAGGGGAACACCGTCGTGGTCGTGGAGCACGACCCGGGGCTGATCATGGGGGCGGACCACATCGTTGACATGGGTCCGGGGCCGGGGACGCGGGGAGGGTGCATCGTAGCCGAGGGCAGCCCATCGGAGGTCTCAGCGTCGGACACCGTCACAGGGGCGTGGCTAAGAGGCGAGAGGAAGTCGACCATCAGGAGGCGGAGGAAGCCGAAGAGGTGGATGACCGTCAGAGGCGCCCGGGAGAACAACCTGAAGGGGGGCGACGTGAGGCTCCCCCTCGGCGTGCTGGTGGGCGTCTGCGGCGTCTCGGGCTCAGGCAAGAGCACGCTCATGATCGACACCCTGGGGAGGGCGCTGAGCCCCGTGAGGCAGACCACCAGCGTCGCCTACGAGCCCATGCAGCCCGGGATACACGACGAGATCACCGGCGCCCCCAGGAGGACCCTCCTGGTGGACCAGTCCAAGAAGGGCGTCAGGAGCCCCCTCAGGTTCCTGAAGCTCAGGAGGCGGCTCACGAGGCTCTACGCGGAGTCCGAGGACGCCAGGGCCATGGGCATCACCGAAAAAGTGCTGGGCGGGAGGTGCAGCGTCTGCAACGGCTCGGGGTACCGGAGGATAGAGATGGAGTTCCTACCCGACGTAAACGAGGAGTGCGAGACCTGCGGGGGGACTGGCTACGCCCCCGAAGCCTGGGACGTGAAGCTCAGTGGGTACAGCCTCCCAGAGCTCAGCGGCCTCACCCTAGCCCAGCTCTACGACCTGTTCTGCGACGAGCCGGCGTTAGCCGAGCCCCTCAAGGCGGCGATGGATGTCGGCCTCGGGTACCTCGTGCTGGATCAGCCGGGGCACACCATGTCCGGCGGAGAGGCCCAGAGGCTAAAGATCGCGGCCGAGCTCTGCAAGAAGACACGAAGAGGCACCCTCTACATCCTGGACGAACCCACCGTGGGCCAGCACATGGACGACGTGGACAGGCTCACGGGGGTCCTCCACAGGCTCGTTGACGAGGGAAACACCGTGGCGGTGGTGGAGCACAGCCCCCAACTCCTCGCCCAGTGCGACCACCTGATAGAGCTGGGGCCCGAGGGCGGCCCAGGGGGAGGAACGGTGATCGCGGAGGGGACGCCCGAGGAGCTGGCCTCCATGGACACACCGACCTCGGCCTACCTCAGGAAGGCGCTGGAGGGAGAGCCATGACCTGGGCTCCCCTCCTCCTGGCTGACCGGTCCCCCTCTCTAAGGTATCTGGTGCTGAGAGACCTGCTGGGTAACCGTGACGAGGCGTCGGAGCTCGAAGCCCTCAGAGATGTAGATCCCCTCGTCAAGACCCTCGTGGGCCTCCAGAACGGCGATGGCTCATGGGGTAGAGGCAGTATCGCTGGGAACGCCCCGGCCGGAAATATTCAGATCACGGCCCAGGCCCTCACGAGGCTGGGTTACCTCGGGTACGGCCCCGATTACCAGCCCGTGGGTAGAGGCGCCGAGTACCTGTTCACCCAACAGCTGGACGACGGCTCCTGGCCACTAGACAACGTCGCCGCCGACATCGATGGCGGACAGGTATACGACGTCATGAGCCTCCAGACGAGCCTGCCCCTTAGGGGGCTCGCCGAGTGCGGGTACGCGGAGGACCAGAGGGCCGAGAGGGCTTACGACTGGCTAATGAAGCAGAGGCTGGACGACGGGGCGTGGCCCACAGGCAAGGCCGAAGGGGTCTACGGCTACGTGGCCGGATACAGGCGCCTAGCCCACAGTCGCTGGGGATGCCGAAGCAACACCACCAGCGCCCT
>CAZTZC010000020.1:0-7734 GCA_964618045.1 uncultured Candidatus Bathyarchaeia archaeon | reverse complement strand
CGTCCAGGTGGGTGACCTACGACCTCCTCAGGAGCCTGAGCGGCCTGGACGCCGAGACCGAGTGGGTGAGCGTGGAGCCCAGGACGCCTTTCCAGCCCTACCCGCGCCACCGGAAGAGGTTCTAGCTGGCTTTTTATCCGAGGGAACCAAAGTATTAACGTGAAATCCTATGGCTGATTTGAAGCGCGTCGAGATCATGGATCTCGCCTTCGCCTGACATCCGGGATACATTGTGTAACAAACAGCATATTTTTTAATTTGATGCGTAAACATCGACGTTATTTACAGTTATGAATTTGGGTTATTGGGCCAGCGGGACTGGAAGGAGCTGGGCCCCAAGCTCAAGGGGAAGATACGCATCTTCGTTGGAGACATGGACAACTCGTTCCTGAACAACGCCGTCTATATCATGGAGAAGTTCCTAGAGTCCACGAAGGACCCCTACTATGACGGCGTGGTCGAGTATGGGGATAGGTATGGCCACTGCTGGTTCGGGGACAACAGCCAACCATACGCCATATCAAGGCTGACTGTCACCCAGCAGCTAGCGCCCCAGATGAGGGAGCACCTGCTCAAGACGGCCCCTCCTGAAGCGGACACGAAGAGCTGGATATACTAAAACTCCTTTTTTACCTTCCTTTACTTTTTTCGTTTGAAAAAGAAGTTTTTCCTCTAAAGAAAAAGGGTTAGAGTGAGGAAATCCTCTTGGTGAAGGCCTCGACGAGGCGAACGGAGTTGTCGAGATCCTCGATATGGGCGACCGAGGCAGGTCCGTGAATGTAGCGGCATGGCACAGATACGACCCCTGTTGATACGCCGCCCTTTATGAGGTGTATCGCCGCTGCGTCGGTGCCTCCCATCAGAGGCTTCTTGAACTGGTAGGGTAAGGACTCCGCCTCAGCAGTGTCGATAAGAGTCTGCAGAACCTTCGGGTTACAGATGATGCCCCTGTCCGCTATCGTCAGTATGGGCCCCTTCTTCAGCACCGTTACCATGTTCTCCGGACTGACGCCGGGCATGTCGACGGCAAAGGTGCCCTCCAGCGCCAGGGCATAGTCAGGGTCGACCTTCCATGTCGCAACCCGGGCCCCCCTGAGGCCCACCTCCTCCTGGACGGCTCCGACGGCGACGACGTTGCAACCGGAGCCCTTCAGGGCCTTGAAGGCCTCTGCCATGACGTAGCAGCCCGCCCTGTCGTCGAAGGCCTTGCCCCTCACATACCCGTTCCCCAGCTCTATGAACTCGACGTCGAAGACCCCCATCATTCCTACGTAGCAGCCCTTCTCCTCGGCCTGCGCCTTGTCGTTAGCTCCGATGTCTATGAAGAGCCCCTCGACGGGGATGACCTTCTTCCTCTCCTCCTCGGACATGACGTGGGGGGGCTTTACCCCTATCACGCCCTTCAACGGACCTTTCTTGCCCTTAAGCAGTATCCTCTGTCCCTGCATGACGCCTGGTACGATCCCGCCCATGTTGCTGAACTTGAGGAAACCCATGTCATCCAGATAGGTGACTATGAAGCCTACCTCGTCGGTATGGGCGTCAATGAGCACTCTGGGGCTGCCCTCCTTCCCATGATGGTAGAAAAAGATGTTACCCATGCTGTCGACCTCCACCTCATCGGCATAGTCCTCCAGCTCGGCCCTCAGGATCTCCCTAGGCTCTTCTTCCTTCCCAGGTGGCCCGAAGGCGTTGGATAATCTACCTAATAGATCGATATTCATTTCGTTTCCTATCACAATTACCTGCTTATAAATGGTAGTCACAATAAGAAAGTTGAACTGATGAACATTAACTATAGTCGCGCGCTGAGCTATGCGATCCGATTAATTAGTGTAACTGTTAGTAAAAAATGCTTTTTTTAGGGTCTTTTTTTACAATACCTTTTTTACGTATCATTTTGGGTCTTGGAAAGATTTCTGACATTGAAGAGTTACATCAAACTGTATGGACCCCCAGCTTCATGGGATCTTGTTCACGAACTCTTGTCGTGGCCAAGATATTGTGAAGCAGCATCACTCGTTTGGGTAATCACGGTTCCTTTTATAGGGCGTCCCTGAAGGCTTCGACGAGCTCATCGTTCGACTGCCTGAGGATGGTAGTGTTGACCGTTAGGTGGAGGCGCTTGGGATCGCCTTCATCATAGATGAAAACCCATTTCCGCCTGAGGGAGGATATGAAGCCATCCAAGTCGACCTGCTCTCCGAGCTCTACTGGGAAGATGTTGGATCCATTCTCATACTTCCCGATGTGAATACCATCCAGCTCGTTTATCCTGGTAAACAGGTCTCCCCCCTTCCCCATGGCGCTGTTAAACCTCTCCTCGAAGCCTTCAGAGCCGGCCAGGGCTAGAGCCGCCTGCATGCAGGTCGATGCGAGGCCTCCCCCGAACATTCGCCTTTCATGGTACAGGTTTTCTATGAAGTCTGATTCCCCAACTAGTATCGCTCCGAACGTTGCCCCGAAATACTTGTAGAGGGAGACGTATACGGTGTCGTAGAGGGAGGCATACTCCTGAGGTCCGATTCCTGTGGCCCCTGACATCATGTAGAGGCGTGCGCCGTCCAGGTGCGTCCCTATGCCCTCCTCCCTGCAGAAGCCGGCTACCTCCTCCATCACCTTGAAGGGCGCAACCCTTCCCCTTTGTCTGCGGACTGGGCTCTCGATCATGACTGCCCCTATGGGGTTGGCCACTCTCCCTGCCTCTGACATGTGTACGGCCTCCTTCAGCTCCTCTATTGTGAAATAGGGTTGATCCTTGGCCAGGGGTACGAGTTTGATGCCGCTGAGGCGGTCGACGCAGTCACCCGTGTCGTTGTAGAGATGGCTCTGCTCTTGGACGACGGCTCTGGGCTTCAGTCCGCAGTGCCTCCTGATGGCTAGGTGATTCGCCAGGGTGCCTGTTGGCATGAAGATAGCCGCCTCCTTACCCAGCATTCCGGCGAACAGCTCCTCCATCCTCTTGACGGTGCCTCCAAGGGAGTAGCTGTCCCTCTCTAAGCCATGCTTTTCCTCGAACTCCGCGATCCTCCGAATGACGCCTCCAGGAGTCCCGGGCTCCCCGTCGCCCCTGAAGACCACCGATATCTCGGAGTCTGTAGGCTTGCGAGGCGTGCTTGAATCGGCCTCCATCTATCAACGACCTCTTTCAGATACTCCCTCTATTCTACTCCAAATTACTAGAATCTTTCCCCACGGTCTCCAAGCCTTAAGTCTTGGAAACGATGAGAGAATTGCCCGGGACGCGTTGAATATAGATTATTTACTCTGCATGGAGTAGGTTATTAGATGGCGCAAGGAGGGGACTAGAGGCTTCCGGGAACGAGACTCTGGCATCGGTACCCAGAGAGTCACCTTGCAGCAGCCATCATCGCTGTGTTGATCCCAAACCGGAGCCTCATTACTTATCCCCGGATTAGCGATTCTAAGAACATCTTGGGAATGTCCACCGTGACTGGATGTTGGTAGGACCCGGATAAAAAAAAGAACCCGGAGGGGAGGGGATTGTGGCTTGAGAAATTTACTGGGTTTCAGCACGGATTTCCCGGTCTCCGCCTTTATCGCCTCGAGCTCGTCTCTCACCCTGTTGTGGACCTCCCAGAACTCGGGGGGCATGTCGGGCTCATCCCTGAATATTTCCTCCATCCGGACTGCCTTCTCCAGGTAGTTGTCAACCCTTATCGAGAACTGGAGGCCGTAGTCCTCTTCGGAGTATTCCCTGTCGAAAACCTGCCTGAAGAGGTCGTTCAGGTCCTCGTATTATGGTATGTGGCCCACAGGCGTCCTGATGGCGTCGTACTCTCCGTGGGTTCTTCCCTCAGCCCAGATGACCCAGACTTTCTTGTCGACCTTCTCGTTGGTGTACTTGCCTTGGTGCTTCAGGAAGTAGTTCGTTGCGAAGACTCTGAGTGGCTTTTTATCCGTGGGAGCCAACTCATTGACGTGACACTTTATGGCTGATTTGAAGCGCGTCGAGATAATGGATCTCGCCAAGATCAGGGCGGTCTCGTCCCCCCAGATCTCCCCCGACGGTGGGAGAGCGATCTTCGTCCACACGGTGATGGACTTCGAGAAGGACGAATACCTCGGCGACCTCTGGATCGCCAACCTGGAATCCGGCGAGGCGAGGCAGTTCACCTCGGGGCGCCGGAAGGACGGAAACCCCCGTTGGAGCCCAGACGGCAGACACATACTGTTCACCTCAAAGCCACCCACAGAGGAGGGTGAGGAGAGGAAGAAGGCTCAGCTCTACGTCATCGACGTGGACGGCGGTGAGGCGAGACAGCTCACGGACCTGGAGAAGGGCGTGGAAAGCCCAAGGTGGAGCCAGGACGGTAAGCGCATACTGTTCCTCAGCGACGTGGAGCGCGTCGATCGGGGCGACAGCGACGTCAAGGTCATAGACCGCCTCGTCTACAAGTTCAACGGCAAGGGCTTCTTCGAGAACCTCCGCAAGCACCTCTTCACGATACCCGCGAAGGGAGGCAAACCCAGGCAGGTCACCGAGGGAGAGTACGACGTGGCGAACGCGGAGTGGATGAGCGACGGCAAGGCCATCGTCTTCGTAGGCAACCTGGAGCCCGACGCCGACCTGGTGCGCCGCTACTACATCTACAAGGTGGACGCCAAGGGAGGGGACCCCGTCAAGCTCACCGAGACGCTGATGAGCATAAGCGGCGTCTCGCCCCACCCAGAGGAGGGGCTCATCGCCTTCACGGGCCACGACTACGGCCACGGCAGCGGCAGCAACAGCGACGTCTGGACGCTCAGGGAGGGCGAGGAGCCCGTGAACCTCACATCCGGCTTCGACCAGGACCTGGGCACCAAGCTCAGCAGCGACATAAGGGTCAGCAGCCCCGAAACCATGCCAGCATGGGGCGGAGACCACCTCTACTTCACCAGCACCTACGACGGCGACTCCTGCCTCTACAGGGTGCACAGAGACGGCGGCGACGTCGAGAAGGTGCTGGGAGGCGGGGACCACAGCGTCGAGGCGTTCACCGTCACGGAGGACGGCAAGGTAGCCTACACCGTTCTAGACACCACCAAACCCATCGAGCTGTGGAGCTGGGACGGCGAGAAACCCAGGCAGATGACCGACATCAACAGGGACTACGTCAAGAAGACGGAGGTGATGCCCCACGAGGAGTTCACCTTCACCAGCGACGCCGGGCACACGGTGCAGGGCTGGCTCATGAAGCCCCCCGGCTTCGACGCCTCAAAGAAGTACCCGCTGATACTCCACATCCACGGCGGCCCTAGAGGCGCCTACGGTAACAGTTTCGTCCACGAGTTCCAGGTCCTCGCCGCCCAAGGCTGGGCCGTCATGTACATAAACCCGTGGGGCAGCGGCGGCTACAGCGAGGAGTACCAGGCGGAGCTGCCGGGCCACTACTTCGAGCAGGACTACGACGACCTGATGAAGGCGGTGGATGTGGTCATGGAGAGGAATCCTTGGGTGGACGCGGGTAGGCTGGGTGTGACGGGGGGCAGCTACGGCGGCGTCATGACCAACTGGATAATCACCCACACCGACAGGTTCGCCGCGGCGGTGACGCTGCGAAGCATAACCAACTGGGTCACGTTCTTCGGCTGCAGCGACATAGGCTGGACCTTCGGTAAGACCGAGCTGGGGGGCGTCCCGTGGGAGATGGAGGAAGTGTTCATGGAGAAGAGCCCCATCAGATACGTCGCCAACGTGAAGACCCCCACCATGATAATACACAGCGAGGAGGACTACAGGTGCCCCATGGAGCAGGACGAGCAGCTGTTCACCGCCCTCAAGGTCCTAGGCGTGGACACCGAGTTCATAAGGTTCCCCGGGGAGAGCCACGAGCTAAGCCGCGGAGGCAAGCCAAAGCACCGGAGAGAGCGGCTGGAGCACATTGTACGCTGGTTCAATAAGTACCTCGACTAGTCTCCCTTCAACTTTTCCCACTTAACTGCATGCGGCTAGTCAAGTTACCCTGTCTCCAGCATCTTCATCTTTCGGCACGCTATCCTCTGGTTTGGGTTTGGCTTCACGTGCAATTGACTCCAGCTGACGCCTCGCGAGAAACGGTGAGACCGTCGAGTTGTAGATCAAGGAGACGAGGACTATGGGGATGCATATGTTCGTGAACATCTCCGGGGTGGAGAATAATAGGCCGGTCGGGTCGTACTTGACGGGGAACTGGCTCAACACCAGTGTGCCGGCTCCCTGAATGTAGATCAGCCTAGTCACGAAGAGCTCCTCGTCCGCGAAGCCTTGGATCTTCCCGACCATCGTCACAACGACGAACCGCACGACGATTATGAGCGCCGAGACCATTAGCCCCACCTTGAAGCTCTCCAAGCTAGGCGTCATCACGAGTCCAAGGTAGACGAAGAAGAGGGCCTTGATCAGGAAGGTGAGCTCGTCGTGGTAGTCCCTGAGCTTCCTCCTGTCGATCCTGACTCTCCTCTCCAGCCCCAGGCTCTTGGTCACGAAGCCGAAGTTCATCAAGGTGAAGCCCACCAAAAATACGGAGATGGGTCCACCGCCTCCGCCGCTGACCCACTCAGCGAACACGTACACCGGGAACAAGACAGCGATGGTCATCATATAGTTAAGAGGACGGTCCCTGAGTCTTGACAGCGTCTCGCCCCAGACGAGCCCGACTGCCGCACCTATGGCGACCGACGTCAGGAACAAGAAGAGCACGTCCCTCGCAGCCGTATTGGGCCCAGCACCTGTCAAGGCGGCCATCTCGATGAGAGTAAGCACCGCCACAACCCTGATGGGGTCACCGAGGGTGGACTCAAGCTGAAGCAGCGTCATGGAGTCCCTAAAATCCTTGAAGCCGCCGCTCATCGACGAAACTAGGCTGCTCACCGAGACTCCGCTCATCCCCGCCACCATGGCCCCCAGCAGAAAGGCGTCGACCAGGCTGAAGGTCTCGGGGGCGAGGAGCCGCAGGAAGCCCCCGACGGCAAACGTGATGGACAGGAAACTCGCCACGGCGAGCCCCATCGCCTTCCTCGTGTTGCCGAGGAGCTCCTGCGCGTTGATGGAGATCCCTGTGCTGAAGCTGAACATGGTGACGGCGACGAGGAGTATGAGGTCGAATATGCCGCCGAACAGAGACTCGTCGAAGAAACCTAGTATGGGGCCCATGAGCATGCCGAAGCCCAGCAGCCAGACGATGTCGGGTACCCTGGTGCGGTTGTAGAAGATGCCGGCGATGTAGGCCAGTATGATGGTGAACGAGATGAGTAGAAGGATCCGCTCGGCGTTGATCAATCAACTAACCCTCAATGCTCAGGTGGGCTCGACCCGACGATGTCTGTAGGCTAGAGGAGCGGTTTCGCATAAAAATGTTGTTTGATGAGTTTTTTGATGGCGCCCTAGAAGAGATAACTTGATTTATGGTGTCTGCATCATAGCTAGACGGGGGAGAGATAGTTTAATCGGGAGAACGGCGCCTTGATTGGCGAATGCGTGGAGGTTCGACTCCTCCTCTCTCCATAAAGTTACTCAAATTTTCATAAGAAAGGTGTCTTTTACCTACATGCATCAATTAACCGTTTTTTTTATATATTAGCGTGAAATTGATGAAAAAAATGTTTTTATATTAATTATTTACAATATGATGGGGGCAGGTAACAAATACATGAAGGTTTAAATAGAGGGGACCTTCACGTATGCCCCGTCAGGTGACAGCTAAAATGCCAATAACGGTTGACACGTCAGGCGAAGGACTTGCGATGGTGCTG
>CAZTZC010000019.1:0-21785 GCA_964618045.1 uncultured Candidatus Bathyarchaeia archaeon | reverse complement strand
GGCACGGACAACCCTGCGGGTGCCGGCGGTGCCATGGGCTATGTGGGGCCGCCCCTCAACGAGCTGCTCCCCGACGCCGAGCTCGTCAAGGACGGCCAGTTCGTCTGGGGGATGAGGCTACTCAAGACAGATGAGGAGATTAACCTCATCAGGGAGTCTGCGAAGTGGGGCAACCTGGCTCACTCGTACCTCCAGGAGTATACCAGGCCGGGCGTCTACGACGTCGAGGTGAGGCTCATGGCGTGCCTAGAGGCCACCAGCGTCATGAAGAAGACGTATGGAGGCGAGTACGAGAGCATAAAGGGCGGGTTCGTGTCCGCGGGCTTCAGGGGCCAGGTGGGCTGGAAGTCGGCGATGCCCCACAGCATCGACACCAACAAGCCAATCCAGGAGGGGGACGCCCTCGTCACCGGCGCAGGCGCCGACATAGGTGGATACGGCAGCGAGCTGGAGCGCACAATGATCGTGGGCAAGCCCACGTCCAAGCAGGAGAAGATGTTCAAGGTCATGTGCAGGGCCCAGGAGGCCGCCGCCGACGCATTGAAGCCGGGGAACACCTGCGCAGACGTGGACAAGGCCGCCAACAAGGTGTTCAGGGACGCCGGTTACTGGGACCTGGTCCGGCACCACACGGGCCACGGCATCGGCTTGGAGGGCCACGAGCCGCCGTACCTGGACCAGGGGAACCCGCAGGCTCTGCAGCCGGGGATGGTGGTGAGCATCGAGCCCGGCATCTACGAGCTGGGCTACGCCGGGTTCAGGCACAGCGACACCCTCAGGGTCACCGAGGACGGCTGCGAGTGGATCACATACTATCCCCGGGACCTTGAGAGCCTGACCATCCTCTAATTTTTTAATATGGTGTTAACCGGCGAGCCGGTTTTTTAGCTCCTCCACTTCCTCTATGCTTCTATGCCCAGGCCAGTCATCTGAGGCGAGTATCCTTATGGTGGAGACAGCGCCGATGGCGACATCGTCTTGGAGGTGGCGGAGGCTGATCTTGTCCACGGTGTCGTACATAGTATGCCTCACCGTCTTAAGCAGGGGCAGACGCCCCGGCTCCCTGTAGTCGACAATACTCCCCGTCGGGACCCCGAGCTCGTGGAACGCCCTGCTGTCGCCCGGCCCCATCCTCTGGTCGAAAGACATGGGGAGGCCCAAGTCATCCCTCAACTTAATGTAGAATGACTCCAGCATGGGCCAGTGGTCGACGGTCACCATCTGGGGCTCGGGTCCCCCGTTGCAGTCCAGCTGATAGGTGAAGAGCATGTCGGCCATCTCGTCGGCGTGGCGCTTCGCGTAGTCCCGGCTTCCCCAGAACCCAAACTCCTCGGCCGAGAAGCAGACCACACGCACGTCTCCGCCGAGTTCATCGCTCACGGTGTTCAGTATTCGCCCCATCTCGGTCACCGCCATGCAGGCGGCGCCGCAGTCGAACGCGGCCTGCGCAATCTCGTGGCCGTCATAGTGGCCGCCAAGGAGAACGTAACCGTCGCCTCCGCCTCCCTTCACGTCGCCGCAGACGTTCCACGACTCCCGTTCAAACACCTCGCAGTCGGCACGGAGCTCCACCGTTACGCTCCCCCTCCGGTCGATGAGCCGTCTGAGCATCAGGCCGTCCTCGTGCTTTATCGAGACAGCCGGCACCAGCTGGGGCACGACGCCGGTGGGCGGCCCCATCATGGGGAACGGGTGCATCCACACGAACCCCACCGCCCCGGCCTCCACGCAGGCCCCGAGGGGCAGCCTGTTGGTGCCCAAGACTATCTTCCCTTCGACGTCCAGCGACCCCACGTCTGAGGCGGCCTCCACGGCGACCAGCTCTCCCTCGGCTGAGCCGCTCGGCGTCATCGGGAGCGTCAAGGTCGCCACATACTTCGATGTGGGCCCCCGAACCCTGAGGCTGGACTCGCCGACCTCGCAGCCTTGGAAGGTGAAAGGCTCGAGATGAGGGTCTTCTAGGCCGTACTCCTCGTAGATGCCCAGGATGTACTCCGCCGCCTCCCGGTTCTCCTCCGTGCCCGCGAACCTGCCGCCGTAGTCGTCGCACAGGGTCGTCAGGTTCTCGAGGGGCCGCGTGCTGGTGTACGCCTCCCCGATGACCCTCTTCTCTACCTCGTTTAGCATGTAATCACTATTAGTCATGGGTTATCGGGATTTGATGCTTACCATCGCTGTGTCCGGGGCTGCGATAATCTTTTTAACAAACCGGTTTCCCTTTGACTCGACTTGCAGCCGCTCCGAGAGATCATCGACCTGTTGCTGGAGAAGGAGGAGCCCACCAGGGACGACCTGGAGTACGCCAAGTTCCAGGTGACCCGGAAATATAACCTCGGCAGGATTCCGGGCAACTCGGAGCTCATCAGGCTGCTCGATGCGGACGAGCGGGAGCGGCTGATACCCGTGCTTAGACGCAAGGCCACGAGGGCGCTCAGCGGCGTCAACGTCGTCGCAGTCATGACCAAGCCCATGGCTTGCCCCCACGGCAGGTGCGCCTACTGCCCGGGCGGCCCCGATGTGAACAGCCCCCAGAGCTACACAGGCCACGAGCCAGCCGCCATGAGGGGAATCCAGAACAGCTTCGACCCGTACAGCCAGGTCAGGAGCAGGATTGAGCAGCTCGAGGCCATAGGGCACACCGTGGACAAGATCGACCTCATCGTCATGGGCGGCACCTTCCCCGCCGGCCCCAGGGACTACCAGGAGTGGTTTGTAAAGGGGTGCCTCGACGCCATCACCGGACAAGAGAGCCGTTCGCTGGCTGATGCCAAGCGGCTCGCCGAGACCTCAACCGTCAGGAACGTTGGTGTCACCGTCGAGACGCGGCCAGACTGCCTCACCGAGGACGACGTGAACAGCATGCTCGATCTGGGCGTCACCCGCGTAGAGGTGGGCGTCCAGAACGTCTACGACGACATCTACAGGCTCGTCGACAGGGGCCACACGGTCCAGGACGTGGTGGAGGGCACCCGCCGCCTCAAGGACTCTGCGCTCAAGGTATGCTACCACATGATGCCCGGACTACCCGGCTCCAGCTTGCAGCGGGACCTGGACGGCTTCAGACAGATATTCAACGACCCGCGGTACATGCCCGACATGCTGAAGATATACCCCACGCTGGTGGTCAAGGGCACCAAGCTCTACGACTGGTGGAGACGCGGTGACTACGAGCCCCTCACCACGGGGCAGGCCACGGAGCTGGTCGCCCAGGTGAAGGAGATGACGCCGCCGTGGGTCCGCATAATGAGGGTGCAGCGTGACATCCCCCTCCACCAGATAGAGGCGGGCGTCGACAAGAGCAACCTCAGGCAGCTGGCCCAGATGAGGCTGCGGGAACGCGGCTCAAGGTGCCGCTGCATAAGGTGCAGGGAGGCGGGGCACCGGTCGAGGGAGGGCGTGGAGCCCGAGAATCTCGAGCTTGTGCGCCATACCTACGAGGCGTCCGGCGGCGAGGAGAGCTTCATAGGCGTCGAGGACACCGAGAACGACGTCCTCGTCGGATTCATTCGGCTGAGGATACCCTCTGAGCGTGTCTTCCGTCCAGAGATCACATCGTCTACGGGCCTCGTCCGCGAGCTACACGTGTACGGCAGGATGACGCCGGTTGGGCTCGAAGGGTATGACTGGCAGCACATGGGCTGGGGCGAGGCGCTCATGGAGGAGGCCGAGCGCATCGCCGAGGAGGAGTACGACATGGACCGCATGGTGGTCATGAGCGCCCTCGGCACCAAGGAGTATTATGGAAAGTTCGGTTACGCATGCGACGGCCCCTACGTCTTCAAGCGTCTATGAGAACCGTTTATATCCGTGCGGCGCCCAATACTTGTGATCGCCGAAGTGTACATAGTCGTATACCACTACAGGATACCCATCGACAAGACCATAGGGTACTTCAAGCTGGAGAAGAAGGCCATAGAGGCTTACCTGGAGAACGGCTGCGTAAACGTGGAGATATACAGGGACGCCGAGGACCCCCAGAGATGGATGGAGATAAACAGGTTCCGCGACAAGGAGCACTACCAGCGGGTGGCCTCCACCCTCAACGACGACCCAAGGATCAGCCAGTTATTCGAGGAGTTCCAGAAGCTACTAGGCGACGCAGAGTACGAGCCAGACAAGAAAGAGTACTTTCACATGATCTAGTCTAGGCCGAGGACGTCCCTGATCTCTGCCCAGGCACACTGCACAAGCCCTCGACCGCAGTTCGGGTCGTCTTGACAGCAACCCCTGTTGAACACAAGATACAGGGCCAACCCTGTCATGGCTGCGACTATCTTTATGCTGGCAATCATTTCAGTCAACGCGATTAATCAACACGACAACGATATTTACCCTCCTCAAACCCTTTACTGAAAAGCAACCATCCAAGCTGAATCCCCAGCATCGATTTTACAGAGAAACCATGTCGCTCATGGTCACATGGTTCACGTGACCACGCCAATTTTTAAGCCGATGCGCTGTTACGTTCTCCGGGTTCACATGAGCGAGGACAAGCTTCCCGGGTACCGCGGAGAACTGCGTTCAGCCCTCGAACGGGTGGGGGCCGAGATAGGCGACAGGCTGGAGGTGACCGTGAACAACCAGCGGTACACGGGCAGCCTGATGCCTCGCGTCGAGAGCTACGACGACTGGCACCTCATACTCAAGCTCAAGTCGGGGTACAACATCGGCCTCGCCCACAGCGACGGTGTGAAGATAAAGAAGGTGGGCGTGGCGGAGAAGCCCGAGTTCAGGCCCCCGCCCCTCCCCGAGGCCGAGCCGGGTCTGCCCAGGGTGAGCATCGTCAGCACAGGCGGCACCATCGCTAGCAGGGTGGACTACGTCACGGGAGGCGTCGTCTCGGCGATGACCAGCCGCGACCTCCTGGGCATAGTGCCCGAGCTGGTCGAGGTAGCCGACGTCGACGCGGATATCCTCTACAGCGTGTTCAGCGAGGACCTCACCCACAGGGAGTGGGAGGGCATGGCCGAGCGGGCGTACGAAAAGATCAACGCAGGCGCCGACGGCGTCATAATCACCCACGGCACCGACACCATGGGCTACAGCGCCGCGGCCCTCAGCTTCGCGCTGCAGGACCTGCCAGTCCCCGTGATATTCGTCGGCAGCCAACGCAGCAGCGACAGGCCCAGCAGCGACAACGCCACCAACCTCATAGGCGGCGTATACACGGCGGCGTACGCCCCCTTCGCCGAGGTGGTGGTGGGGCTCCACGAGACCACGTCCGACAACAGCATCGTGTACCTCAGGGGCACCAAGGTCAGGAAGTGCCACACCAGCAGCAGGTACGCCTTCCAGCCCGTGAACGACTGGCCCATCGCACGCTACATCGACGGCGAGCTGGAGATGATCAACGACAGATACAGGACCCGGCAGCCCAGCGAGCCCAGGCTGCTGAACAGCTTCAGCGACAAGGTCAGCCTCGTCAAGTTCCACCCAGACTTCAACCCTGCGCTCCTCGACTGGCTCATCGACGACGGCGTCAGGGGAATCGTCATCGAGGCGACCGGCCTCGGCCAGGTGTGCAAGGACCTGTGGCCGGCCATCGACAGGGCGCGGAAGGAGGACGTCATCGTGGGCATAACGAGCCAGTGCATCTGGGGGCGCGTCCACCTCAGCGTCTACAGCCACGGCCGCGAGCTGGTGGACAGGGGAGCCGTGCCGCTGGAGGACATGCATCCAGAGACGGCGTACGTGAAGCTCAAGTGGTGCCTCGGCCAGACCGACGACGTGGAGGAGGCGAAGAGGCTGCTCCTCACCGACCTCGTGGGCGAGTTCAACCCGCGGACACCGTACCTGGAGGGAACGTGCTGATGGACTACATGAAGCTGGGGCTCATGGTCGGAATCGAGATCCACCAAGAGCTCGCCACGAAGAACAAGCTGTTCTGCTCGTGCCCACCGCGGCTCAGCGACAAGGAGCCTGACTACACCTTCACGCGGAAGCTCAGGCCCAGCCAGAGCGAGCTGGGCGAGGTGGATCCAGCCGCCCTCTTCGAGTTCCTCAAAGGCAAGACCATCATATACCAGGGGAACCACGACACCAACTGCCTCGTCGAGATGGACGAGGAGCCGCCGGGCCCCCTCGACCCTGAGGCCCTGGACATCTCCCTCATGTTCTCCCTCATGACCGGCGGCATACCCGTGGACGAGGTTCAGGTGATGAGGAAGACCGTCGTGGACGGCAGCAACACCGGCGGGTTCCAGAGGACCAGTGTCGTCAGCCTCGGAGGAGCCGTAGAAGTCGAAGGCAGGACATACCACCTGGAGCAGGTCGCGGTGGAGGAGGACGCGGCGAGGAAGATAGCCGAGGAGGGGGACACCATAACTTACCGCCTGGACAGGCTGGGCATCCCCCTCATAGAGATAACGACGGCCCCCGAGATGCATACGCCGGAGGAGGCGTACAAGGTGGCGGCCCGGATAGGGGCGATCCTCAGGGCCACCGGTATGGTGCGCAGGGGGCTCGGCACCATCAGGCAGGACGTCAACGTGAGCATACGCGGGGGCGCCATCATCGAGATCAAGGGAGTCCAGGACCTGAACCTGATGCCTACTATAGTCGAGTACGAGGCACGGCGGCAGGCTACGCTCATCGAGATAGCCGAGGAGCTGAAGAGGAGAGGCGTCACGCCGGAGGTCCTCAGGCAGGAAGCAGCTGACGTGTCGGAGGTCTTCAAGGAGACCGGGTCCAAGATACTCGGCTCCGCACTGAAGAGAGGCGGCAAGGTCATGGCCGTCAAGCTCCCCGGGTTCGGCGGCCTCGCCGGGCGGGAGCTCTGCCCAGGAAGAAGGCTGGGCACCGAGCTGAGCGACCACGCCAAGTTCGGGGGCGGCGTCAAGGGCATTTTCCACACCGACGAGCTGCCGGGCTACAGCATAACGGCCGAGGAGGTGGACGCCCTCAGGGAGAGGATGGGCGCCGGGGAGGCCGACGCCTTGGTCATCGTCGCCGACGAGGAGAGTAGATGCGTCGCCGCCCTGGGGGCGGTGGTGGACCGAGCCGAGCAGGCTCTGCACGGCGTGCCCGAGGAGACGCGGTCCGCGAACCCCGACGGGACGACGAGGTACACCAGGCCGAGGCCCGGGGCCGCCCGCATGTACCCCGAGACCGATGTCAAGCCCGTTAGGGTGACCCCCGAGAAGCTGGAGGAGCTGAGGGCGGTGCTCCCCGAGATGCCTGAGGTCAAGCTCAGGCGTTTCATGAAGGAGTACTCCCTCAACGAGAAGCTGGCGACCCAGGTGGTCGACTCCGATTACATGGGGCTGTTCGAGGAGCTTGCCCGGGAGGGGCACTCGACGACGCTGCTGGCGGTGACCCTGACGGAGGATCTCACGAAGCTCCGGCGTGACGGTGTGCCCGTCGAGGGGCTCACCGACGAGGCTCTACGGGACGCGTTCACGCTGGTGAAGGAGGCGGCCGCGACGAAGGAGTCCCTGCCTGACGTGCTGACCTGGCTCGCGGAGAACCGGGGCAAGAAGGCGAGGGACGCCGTGTCCGCGCTGGGCTTCGACATGATGACCATCGAGGAGCTCTCAGAGTTGGTTAACAGTGTCGTAGAGGAGAAGGCTGATCTGGTAGCCGAGCGCGGCGTGAGAGCCATGGGCCCCCTGATGGGCGTCATCATGGGTCAGGTGCGTGGAAGGGCCAAGCCCCAGGACGTCCAGAGGCTTCTACGGTCCGCCGTTGAGGCCAAGAAAGGCTGACACCCCCTCATAAGTATTATTAACGGTCTTAGAGGTTATTATGATGCCGGAGTGCACGTGATTTTATGCCTGAGCCCGCCTTCCGTCTAAAGGTACGCATCGGCGACATGGAGGTGGAGCTAGGCGGGGAGAGGGAGGAGGTCCTCGAGACCCTGGAGGATCTGGATCTCATCATCGACAAGGTCTCCAAGGCCTTTGACGCGGAGCTACCCACGACGAAGCGTCCCCAAAAAAAGGGTAAAGAGGAGAGTCAGGCCAAGGAGCTTCCCACCATAAACCGCACGAGCCAGTGCAGCGAGGCCGTGGAGAGCCTGCTTACGACCGAGTGGGGCAAGACGCCGAGGGCCATCGGCGAGCTCAGGGAGGCGATGGAGGCCAACGCCATATTCTTCCCCAAGACCACCCTCAGCGGCGTCCTCGTGTGGATGGTGAAGAAGGGGACCCTCCGAAGGTGGAAGGACAAGAAGCGGGGCTACCTATACGTGCTTAACAGGCAGGAGGGAGAGTGACGCCGCGGCTCAGGGTCACCATCAAGACCAGCTACGGGGCCATTGAGGTGAGCGGCGGGTCCCCGGAGGAGGTGCTGGAGGGCCTCGGCTGGCTCACACATGAATACATCTCGCAGATAAACGAGAGAGCCTCCGAGGCCGCCGCCTCCGAGGCCGAGGACAGCCTGAAGGGCATCATAAGGGTGGACAGTGAAGGCCCGACCATCGTCTCCCGCGAGGCGCTGTCCCACTACGAGGCCATCGGACTCATCCTCTACGCCATGAAGAACCACGAGGCCACCAGTAGACAGATGAGGGAGCGGCTCGTGTCCAGCGGCAAGAAGGTGACCGTCGCCGCGAGGCTCCACGAGATGAGGAACCGTGGCCACGTCTTCAAGCCAGACAACAAGGGAAGCTTGTACAAGCTCACGACCAAGGGAGTGAAGTGGATAGAGGAAGACGTGTTACGGCGACTCAGCGACTCGGATTAGCTACTTTGTCCTCTTCTCGTAGTCACGGTAAAGCTCCGTGGTCACCACGAGGAGGGAGAGCAGAATCTTCCTGCTGTCACACATGTATGTGCCCTCCCTGAACATGTTTCGCTGTATAAGCCCCTTGTCCAGCAGCTTCGCCACCGCCCTCTCCGTAGCCTTGGGAGTCAGATCAAGCTCACCGGAGAGCTCCTTGACGGTCATCGTCTTACCTGTCTCGAGGAGGTGATAGAATATCGTCAACTGGCTCGGGGCTCGCTGTAGGCTTAACAGGCTGTCGTTTAACTCCCTTAGCTGCTTCAGCTGTTCCTCGGACATTTCTTTCACACCTATTTTTCCCTTGCCACACTTTAAGGGAATTGGTTGAAACCGGGGTTAACCACTTTTTATGTCTTCACCACACGAAAAGACCGGAGAGACCGGTGAAAGTGGAAGGAAAAACCGTTGTCTCCCTTAAGCCAGTGTTCAAGGCTTGAACAGCTTCATCAGCACGTCGTAGGACGTGGTGGACGCCACGTAGCCCGCGCCCGTGTTCTCCACAAGCTCCTTCTGTTTGAGCTCCGCGAGCCTGGCCCTGACGCTGCTGCTGTTCTCCCCCAGCTCCCTCGCTATCTCGATGGGCTTCATGGGCCTGTCCTTGAAGGTGAGGTAGACCAGGATCTTGAAGGCCGAGGTCTCTGGGTCGAGTTCCTTGAGCGCCTTCTCCATCTCTACCCCTCGAAGAATTTTACCAGGAGCTCTTTGAGTATGGGCCCAAGCTTGTACCTGTACACTCCCCGGCTCACCCTCTCGACGAGCTCCTTGTTGTTGAGGTTGAATAGCGCAATGTTCACGGCGTTGACTGAGAGCCCCAGCTTCCCAGCTATCTCCTGCGAGGACATGGGTTCACTGTTCTCGACGAGGCAGAGAAAGACCTCTCTTTGGCTGTCCGCCCTCCTAAGTCCCTCAAGCTCCTCGGAACCCACTCGCCGGACCTCCGGATTCTACTTGCTGACGGAGTATAAATGTGAGACGATGTCCGTGAAAGGAACCAGTGATCTGTAGCTCCCGTCACCAAGCTGCTCGACATACCCCTTATCCAACAGCGTCCGCAGGGCAGGCCTGACGCTTCCAGAAGACATCCCAGTCTCCTCTGAGACAGCCACAGGGCTGGATGGCCCCCTGAAGGCCAGGTAGGTGAGGACCTTGAACTGCACCGTCGAAGGGGAGACTTCTTTCAGAACCTGATCAAGTAGATCGGTCACCTGTTGGCCGCCTCCTCGAGCGCCTCCACTCTTTCGATGAGATCGAGGAGGATACCAGGCATGCTCGGGGCGTAGGTTCCACGGCTCGGGCGATCGAGGAATCCATCCTCGGCGAGCTTAGCGAAAGCAGCCTTAACTGAGTTATAGTTGGCGTCGAGCTTCTCAGCCATTTCGCTCGGCCCGAGCGCCGGATTCCTCATGAATTCCTTGAAAACCGTGTCTTTCAGGCTTTGTTTCGAAGACATTTTACTGTTTGACATGTTTGTTTCAATAGTCTTATTAACTTTACTTTTGGGGTATAGTCGGATTCACATTTATTTTAATCGATACGCGAGCGAATAAATTTCTCTATATATAAATAAAATGGCTATTTTCAGAAATTACGCTCATGATGATCACAAGCTTAATATATCGAGGAAAAAAAGTGTTGTACATAGACGGTTTTCAAGGAACGTGTGGTGAAGGTGCTCGCGTACAGGGAAAAAAACCAGCTAAACGCCGCCATGGAGACACGGGCGCCGACACCAAACCTGAGCCTCTCCCTGAGAAACCTGCTGCTCACGGAGATAACAAGCGACATCCTGGAAGAGGGCCCCCACGTCAAGGAGCTGGCGGCAAGGATACGCGCAGATAACACGTTCTACAGCCTCAGGAAGAGGGAGGCATACAGAAGGGTGACGGGGGTGGACGCCGGGAGCCAGATAATTCCCCTCGCCTCAAGGCAGTACGCCGTCCTAGGAGCAATGGCGTACTCGCTCCACGACGGACACAGGTTCTTCCTGCAGCCCGAGTACCTCTCCCAGCCATACAGTCTAGCCAGAAACAGGTTCCCAAGCACGGTGAACCTGCGACGCGAGGCCAAGCTATACGAGACAGCTACCAGGTTTTTGGAGGAACATGGTGGGACCGAGCTTATGCTCATCGACGGGCCGCTTGCCTTCAGCAACGTGTGGAGGAACGCCGGCCGCGAGGAGGACAGACGAAGGCTCATCGACGCGGTGAACGGGCTCCTGAAGAAATGTAAACGGCTGGGGGTCGTCGCCGCGGGTGTCGTGAAGCGCCCAAGCGCCAGGTACCTCGTCCACTACCTTGGGCTCCAAAACGATACCGATCTACCCGACAGCTTCCTCATGCTGCACGCCCTCGAGCCCGGTCAGAGGACGGACATATTCTCGGCGAGGACGGCGATGAGGATGGCGTCCGGGGGGTCGGGGTTCATGGACGCGATGGATGAGCCCATCTACTCGTTCTACGCCCGCCTGACTGGGGAGTGGAGCATTCCGCCCATCCGGGTAGACCTCCCCGCTTTCTGCCTCAGCGAGATCGACGACGTGGCCGACTACTGCTACTCCACGAGCCTGTACAACGGTGTCCCCCTCGCCATAGTGAAGGCCGACGAGGCGGTCAAGGTGACGAGGAGGTTCATCAGCGACGTCTACAGCGAGATAGTCACCAGAGTGGGGAGGGAGGTAGGGGAGGTCTCGCAGCTCGCGCCGTACTGGGGTGAGGGAGAATGGATGGGAGCCTGAGGGTCGGCCACACCTACAGCCCCACCGGGGAGTACGGCATCAACGAGATAACCATACTATTGCTCCGCGGCTACGAGCTCGCCAAGGGAGACCTCGTATACATCGAGCACCCCAAGAACGGCTGCCCCGTGGTCTACCAGGTCACCCGCGTCTACCCCCACAAACGGGTCAGGGAGTACGAGGAAGCCCTGCTGAGGGACGGGCGAGTCATCACAGACTTCGAGGACAGCACCCTCCACGCCCAGGCGTACCAGTGGGGCTGGATGGACGACGGCGGAAGCCTGAGGCCCCTCAGGTACCCACTGCCCCCCAACACGCCCGTCTACGTCGCCGAGAGGGAGCTGATCGCACAGTTCACTAAGCCCAACGGCGACTGGAAGCTCCTCCTCGGAGCGGACCCCAGCACGGACCTCGACGTGGAGCTGGGCATCTACAGCCTCATCCGCCAGAGTTGTCTCATCTGCGGCGCCGTGGGCACAGGCAAGACCACCACCTCGGTCACCATGGTGGCGAGGGCGGCCTCGGCGGAGCCCCCCGTCCGTTTCTTCATAGTGGACAAGGACGGCGAGTACAGCAGCCTATCCGAGCAGCTGGGGGCCGACAAGGTGCTCAAGGTTCCCTGGAGCAGGTTCTTCCAGCCAGGCGACGTGCCGTGGGAGGACTATGTAGGCGAGTTCGGGTGGCAGAAGACCTGGTGGAACTCCAAGATACTGGTGCATGCGCTTAAGATACTCTACGCGCAGGCGGCAGCCGTCACCAAGGTCAACCTCAGGCAAGCCCTAGGCTGGGTGAAGCCGGACAAGCTGGGCTTCAACAAGAAGGACGACGAGTTCGAGAGCTACAGACAGCAGGTGGTGAACGCCGTCGCTGGCAGCAAGCTGATACCGGACGGCGACATGGAGCCCCTGGACCCTGTCGATCTTCTGAAGGACCGCCACGTCGTCCTCATGGACCTCAGCCAGGGGAGGGACACGTGGAGCCAGAAGCACCTGGTCGTCGCCCAGGTGCTCAGGAGGATATTCAGTGAAGCCCTAGAGAACAGGAGGTTCGGCTGCATCATTGTGCTTGAAGAGGCCATGTACTACGCGCCCCAGCGAGGCGTCTTCGAGATAGGGGAAAAGGACAGCAGGGGCAAGCTGCTGGGCGTCATCAAGGAGATAGCCACCAACGGCGGCCGCAACGGCGTCGGGCTGTGGATCGTCACCCAGAGGCTGAGCACCGTGGAGAAGACCGTCGTCACCCAGTGCGCCAACAACGTGATATGCCACAGCCTCGAGGACGTCGACAAGGCCAGGATAGCCGAGATCATGGGGAACGAGTTCGCCGAGCTCATAGGAAACCTGCCTCCAGGGGAGGCCATCGTAAAGGGCACCGCCCTCAAGTGCAGGTTCC
This sequence comes from uncultured Candidatus Bathyarchaeia archaeon, assembly GCA_964618045.1. Lineage (GTDB taxonomy): Archaea > Thermoproteota > Bathyarchaeia > TCS64 > TCS64 > RBG-16-57-9. The sequence goes on along the minus strand of CAZTZC010000019.1, from coordinate 8,938 downwards.
CCATATGGGTCAAGGTGCTGCCTGAGCTGTACCCCGCCTCGAGCCTCAGCACCCCCATGAGCCGTTTCATCCACATGGAGATGGCGGGACGGGAGACGCCTCCTCTGGACGACTAACATATATCCTCCGCGGCTCAATCATGAGGCGGTCGTCATGTCCCATAGGCTGTACCCCATGAGACCCATCGTCGGAGTGGGCGTCCTCATAGAGGAGGATAAGCGTTACCTGCTCGTCGAGAGGGCGGCTGAGCCAGACGCCGGCCTATGGTCTATACCGGGGGGGCTCATAGAGGTGGGGGAGAAGGCTGCGGACGCCGCCGTCCGGGAGGCCCTGGAGGAGACGGGGCTCACCGTCGAGATCATGAACAGGGTTGACGTGGTGGACAAGATAGTCCGGGACGATGATGGAAACGTAAGGTACCACTTCATAATAATCGACTTCCTCGCGAGGCCGCTGAGCGGAGAGATGAGGCCCATGGACGACGCCTTGGACGCGGCGTGGGCTGCCCCAGAGGACTTCACCAAGTACGAGTTGACCCCGACGCTGGTGGCGCTGCTGAAACGCATGGGGCTCTACCCCGAGTCCTAGAGCTCTGGTCGCCTAACCTTCTCGGTGAGGAACTTCTCTACCTCTTTCATGCGTTGAAGGGCGTCGATTGTTCTGGGGTTCATGTAAGAGAGCTTGCCGTCCTCCATGATGAGGTAGATCACGAGGTTCTTGTCCACCTGAGCGACCTTCCGTTGGTCTGGGCTCTCATATAGGTCGTAGACGGTGCCGAGGCTCGAAGTCATCTCGCCTATCTTCCTCCAGCTACTGAGGTCAGGTATCTTCTCCACGGCCAAAGCAATCGCCCTGAGATTCAAGTCGGATCTCTCATATTTTATGATTATATATCAGGGCTACATTTTCAGTGGCTCGCACCAAGCAGGACGCGCTATTATTATAAGATCAGCGGGTATTCACCTCTCTGTGTGAGATATGGTAAGCGCGTCACGTTTCAAAGGCAAGAGCTTCATATCCATGAGGGACTACAACCGCGACGAGATCGACTTCATCCTAGGCGTCGCGGACGAGATGATGCCCCTAGAAGTCAAAGGCACAGAAATGGCGAAGGGCAAGATCCTGGGGGCCCTCTTCTTCGAGCCCAGCACGAGGACCAGGCTCAGCTTCGAGTCCGCCATGCTCAGGCTGGGAGGCGGCGTCACGGGGTTCGCCGACCCAGGCGTCAGCAGCGTCAAGAAGGGCGAGACCATGGAGGACACCATCAGGACGGTGGAGAACTACGTGGACATCATCGCCATGAGGCACCCCGACGAGTGGAGCAGCAGGAAGGCCGCGGCCGTCGCGAGCATCCCCATCCTCAACGGTGGGTCGGGCTCGTGGGAGCACCCCACACAAGCCGTCCTGGACATGCACTGCATCAAGCACGCCAAGGGCTCCCTGGACGGGCTAACGGTCGGGCTCTGCGGCGACCTGCTCTACGGCAGGACCACACACAGCCTCATGATCGGGCTCAGCAACTACGACGTCAAGCTCAAGCTCATCAGCCCCAAGCAGCTGGCCATGCGTGAAGACGTAATCAAGGACACGGAGGGCAAGGTGGAGTGGGAGGCGACGGAAGACCTGACCAAGGTCATCGGCGACCTGGATGTGCTGTACGCGACCCGGATCCAGAAGGAGAGGTTCCCCAGCGAGGAAGAGTACAAGAAGTTCGCCGACGCCTACATAATCGACAACAAGATGATGGCCAAGGCCAAGAAGGGGATGGTGCTCATGCACCCGTTGCCCAGGGTCAACGAGATCGCCGTCGAGGTGGACAGCCACCCAGGCGCCATCTACTTCAAGCAGGTGCACCACGGCATCTGGGTGAGGATGGCCATAATCGCGCTAGCGCTGGGGGTCTACTAGCCTCTATCGAATAGGCGTTTCAGCCGGTCCCACCTATCCTCTTTATTATCCTTTTTCTCAGGCGTCTTTGAGTTGTACGCCTGCGGTATCCTGTAGAAGTATATCTTGTGGCTCCCCACGGTGTAGTACCCCTGATCAAGCTTCGCGGTGACCCAGTCCACTATAGGGAAGTCGTGGCTCACGATGCGGGCGCCGGACCTGAGCTCGTCATGGAACTTGGGTCTAAGCTTCGCGTTACCAGACGTCGTCAGGTAGAGGGTGACCACCGAGGCCCCCGACAGGTCCTCCTCGAAGAAGTTACCCTCAACGACCTTCACCCTGCCGTCGAGGCCTTTGTCCTCGATCTTTAGTCTTGTCGACTCCACCATCCTGGGGTTGAGCTCGAAGCCCACGGCGCGGGAGATGTCGAACTCCTCGACGGCCGTGAACAGTATCCTGCCGTCGCCGCAGCCTAGATCATATAGGACGTCGTATGGGCCGACCTCGGCTATTATCAGCATCTGGCGCACGACGTTAAGCGGGGTCGGGACGTAGGGTGCGACGCTCTCGGTGCCGTTTCCCCAGCCTAGGCTGTGGTGCCAGCCGCTTATGCGGTTGTCGTAGTCGTCTGGCTCACTGTCGCGTCCGCCCATCAACCATTCTTCTGTCTTGCTAATCTAAAACCTTACCGCGTAAATCATTGATGCGAAGGCAGGTTGAACAACGTTTTTACATCGCAATACGCCTTATCCATTCGTTCAATATGGCAGTAGTTGACGCGCTGTTAAGCAACGTATGGGTCATCTTCCTGTTCTTCACCATCCTCTACCCGAGGCTGCAGCAGACCATGCTACAGAACGCGCGTTCTGCTGCCTTGAAAGACTTGGGTAAAAAGAGGGGCACTAACGTTGTGAGCCTCATACATAGACAGGAGACCCTCAGCCTCTTCGGGCTACCCATATCCAGGTACATAGACATCGACGACAGCGAGGACCTCCTCAGGGTCATCAGGATGACGCCGGACGACCAGCCCATAGACCTCATAATACATACCCCGGGGGGCATCGCCCTCGCGGCGACGCAGGTCGCGTTCGCCCTAAAAGATCATAAGGGTAAGACCACAGTCATGGTGCCCCACTACGCGATGAGCGGTGGCACCCTCATTGCACTGGCTGCCGACGAGATACTCATGGACCCCCACGCCGTCCTGGGGCCCGTTGACCCCCAGATAGGAACAGAGAAAGGCGCCTACTCCGCTTCAAGCATACTCAAGGTCGTTGAACGCAAGAAGACCGACGAGACAGACGACGAGACCCTGTACTTGGCCGAGGAGGCGCGGAAGGCCATCGACCAGATGAAAGACACCGTCGGGAAGCTTATAGGGGACAAGTATCCTCCCGAAAGGGTTGAGAAGATAATAGATGACCTTGCCACGGGTAAATATACCCACGACTTCCCCATCACCTCTGAGGTTGTCTGTGAGCTGCTGGGCCAGTGCGCCAGTAACGAGCTCCCCAAGGAGGTGTACCTGCTCATGAACCTCTACAAGATGGGGCAGCAGCAGAGGAGACCCTCCGTCGAGTACGTGCCTATGGCTCCTCGCACCAGATCGGGGGCTCAGTAGAGCGTCAGGGTCAACGGTCCACGAAGCCGTTAAAAACCCGGACCCGGAGATTCTTCACGGTTGGATAGATGGATCTGAAGGTAGTGGAGTTGAAGGTCCCCGAGGGATGCAACGTTATCCTTGGGCAGAGTCACTTCATCAAGACCGTTGAGGACGTCTACGAGGCCCTCGTCTCCTCCTCGTCGTCCATCAAGTTTGGGCTGGCGTTCTGCGAGTCCAGCGGCGATTGCCTCGTCAGGCACGACGGCAACGACGACGAGCTCCGAAGGGTAGCCATAGAGAACGCGGAGGCGCTGAGCTGCGGCCACAGCTTCAACGTGGTCATGAGGGAAGCCTACCCCATCAACGTGCTCACCCAGCTCAAGATGGTGCCAGAGGTCTGCAGGATATATGCGGCCACAGCCAACCCACTTCAAGTCATCGTCGCCGAGACGGAGCAGGGCAGAGGCATCATGGGTGTCATCGACGGAAGCAAGAGCAAGGGAGTCGAGGACGAGAAAGGCATAGAGTGGAGGAAAGGGCTTCTCAGGAAGTTCGGCTACAAGACCTAGCCGAACACCCTCTTCAATAGCTCTGGGAGCCGGTCTATCGGGTGATCCCCCGGGACCTCCTTTATCAGCCCCTTCTCCATGTACCTGTCCAGCAGGGGCTTGGTCTTCTCCCTGTAAACCGCCAGCCTGTTCCTGATCACGTCAGGCCTGTCGTCGTCACGTAGTATAAGCTCGGAGCCACACTTGTCGCAAACCCCTTTCTTCGGAGGCTTGGATACGAGGTGGTAGACCTCTCCACAGTTGGGGCAGCTGCGTCTGTTGCTCAGCCTCTTGACGATGGCCTCGTCGTCTAGAGTCACGTGGATCACATAGTCCAGCTTCAAGTTGTGCTCCACGAGGAATCTGTCCAGGAACTCGGCCTGTGGCGTGCTGCGCGGGAAGCCATCGAGTATGAAGCCGTTCTCCAGGTCACCTCTGCTGAGCCGCTCGCCCACTACGCCGTTCACTATCTTGTCGGGGACGAGCTCTCCGCGGGACATGTAGCTGTCCGCGATTCTGCCGTACTCTGTACCGTTTGCAACGGCCTCCCTCAGCATGTCACCGGTGGTGATCACGGGAACGCCGTAGAGCTCGGAGATGATGTGCGCCTGGGTTCCCTTACCGCTCCCAGGCGGGCCCAGCATGACGATCCTGAGAGGACGCCTCATACGAATCCGGTGTGGAACACCGTCTCATGCATTAAAGATTTACTATACAGTGTTCAATATGTGTCAGGCATGGAGCCGTACAGAGAGTTCACCGTGTTGGGGTGGTTCCTCATCGTCCTCGGCCTCCTATTCGTGGCTATACCGTACATAGTGAGGGTGGTGCCGAGCGTCGAGAGGCTGCCCTGGTTCATCCTGTGGGTGTACAGGAGGGACGGCTTCTACTTCGCGACCAGCCCGCTCCTCATACTCCTCTCCTTACTATCGATCGTGTGGAGCTACCTGAGGCGGTGAAGGGTAGCCTCTTATACAGTGCCCGAAACCATTCAGCTAGGATGGTTAGGCGCAGGGTGATCCTCGTCGTGCGGGACGGGTGGGGGTACACAGAGGAGACCGCTGGGAACGCGGTATACATCGCGGAGACGCCTAACAACGACAGCTACATGGAGCACTACCCCTGGACTCTGCTGAAGTGTACGGGTAACGCCGTCGGTTTACCCGAGGGGACGCAGGGCGGCAGCGAGCCGGGGCACCTCACCATGGGCGCCGGGAGGGTCGTTTGGCAGCCCCTGGAGGAGATTAACCGGAGCATCAGGGATGGAAGCTTCTACGAGAAGCAGCCCTTCCTCGACGCCATTCGGTTCTGCCGGGAGACCGGTGGCAAGCTGCACCTAGCCGGGCTTCTCAGCGACCAGGGGATACACGGGACCACCCACCACCTGTACGCCTTGCTTGAGCTGGCGAGACGCCAGGGCTTCGACAGGGTCTACGTCCACTGCTTCCTCGACGGCAGGGACGTGCCGGAGAGGAGCGCCGCCGGGTTCATAGAGGAGACACTCAGCGTCATCGAGGAGAAGGGGGTCGGCCGGCTCACGTCTATGGTCGGCAGATACTACGCCATGGACCGTGACACCAACTGGGGCAGAACCCAGAAGACATACGATCTGCTTACGCTCGGCGAGGGCAGGAGGGAGCGGGACCCCTTCGAGGCGCTGGAGCACGTATACGCCGAGGACCCCGAGCTAACCGACTATTATGTTGAGCCCATAGTACTTACGGAGAAGGACGGCTCACCCATAGCCACGATAGACGACGGCGACGCCTTCATCTTCTGGAACTTCCGGAGCGACAGGGCGAGACAGATAACATATGCTTTGACCGACGCCGAGTTCAGCGAGTTCAAGCGCCGCAAGGTCCCTGAAGTCTTCTTCGTCTGCATGAGCGTCTACGACCAGAACCTGACGCTTCCCGTGGCATACGTGCAGCACAAAGTCAGGAACAACTTGGGGAACGTGCTGAGCGCCGCCGGCCTCAGGCAGCTGAGGATAGCCGAGACGGAGAAGTACGCCCACGTGACGTTCTTCTTCAACAGCCAGGTCGAGGAGCCCAACCCGGGTGAGGACAGGATACTGGTGCCCAGCCCCAAGGTGCCCAGCTACGAGGACAAGCCCGAGATGAGTGCCTATGAGATAACCGGTAAGCTTGTCCGGGAGATCACCAGAAACTTCTACGACTTCATCTTGGTCAACTACGCCAACGGGGACCTGGTCGGCCACTCAGCGAACCTGGACGCCGGAGTCAAGGCGTGCGAGGTCGTCGACGAGTGCCTGGGCAGAGTGGTGGACTCCGGGCTGGGGAAAGGCTACACGGTCCTAGTCACGGGGGACCACGGAAACGTAGAGACCATGTTCTACCCGGACGGCTCGCCTAACCCCAGCCACGGGATGAACCCGGTGCCCTTCATACTGATAAGCGACGACGAGGAGCTGCGTAACATATCACTCAAGAAGGGGATGGGGTTAAGCAGCATAGCACCGACGGTGCTCCGCATCATGAATATAGAGAAGCCGGAGGAGATGAACGCAGACCATCTCTTCCTCTAAACAACGTCTATTGATGTTCTTGTCAGAACGAAACCACACCCCCCTATAGGCCTCTAAATATTACGATTTTTTCCTTTTTTCAGCGAAAATATTGGGATTATAGATGCGTTGAAAGTTAAAATAGAAGATTTTATAGACTTTCGGTGTAAATTCTCGTGCATTATCGGGGCTGTGGCGATCCAGTCCCTAGTATGCTGTGACCGACATGATCAGGGAGAAAGGCTTCGACACCCAGAGGTACCTCAAGGCACAGGTCGCCCGCATCCTTGAACGAGTAGACCAGTTCGACAAGCTCTACCTGGAGTTCGGAGGCAAGCTCCGGTACGACCACCACGCCAGCAGAGTGCTACCGGGGTTCGAGCTAAACACCAAGGTCCAGATGCTCAGGAAGCTAGACGAACTCGAGATAGTGCACTGCATCAGCGCCAAGGACATCGAGGGAAGGAAGATTAGACGGGACTTCGGGCTCACATACGAGGACCAGATACTCAAGGACATAGGCGACCTGGGTGAGGTAGGCCTCGACGTCTCAGCCGTGGTCATCAACCGGTATCGCGGCGAGCAGGCTGCAGACAAGTTCAAGCAGCGCCTCGAGAACCGAGGCATCAAGGTCTACATCCAATATGAGATAGACGAGTACCTCAACGACCTGGACCGGGTTGTCAGCGACGGGGGATATGGCAGGTCTGAACACGTTGACACGGAGAAACGTATTGTGGTCGTCACGGCCCCGGGCCCCGGCAGCGGCAAGATGAGCTTCGCCATGAGCCAGGTCTACCAGGACCGCAAGATGGGGGTGATGAGCGGCTTCGCCAAGTTCGAGACCTTCCCCATATGGGATCTCCCGTTGGAGCATCCCGTGAATGTGGCCTACGAGGCCGCCACCGCCGACATCGGGGACTACAACTGCGTGGACCCTTGGCACCTTGAGGCGTACGGGGTGGAGGCGACCAACTATAACCGGGACATCGAGAACTTCTCCATAATGCTGAAGATCATAGAGAAGATGACGGAGCCGGGCGACCCCATGGCAGAGATCAGAAGCCCCACGGACATGGGCGTCAACATGGCAAACCAGGGCATCGTGGACGACCGTGTCGTCAGGCAGGCTAGCAGGGAGGAGATAGTGCGCCGCTACTACCAGTACCAGCGGGAGTTCGTGGAGGGCCACACAACCTATGATACGTTGGAGAGGATGGACGTGGTCATGGGTAAGGTGGGCGTGAAGCCCAGCGACCGAGCCGTGGCGACGGCCGCCAACGAAGCGTGGGAGCTGGCGAAGAAGGACCCGTCCAAGGGCTTCAACGGCCTCTACAGCGGCTCAGCCATAGAGCTGTGCGTGAACAGCGGCACGGTGATCATCACTGGGAAGCGTTCGCCTCTGCTGCACTCCGAGTCGGCGGCCCTGCTCAACGCCGTGAAGACTCTGGCGGGCATCCCAGACGAGATAAACGTCCTCTCCCCCGTGATCATCGAGGCCCTCAACAGCCTGAAGGGAAGCATGGGGCTCAGCGACGGGTCGCTCGACGTGAAGGAGGTCCTGGACGCCTTGTCCGTGAGCTCCGTCTTCAACCCGAACGCCGCCGAGTGCCTCAGCGTCCTCCCCCGCCTCAAGGGATGTGAGATGCACTCGACTCACCTCATGGACTCTGGCTGCGAGAGGCCCCTGAAGCAGCTGGGATTCAACATCACCACCGACGCCAGGCTTCACATCAAGAACAATAGATGAATTTTACTTCATAGTTTAAATGCCTCGTCTCTGCTCCGATGTAAACAGATTCCACAAGTAATAACCGACAAAATCTATTGCTCGTACGGCTCTCCGCTTATATTTACGGCTGCGAATGGTTTATACGGAGCCACTGTGAGAATCGCAGTATTATCGGCAGGTCACTGAAGTGACGAAATATATTTTTATCACGGGCGGCGTCTTGAGCGGCCTCGGGAAGGGACTAGTCACCTGCAGCGTCGGTAAGATGCTTGAGGTACGCGGATATAAGGTGACGGCAGTGAAGTGCGACCCCTACCTCAACGTCGACGCGGGCACCATGAACCCCTACATCCACGGCGAGGTCTTCGTCCTCGAAGACGGCTACGAGGCCGACATGGACCTCGGCACCTACGAGAGGTTTCTGAGCGGCGAGTTCAGCGGGCTCAACAACATCACGAGTGGCCAGGTCTACCAGGAGGTCATCAGGCGTGAGAGGAAGGGCGGGTACCTCGGCCGATGCGTCCAGATCATACCCCACGTCACCGACGAGATCAAGCGCAGGATAAGGCTCGTGGCGGGTAAAAGCAAGGCAGACATAGTGCTCATCGAGTGCGGCGGCACTGTGGGCGATATCGAGG
>CAZTZC010000018.1:17961-21923 GCA_964618045.1 uncultured Candidatus Bathyarchaeia archaeon | reverse complement strand
ATGGCTGGCCTGACGACGTCCTCCGGGAACAGGTGAACCTCCTCGGGCAGCAGGGTGAGACCCCTAAGTATTCCCTTGTCCTCCGAGAGGAGGCTTCTGCAGCATTTCCCGCAGCGGATGCACCTGAACTCCGCCGTCTCCGACACGCTGGATGACTCTCCGTTTCATGGCTAGAAGGGGAAGACGATGTCTTTGAGTGGTGGCGGGTAGCTGCGTTTACTGTGGGTTAGACCCATGCCGACGAGGAGCTCAGCCAGCTTTATCACGGCCTTACCGGGGTGTATCACGATCACCCCGGGATGCGTCTCCTCGAGCTCTCTCCGGAGCCTGTCGGCGTGGTCGTTCATAGCCATGCAGCCGAAGCACACGGCGTCCGCCCCATCCTCTACCCCCATCACAGCCGTCTCATGCACATTTTCATAGCCCGAGGGCTTCCCGAGCTCGAGGACGGGCAGATCGACGGAGTATATCCCCGTGCAGCGCTCCCACAGCCCGAGGTCTCTCACTTGGCGTTCGGCTAGATTGAGCACGTGGGGGAGCTGGACCAGTAGGCAGAACTCCTCGGCCAGCATGGAGGCCAAATACATGGACGCCATCCCTGGACCCAAGACGGGAATCGAGACGAGGTTTCTGGCCGCCTCGAGGGAGGGGTCGTGGCCTCCCCAAATCACGGCTGCGTCCGCCCCCTCATCCTGGCTCCTGATGACCCTCTCAAGGATTCCTGGTGCGGCTAGCTCCATCTCAGGGAGGGAGTCCACGGACGGGGGAGCCCCCCTCGTAGTCACGAGCCTCACGTCCACGCCGGGGGACGCTTGGGACGCCAGGCCCTCCTCCCTCTTCTTCAACGCGTCTCCGCTGAGCCCCGATATGAGCATGATTACGTCGATTCGCATGCCTATGATGAGGCGGGGAACTCTGATAAGATTTGAGATCACGGTCTCGGCGAAAAACCTGGGCTTCGCGCGAGGCGTAGGACGACATACATGGACGTCCATGCGCTGAGGTTCCACGGGGGCTTACAGTGGTTCGCAGAGGAGAGCCCTTATGACTACTGCACCTACGGCCTGAGGCCCATGGTCTACAGGATAGAGCGGATAGACTAGGTTATCCGTGGGCTCTTGGTGAGCTGCTCGAACCCGTCCTCGGTAACCACCACGTTCTCCTCCATGCGGACCCCGCCGTAGCCGGGCAGGTAGATGCCGGGCTCCACGGTGAACAACATGCCCTCCCTGAGGACGTTCTCCGAGGTCTTGGAGAGGCTCGGCACGACGAAGCCGCTCAGGGGGTGGCCGAGGCTGTGCGGGTAGTCCGGGAAACCGTGCTCCTTGAGCACCCTACGCGAGACGGCGTCCAGCTCCCTGCACTCGACGCCCGGCTTCACCTTCTGGATTACGGCTTCCACGGCCAGGTCCATGGCCTCCAGCATCTTCTCCTTCTTCGAGTCGCTGCCCAGGAGATAGGTGCGTGTCTCGTCCGCCGCATAGCCGTCCACAGATGGGCCCAGGTCCACGAGCATGAACTCGCCGTCCTTCAGCCTCCTAGAGGTGGGCCAACCGTGGCTGTACGCCGACCTCGGACCCGTGGAGACTATGGTCTGGAAGCTTGTGGCCTCGGCTCCCTCCCGCCTCATGGCGTACTCGGCCTCTGCCGCTATCTCGTACTCGGCGACGCCGGGCCTCATGGCCTCCCGGGCGGCGCTGCACGCGACGTCGGCCAGCCTGCTCACCCTGCGATGATGCTTCACCTCGTCGGGGAAGAGGCCGTAGAATACCTCGGGTATGACCGTCTTCCCTATGTCCACGAGCTCGCCTTTGAGGTTCTCATGATAGTAGGTGTAGCCAGCGTGGTTGAACCCGTCCAGCGGGGCCCCTACCCTTGAGCCCTCCCGTAGGTGCTGGTTGGCGTAGCAGGCTATCTGCTCTCTCGCCTTGGCCCGGCTCTCCAGCTGCTCCACCTGTATCCAGCTCTCGTCGCGGGTGCTGTTGACGTTCACGCTGTAGCAGAACAGCTTGGGGACGCCGTCGATGGGAACTATCAGGGCGACTCCTGAGGGCGTGTCCGCGATGCGTTTGAACCTGGCGCCGCCCCCGGCGTCGTTGAGGAGGTAGACAAGGTCCAGCCCGTGCTCCTCCATCTGCTCCTTGAGGCGGCTGTAGCGCCGTCTACAGAAATCCACTGGCTCAGACATGGATCAGGGTTACCCTGTGACGATATAAAGTCACCATCAACTGGTGGTTTATTTCCTGAGGCTGGGCGGCACCGGGTACACTAGCTTGCTGTGGGTGACACCGAGCTCCACGAGCATCTCGGCTGTCTTCACCGCGGCCTTGACGGGGTTCACCACCGGGACCCCGATGGCCTCGCTGAGCCTCTCGTCCACCATGAGGAACCCCATGCTCATGCAGCCGAAGGTGACGGCGCCAGCCCCGTACTCCTCGACCGCTACGAGCCCCTCCCTGACCATGGCGTCGTACGCCTCCTCCGGCTTCTCCCTCACCTCAGGGACGCTGAGCCCCACCGGGTGGGTGGAGACGTGCTTCAGCAGCCCGTCCCGCTCATGGATCATGGTCCTGACGACGCCTCCGCCGCCCGTGGTGAGGACGCTGAACCTTGGGGCGATGAGGCTGCACAGGTGCTTTGCCGTGGAGCCCGGCGGCACCACGGGCACCCGGAGCACCTCTCTGAGTGGCGCCACCCCGGGGTCGCCTCCGCAGGGTATTATGACGGCGTCGTACCCCGCCTTCTCGGCCTCTATGGCGCATTCAAGGTCCTCGATGGTGGAGAGGGAAGCCTCGTAGGAGGACTGTATCGTGCCCAGGTGGCTCCTCTCGGGGTCCTTCTCCAGCCCGAATATGTCGATCCGTGTGTCGGGGCCTGCGATAGTACGCAGTATCTTCTCACGCCGCTCCAGCTCGCCGGATAGTTCGCCGGTGGCGGCGCTGGCCATGAGGAACGCTATCTTCTTCATGCCTCAATCATGGTGGCAGGGTTTCTTGAAGATTGCGAGAGGTCATGTTGGATAATGTTATGTAATGTTCACGCGTCTGTTGTGTCCATGAAGATCGTGAAGCCGGGTGAACATCCGAAGCTGGAGACGGTGAAGGGCAGGCACGGCGAGATAATCATCGTAGGCGAGAAGGCCATGATGATGCGCCTCACCGTCGAGCCCAACGTACCCACGCCGCCCCACAGCCACCCCCACGAACAGATGGGGCTGGTGATCCAGGGGGAGGGCACCCTTTACGTCGGAGATGAGAAGGTCCACGTCAAGGAGGGGACCAGCTTCTGGGTGCCCCCGAACGCGCCCCACAACTTCGACGCCACCGGCGACAGCCCCGCCGTCCTCGTGGAGTGCTTCTGTCCACCCCGGGAGGACTACCTGGAGCAGGTGGGCCTCAGATAGACACCTATCTTCTTTGAAGTGCTGAATCAGACTGAGCCTGTGGAAGCAGGGCTTTGAGCCACGCTCTTTTTCATAGACTCATATCTGTGAACGGATAGTCTCTATTGGCTAACATGGGCAAGAGAAACCTAGACGAACTATCGATACACAGGATGGATAGTATAGGGCAGGCTGAGACATGCGCCAGGATGATGGCCGAGTCAGAGCCTTGGATCACCCTCCGTCGGGGATACGACGAATCCCTCGCGATGCTCACCGACCCTTCAAGAGAGGTCTACCTGGCGATGGACGGCGACGGGGTCGCCGGCTTCGTGGTGCTGGAGATGGAGGGCGCCTTCACCGGCTATATTAAGTCGATCTTCGTCTCCCCGCCGTACCGGGGCATAGGCGTCGGCGCCCGGCTCATGTCATTCGTGGAGGAACGCGTGTTCAGGGAGAGCCCCAACGTGTTCCTGTGTGTCTCCGACTTCAACGAGGGGGCTAGGAGGTTCTATGAGCGGCTTGGGTACGAGGCGGTGGGGGAGCTGAGGGACTACATCGTCAGGGGCTGCTCCGAGAT
>CAZTZC010000018.1:0-17861 GCA_964618045.1 uncultured Candidatus Bathyarchaeia archaeon | reverse complement strand
GGCTAACGGTGCTCCCAGAGAACATACTCAGGCACGAGTTCGACACGCAGGACCCCAACCAGAGCCAGAGGGACAGGGTGGCGTCGGCCGTCTCCATCCCGGGCCCCGAGACCGACATGCTGGCCGAGAAGGCCAGGCAGTACAAGACCTACGTCTCGGCCAGCATCCACGAGAGGGACCCCGAGTACCCCGACTACTTCTTCAACACCGCGTTCATAATGAACCCCAAGGGCAGGATAATCCTGAAGTACAGGAAGGTCAACCCGTGGATTCCGCTTGAGCTCAGCACGAGCCCCCACGACCTGCTCGAAGGCTACAAGGCGCCTATCTTCCCGGTGGTAGAGACCGAGCTGGGGAACCTGGCGTGCATGGTCTGCTACGACCAGTTCTTCCCCGAGGTTGCGCGGCAGCTGGCGTTCAACGGCGCCGAGGTGCTGTTGAAGCCCACAATCTTCCCGCCTTACCCGCAGCAGTTCATGTTCGATCCCTACGACTGGTACACCCTGGTGAACAGGATGAGGTCGATAGAGAACATGGTGTACGGCGTCAACTGCAACGGGGCGAAGTATGGCAACAGCATGATAGTGGACTACCTGGGACGGACGCTGGCGCTCGCGGCGAGGGGGAGGCAGATGACCATCGGGGCTGTCATCGACGTGGAGGAGCTGCGCGAGTACCGGAGGAAGACGAAGCTGCACAACATGCTCCAGCAGGTCAGGGCCGAGTGCTACACCTACCTCGATAAGGGAATGTGGCCCGCCAACAAGCCGCTGCTCAGGGAGCAGGACTACGAGGAATGGGCCCCAAAACCCAGCTTCTATAAATGAGCCTTGAGCAGGGTGCTACCCGTGATGAGGTGAAGAGCTTCGAACCCAATCGACAGCAGAGATTTCACCCATTCATATCCCTTTTTCTCTTTAATCTAAAACCAGGTTATGCGTCACCTGTTTTCAGCGTTGGGTTCGATCCGAGTCGGGGGCGCGGCCATGCCTATAGTCGTATACGACGTCCTTCTTCTCTCCCAGCCCCTTCCCTAGAAGGAGCGCCCCTACCAGGATGAGGATTGGAAGCATTAGGCTGAAGATCCAGGGCCACCGCGTACCTCTGAGCCTCCACGTGGTAATGTGGATTAGAGCCGTGTCTATGGCAGCAGCTATCAGTAGACCGGCGCCGACCTTTACCTTGTTCAAGTCCCGTCCCGTTGTCTATTTGATGGGGTTTGAATATTAACCTTCACGTTTATCGCGTGTGTTTAGTTGTTTTTATTAGCTTTATAACACATTTCATTATTTAATAATATGATAAAATTAGCTTAATAAAATTATTGTTAGTTGCATGTATAACATTTTATATAGACAGTATATAGATATACGTTACGGAGGAAAAACAATGGAATCAAATCGTAACACGATAATGGCTGTTCTACTCATCGTAGGACTGATCGTCGGAGGCGGTATAGGATACTATGCCATGCCGCCGAAGACGGTCGAAGTAGAGGTCCCAGGAGAAACAGAGACGATAGTGGAGGAGGTCCCCGCCCTCAGCGGGACGATCCCGATAGGCGCGCTGTACGCCAATACAGGGCACATCGACACGAGCGGCGTAGCCGCCCAGATAGCCATAGAGGAGGTAAACGAGTACGTCGAAGACCTCGGATTGGACTTGGAGTTTATTTTGATAGAGGAGTGCGCTGAAGGCGACTCAACCTTGGCGCTTGAGAAGTTCCAGAGCATGGTCGCCCAGGGCGTCAAGGCCATGGCGGGCCCCAACTGGAGCGGTCAATGCCAAGCCATCAAGGGCTACGCAGACGCTCACGAGGTCGTCGTATTCAGCGAAGGCTCAACCTCTCCGGTCATGGCGCTACCAGACGACTACATATTCAGGCTCCCGGTAACGGACGAGACGCAGAACTCCGCTCTCGCCCCGGCGATCTACGACATGGGCGTCAGGCATCTGATCATCGTCCAGAGGAACGACGCGTGGGGAGACGGCAACTACGAGACAATGATGGAACTGTTCGAGGCAGAAGGTGGAACCGTCGAGGAACACCTCAGATACGACGCCTCTAAGACAGAGTTCTCGGCTGAAGCCGCTGCCCTGAACGACGCCGTCACCGAACTGAACGACGAATATGGCGCCGAGACCGTAGGCATCGCCGTGTGGTCCTTCGAGTTCTCAGCAATATTCGCCGCGTGCGAGGAGTATCCTGCTCTGAAGAACGCGCTCTGGTTTGGCTCAGACGGGTTCGGTAGATCCACCGAGTTCGTGGACGAGCATCCCAACGCCTATGAATCTGATTTCCTAGCCATGATCATGGGCACGGCGAAGTCCAGCAGGTTCGAGGCCTTCGAGGAGAAGTACAAGCAGAGATCCGGTGGACGCTCGGCAGGAACCTACACGACACACATGTACGACATAGTCTGGATACTGTGTAAGGCAACGTTAGAGGCCGGGAAATACGATGGCGCGGTGATCAAGGAAGTGCTTCCGACGGTCGCCGAGCAGTACTGGGGCGCATGCGGATGGACCAAGTTGAACGAGAACGGAGACAGGGCGACTGCTAGCTACGAGCTCTGGACCGTCGCGCTCAACCAGACATCCGGCGTCGCTGGATGGTACATTGCAGCCACGTACGACGCGGCGTCAGGCTCACTGAACTGGATACTAGAATCGCCACGATAAGAGCATCACAAATTTCCCTCTTTTTTTTATGAGCCAATCATTCCAGGTGATTTTAGCTGGACTGGATATAAAGAGCAATTATTTCCGTAGCAAGCGTTGGATGATGGTTTTCTTCTCCCTTACCTGCTTCGGAATCTTTATTCCCTTTTCCCTCAGTTCGTCTTCGACCTGTTCATAGTTTACTCCCCTCATCTTGGTTGGCTTCTCCGGGATGAGTCCCTGAGGCCGGAAGATGATGATCAAGAGCAGCATTATGCCTATCATTATCTGCTCAAGCCACTGAACCTGGAAGGGGACATACGCCTCGATGCTGTGCTTGTAGAATATTATGAGCCGTCTAAGGGTTATGAAGATGAACGTGCCCACGGTGGCTCCCATGTTGTTGCCGATGCCGCCGACCATGAACATCAGCCAGGGGTAAAACGTCCAGGTAGCCCTGGTGTACGAGGTGGACAAGACGGCGTGGATGTAGAAGCCGTACAGAACCCCCGCAATGGATGTGAGGGCGGAGCACATGACTACGATCTTCGTCCTGATGCCGACCACGTCCTTACCTACGCATTCGGCGCTAACAGCGTTCTCTCTGACGGCTCTGACGACACGTGCCAACGGAGACGTGCTCAGGGCCTGGAGTAGGAGGAACACGATCAAGGTGAACAGGCCCGCGATCAGCAGGTATCCCTCCCTCCTGAAGCCGCCCATCCAGGCGAACGCGTCGGGCACGTGGACCCAGAACGTGCCTCCGACCAGCGGATAATAGTTCATGCCTATGACCCTCACAGCCTCCGCCATCCCTATGAAGACGATGATGAGGTAGCTTCCCGTCAGCCTGATCGCTGGCCTGGACACTATGTACCCTAGGCAGGCGTTCAGAGCCAGGGAGAGGGCTATTATGAACAGGAAGATGCCTATCCCGGTGACCGGGTCGTGGGCTAGATACAGGTTGATCTGATCGGTGATCTTGGCGTTCTCGTACATGAAGTCGAGTTCAGGGTAGACGTCGTACCACCACCTGAGTATCCTGCCCGTGAGAGCCCCGACGACGTAGCCGCCTCCCGCCACCGACAGTGATATGCCGAAGTGGGGTATCCCGGTGTACCCGTACATGAAGTTCAGGTTCATTGTGACTATCAGGTAGAGCAGGAAGAACATGATCAGGTCTATGATCCACTGGATTATGATCTCATTCATCATGTGGACTGCCCCCTTCTCGTCTTCTTGGGCCTCAGATACCTCTCCTGAATCTTTTCTATCACGGAGACTATTCCGCCGGGCTCGTACATCAGTATCAGGGACATCAGGGTGAGGGGTATCAGCATCCTGTAGGCGCCCGCCCAGAGACCCAGCTGGCTCATGAGCAGGTATGACCCCCAGACCTCTAGGAGGCTTATGACGTAGCCTCCGATTATTGCCCCGTAGATGCTAGTGAGGCCGCCGACCACGCTCGCGGCGAATACGCTCGTGGAAAGCGTGCCCCCCGACGCCGGTCCCGATGAGAACCAGAGCGGGAGGAAGGTCCCCGCTAGGCCGGCCAGTCCTCCCGTTATCACCCAGGAGACGATAGATATCTTCTTCACGTTGATGCCTAGGACGGCCGCCAGCGGCGCGTTCTCGACTGTCGCCCTCATGGCGATGCCGAACTGGGTTCTCGTCAGCACGAGATGTAAAGACACTATGATTATGACGATGAGGACGGTGGAAACTAAGAGGACGCCGGGGAACTCCCCTACGCGGAAGTCGTTGACCCTCAACATGAAGCCCCGGGAATAGATGTTCAAGACGTTACGCACGTAGTCGGCGTAGATCTGGACCCCTGCGAGGAATATCTGCTGGAGCGCAAGCAGGGATATGGTTAACAGTATCGGGCCAGCGCCGTATTTCGTCAACGTGTTTATCACCCCCAGATAAACCACTAGAGCGAGGAAGGCTCCGAGAAGAAACCCCAGAGGCATGGCGATGTAAGGATTGATTTCAAGAATCCTGACCATGGTGAACGTGCAGTAGACGCCCAGCACCGCGAACGTGCTCTGCGCGAAGTTAGGCACCCTGGATATCATGTACACAAGGGTGAAGCCTATGCTCATCATGGTGACACAGTTTGCATAAACTAGAGCATCTTTGATAATTGGGGGAAACATCAAATATTATAGTTGCATTGGATATAAAATGTTTAGGAGTTATTACTGAAAAACATTAAAAATTAACATTTGATACCTCAATTATTTAAATATGTATGCAGTCTAGTCCAGAGATAGTTTTTTATGATTTAACCAACAATATAGCTAGATATACCTTGTCTCAACCGGTTCTCTCCGTTAAAAACCTGACCAAGAAATTCGGGGAGTTCAAGGCTGTGGACAACCTATCGATGGACATTGAGAAGGGTAAGATCACCCTCGTCATAGGACCAAACGGCAGCGGCAAGACGACGATGCTAAACTGCGTATCAGGGCTATACCCTGCCGACGAGGGGCAGGTCTTTTTCAGGGGAGAGGACGTTACAAACAACAAGACCCATGAACTCGTTGAGAAGGGGCTGGTGAGGACGTTCCAGGTCTCATCACCCTTCACACGTCTCACCGTACTGGAGAACCTACTAGTAAGCTATGGCCAGAATTCAGGTGAGAAATTCAAGTGGGCCCCCTTCAGCAGCAAATGGAAGAACGAGGAGAAGGACGCCATGGAGAAAGCCTACGGGGTCCTTGAGCTGCTTGAGATAACGGAGCTCGCGCATGATCCAGCCTACACCCTCAGCGGAGGGCAGCTGAAGCTACTTGAGATCGGCAGGGCGTTGATGACGAACGCTAAGATGATCCTGACGGATGAACCCGCCGGCAGCGTAAGCGTCATACTGGCGGAGAAGATCTTCTCCCACATCAGAGAGCTCTGCAGGAACCAGGGGCTCGACTTCCTGCTCATAGAGCACAGGCTGGACATCGCTTCGAAGTACGTCGACTACGTGTACGCCATGGACAGCGGAAGCGTGCTAGCCCACGGCAAACCCAAGGACGTGTTCGAGAATATCAAGGTTATTGAATCGTATCTGACTGTGAGAAGATGATAGAAGCAAAAGGAATCAACGCGGGATACGGGCCGGTCCAGGTCTTATTCGATTTCGATTTCAGCGTCGAGGAGAGGGAGAAGGTCGCCATCATCGGGCCCAACGGCAGCGGCAAATCGACGCTGTTGAAGACCATCATGGGTCTTACGACGCTCTACTCAGGGGAGGTGGAGTTCGAGGGGCAGGACATCAGAACCCTGGAGCCTTACGAGAGATCAAACTTGGGACTCGCTTATCTGCCTCAGGTGGGAAGCACCTTCGAAAGCCTGACGATAACGGAGAACCTCAGGATGGCGGGGTACGGTTTCCCGAAGGAGCAGCGATACGAGAGGATGGAGGAGGTACTGGACGTGTTCCCGATACTGAAAGACTACGTCAACGACACGGTGAAGGTCCTCAGCGGCGGCATGAGGCAGATGCTCGCCACCGCCATCGCCCTCATGAGGAGACCCAAGGTGATGATGTTCGACGAGCCGACTGCAAGCCTCGCCCCCAACCTCGCCGAGGAGGTCATGGACAAGATATTCGAGATGGAGGAGCAGTTCGGGATGACCGTGTTATTCGTCGAGCAGAACGCGGCCATGGTCCTCGAGAGATGCGACACGGCCTACCTCATCGTGAACGGCAGGAGAAAATACGCTGGGGACGCCAAGAAGCTGCTAAACCACCCCCGGTTCGGGCAGATATTCCTCGGCGTCGAATCATACGACGAGGCACCCGCGCCCCAGGTCTAACCTTTTAATCTACTCTTTAAACCTCTTTACCCGGATCTGAGTCTCTTGGAGCTTAGAGCTTTGATCGTCCCGGCCTATAGGTGGCGCGTGAGGGTCTACTCCATCTATCTGTTCATCGTGTTCGACTATGTCCTCACAGGCGTGTTCTGTGAAGACTTCAGCGACGAGGCGAACAGGTTGGTGAGGGCGTTCATGGTGTACTTCGGCAGCGTCCCCCTGGGGCTCGTGGCGTTCACGTTGGCGTTCTATGGCCCCATGTACCTCACGCTGTGTTACCTGTCGAACATGGACTGGAGCAGGGTGAGGGGGGTAGACTTCTTCGACTCCGTATCTAGACGCATTCGCCCCGTATATGACATCCTCCTCGGGTTAGGTGTGGCGGCTAGACACTTCGACGGGGGCATGAGCTGGGTGTATCCTTTGGCGAGTGGCCTCTGGCTCCCCGTAGGCTTCGTCTTCTATCTCACGCTGGTGCATTTCGGCACCATGTGGGTCGAGCTGGGGCGATGAGTGTTTACCCGCGGGGCTTCCTCCAGACGTAGTACAGTAATCCAATCATCGCCAAGACAATAACTGTGTACACTGAGAGTGGCGCCGTCCACTCGTTTATGGGGCTGTCCCTCGGTGAGGCGTGGATCTGCACAATCTCGCTCTGGGTCTCGTCTAGCAGGGATCTCTCTATTATTCGGTTCTCGTACCCTTCCTTGGTGACGGTTAGGTTGTAGCTCCCCTCCTCCATGCCCGTGAAGGAAGCCGAGCCCTCCTCGTCCGTCGTAGTGGATGCAGCCTGCTCCCCGCCGTACCGGGTCAAGGTGACCGTCGCCTCGGCTACCGGCTGATCCTGCGTGTCGAACACCGATACATCCAGCTCGCACATCATGGGCTTGAAACGAATCTCATCCTCGTAGTCGCAGTTCTCTATGTTAGCCCTCCCTTCGTCGAGGTAGTAGATGAACCTCAGCGTCGAGTCCGAGACGTTCACCATGGAGTCGTCGTAGAGGAGTATCTCTATCATCTCGCAGTTGTCCACGTCTCCGATGGACCCGTCGATGAGGAACAGGTAGCAGAGCTTGGAGTCGGCGACATGTGCCACGGTCTCGTTGAGGCAGTGGAGCGCCCAGAGGTACGAGCCGCTGATACTTATCTGGCTCCTGTTCTCGCATATCACGTGGGTCCTCCTGAGCTCCGAGTCGACCATCGTCAGGCTCGAGTTCCTCACCCGGAGATAGAACATGTTGTCCAGGGCGACTACGCTGGAGTTGTGGAGCTCCATCGACGCGCCCTCCTCCAGGAGGATGCCGTGCTCGTAGTACCCTGTGTGGTTGAATATTATGTTCGTGTCTATGAGGACGAGGGTGCCTCCCTTCTTCACGACTATGTCCCCGGGAGGCTCCATGGTTTCTCCTCGCATCGTGTGCTTCCCTCCCTCTATGACGATGTCCGGGGCTGGGCTCGGGTCCCCCGGGACCTTTCCCTCGGTTGACGTCGAATAGGCGGCGGTCATCGATGTGAATATTATCGAGACTAGGAACAGGTAGAGGGCAGCCTTGACGTTCCATCCGAGTGTCAGTTTCATGTGGCTGTGTCTCCGGTTGAGCAGGTGGCTGTTAAAGTTTATTTTATCTGTCTGAGGTTTTTAATGATTCTTTAAATATCCATGTCTTTTTTTGATTAGTTTAGATGGGTGCGTCTACACGAAGAGAAACCTTACTTCGCTGGCGCCTTTGATGCTCGCGGTCCTGTGTCTAGGGATGAGTCAGGTCGCGTTTATTTTTGGTTCAGAAGACTCGGTGACGCTCCAGAACGCGACCGTCATCGACGAGGACGCGACCGTCGCCGGCGACCTCATCCTCGACGGTGGCAGGTCTCTGAGGGTCGAGAACTGCAGCCTAGACGTCGAGGGCAGGGTCTCGGTCTCAGATGGTTCACGTCTCATACTCAAAGACGCGAAGATTAGGCTGATAGAGTCGGGGCAAGCTGATTCGGGGGTGTCTGGGTACTGGTTCGATGTCCGGGGTGACTCGATCCTGGAGGCGGTGAACGTGACCATAGAGACTACTTCCTTCCACAGCTTCAGGATAAGAGTCTCCGACTCGGCGTCGATGAGGTTCCGGGGCGTCTACTCCATGGAGTGGTATGGGCTCACCTGTGACGGGGACTCCAGCGTCGCCGTCGAGGACTCGACCTGCTGGTCCATGTTTCACATGGGTGGCTCCAGCGCCCTCGAGGTCTCGGATTCAAGGATCTTCGGCGTGAACGTCACCGACGCCGCAGAGGCGTGCCTCGACGGCGTCTACGCCACCTCCGCCTCCGCGTCAGGCGGCGGCTCACTCACCATCCTGAACTCGACGATAGGCTCCGACACGAGGGGGCTGGAACTCCGTTTCGAGGAGGGCACGGGGCTCACCATCGCGGGCTTCCCGGCGTCACCGACCGGTATAGGTTACTGGTACTGTGACCACTGGTCCCTGCAGGGAGACAACGACGTCGCTTCCTCGGCTCTCAACATCACTCTCGTCAGGGTCTACCTCAGGCATATGAGGCTCAACGTGGATATGGGCGCCGATGTGAGGGTGATGGGCGTGGACGCCCCGTTGGAGATCACATGCAGAGACGACTCTCTGGAGGTGGCTGACTCCTCCATCGGGGGCATCGGTCTGGAGCGTGGATGCGCCCTGTCCGCCGAGTACGTCGGCTTATCGTGGTTTGAGGCGTCGATGGACTCGTCTGCGACGTTTAGAGAATCGGAGGTTCAGAGGTCAGAGTCCCATAACAGTAGCGTCGTCTCGTATTCTTCTTCCGTGGTGGGCTCGCTGAGCGGCGGCGAGGGGGCGGTCATCATTCTATGCAACTCGTCGCTACCCGAACAGCTGCGCGTCGACGACGACTCTGTCGTAATCCACTATCCGCGCCCAGCATCGGCGACCCTGCTAGGCTACGACGTGGATGAGGGAGAGTTGGAGCTGGTGTTTGAGCCGGCTCCCGTGGAGGGCGCCGAGTTGACCGTCGTCCTGAACAGGGGGAGGGTAGTCCAAAGGAGTGACTTGAGAGTACTGCTCGACGGCGAGGCGGTGGACTACGAGGTTCTCGACGAGAAGGACCTGAGCTACGTCAGGCTCCAGCTGCCTCCGGGGGTCAGCCGCCTCTCCGTCCTCCTAGGGGCTTCGCACCCGGAGCGGGTTCCTTTCCTCCAGACGTTGTTTGGTCAGCGTCTCGTTACATTATTATTGATAACGTTGTTAGTTGTGTTCGTGCTGTTGACTTGGAGGTGAGACGTTGAACACGTATCGCAGTAGACAGGAGCTGATCTTCTTAGTTGTTCTCGTATCCGCCGCAGCCTTCCTGACTCCGGCGGCGAGGGGCTGCACCACCGCTCTCGCGGCGGGAAACGCCACAGCGGACGGCTCCATTATAATCGCGAAGAACCGGGACCTCTCCGAGTACGAGGTGCAGTGGCTGTACAGGGCTCCCCCTATGCGCCACGCCGCCGGAGCCACCGTGAGTCTGCAGTACATCGAGATCCCTCAGGCGGAGACGACGTATGGCTGGGTGGGGTCGAAGTCCTACGACAAGAAGTGGGGCGTGGGGATGGGGATCAACGAGTGGGGTGTCGTGGTCGCGGACAACGACGCCTCCACCCGGGAGCCCCTCGAGGGCGAGGCGGGGCTCCACGACAACGACGTCTGCCGCCTCGTCTTGGAGCGCTCCAGGACTGCTTACGAGGGGGTTCAGCTCGTCGGCTCCCTGATCGAGATGTACGGTCACTCGTATGTCGGGCAGATCTACTGGATAGTCGACCCGGGGGAGGCGTGGATCGTCGAGTGCGCGGGGCGCCACTGGGCAGCCGTCAGGGTAGAGGACGGCGTCGCCGTGAGGGCGAACCAGTTCCAGATAACGACCCGCTGGGACGAGGGGAGCGACGACCTCGTAGAGTACGCGGTGGATCAGGGCTGGTGCGAGTCGGCTGACGACTTCAACTTCGCGGAGTGCTATTCCAGCAGAGGGTACCCCTACACGAGCTCCCAGACACGGCTGGAGCGAGGGCTAGACCTCTTGAGCAGAAACATGGGTTCGCTAACCCGGGAGGACCTGATGATGGTGCTCTCGGATCACTACGAGGACACCCCCATGTACAGGTCGCCTCACGGCAACGATCTGTACAGGACCATATGCAGCGGGAGGACGGTCTCGGCGATGGTGGTCCAACTGGAGCCGGGCCTCCCCTCAGAGATGCAGGTGATGTGGTACTGTATGAGCAGCCCCTGCGTAGGCGTGTTCATGCCGGTCTACGCCAACGTCTCGACGGTGCCTGAGCCCTATCTCACTGGGGAGGGGCCCGAGAGCCTCTCCGGGTACGACGAGGCGTCCGCCTGGTGGGTCTACAAGATGCTGCAGCTGTCGGTGGATGAGGCTTATGGCGAGCGGCAGCCGCTAGTCAGAGAGCGGTGGGACGAGCTCTATGCCGCGGCCTCCTCTGATGTGGCGGAGCTGGAGGAGGTTCTCCTACGGCTTTACAGCGATGGCGAGGAGGCGGAGGCTAGGCGGCTGATGGATGCGCTGGTGGAGGAGAGGCTGATGGAAGGCTATGAGCAGGCGGTGGAGACGGTGAACGGTTTTATGGGCGGCGAGGAGCCGGAGCCTATGGAGGCGGTGGAGAACGGGGATAATACGATCGTCTACCTCGGCGTCGCGGGGCTCATGCTGTTGATCGGCGGCGTACTCGTGGCCTACATCATGAAGGTTGGAGCCAGACACTGAGTTGACGTGTCAAGAGTTAAAGTCCCGCGGATTCAATGTACCCGTGTGAGGTTCAACAGACTGATACCGGAGATAAGCGTCACAGACATCGAGGAGAGCCTCCGGTTTTACACAGAGATCCTCGGGTTCAAGGTGGAGTACAGCCGCCCAGAGGACAGGTTCGCCTTCCTGTCACTCCAGGGAAGCCAGCTCATGGTCGAGGAGATCAACCACAACTGGGACACGGGGGAGCTGGAGCGCCCCTTTGGGCGGGGCGTAAACCTCCAGATCGAGGTCGACGGCGTGGAGGGGCTGCTGCGGAGCCTGGAAGAGCACGGGTACCCGCTTTTCCGTCCACCGAAGGAGAGCTGGTACAGAGGCGACGACGTGGTCTACGGACAGAAAGAGTTTCTGGTGCAGGACCCGGACGGCTACCTCCTAAGATTCGCTCAGGATCTGGGAGAAAGACCCGAGACGTGACATGGAACAGACGAGTACATGAAACAACATTATTGGGAAGATGGGTGCGTAAACTTAACAAAAGATGAGGCGGCAATACCAGCAGGGAGCAGACGAGATGCCCGGAATCTTTGTAGACGAGACATGGATCGAGTGCCGGCTGGTGTTGTTCGATCTGGACGGCACGCTGGTGGACAAGGAGTTCAGGAGCAGGTCGCTGGCGAGGGCAAGGTACGAGCACGTGTCGAGGCTGGCGGGAGCCGCGGCCGCCCGGAGGTGGGCCAAGCTCTCGGGTGTGGACGAGGAGTTCAACGTGGATGAGAGGGGGCCGCTGTCCAAGGCGCCCAGGAGAGAGGACCTGACGGTCGCCACGACGGCCATCTGGCTCGAAGGGTTAGACTGGTTTCAGGCGAAGGGGCTGGCGGCCCAGGCCTACGAGGCCGCCGACCGGATGCAGAGCAGGCGGTACAGGCCCGAACTCATCGTGGGGGCCGAGGAGACGCTGAGGAGCCTGAAGGAGGCTGGCCTGCTGCTGGGCATAGCGACGAACGGCAGCGGAAGGACGGCCCGTGAGATCATGGGGGCCGTCGGAGTCGAGAAGCTGTTCGACTTCTACATCGGGGCGGACGAGGTCGCCGAGGGGAAGCCCGCGCCGGACATGATCCTCGCAGCCTGCAAGCGGCTCGGGGTGTCTCCTCGCGATGCCGTCTACGTGGGGGATGAAGCCGTCGACGCGCTGGCTGGTAATGCGGCGGGGGTGAAAGGAACCATACTGGTTAACCCTGAGAGGGATGCGGTGCAACACTCACGCCTCGTTCTGAACTCGGTGGCCGACATCAAGACTCGATGAGATGATGGTTTTAGCGTAGCGGAAGGGGTTCGAACCCTTGACGCTCAAAGTTCGATCTACCTTTTTTAATCCATTCAACAGATTTAGGGTGACAACAATTGGCTGAAAGGCATATAGAGGATCGTCTAAGATCGATGAAGAGTCGTCCTCACCAAAGAGTCGTGGCGATGGCAAGACAGATGGATCAAGTAATAAACCTCGGAGGAGGCGACCCCGACTTCGACACACCCAGACACATAACAGACGCCCTGCTCACCGCAATCAAAGAGGGGAAGACCCACTATCCTCCCACCCACGGACTCCCGGCTCTTAGAAAAGCAATCGCCGAGTACCACAGCAGACACGGTGTCGATTGGGCTCCATCAGAGACGATGGTCACGGCAGGCAGCGGAGTCTCTCTGTTCGCCTCCATGACCGGTACCTTGAATCCAGGGGAGGAGGTCATCCTCCTGGAACCCTACTATATGGACTATTCCGACCTGGTTGAGTATTGTGGGGCGAAAGAGATCGGTGTTGCACTGGACGAAGAGAAGGGGTACCGTCTAGACGCTGAAACCCTCAACGAGAAGGTTACCAAGAAGACCAAGATGATTGTACTGTGCAACCCCAACAACCCCTCTGGAACCGTCTTCTCGAAGCAAGAACTCATGGAGATCGCTGACATAGCCAAGGATAACGATCTCATGGTGCTCTCTGACGAGGTCTACCGTGAGTTCGTATGGGACGGACGGAAGCACACCAGCATCGCTTCTCTTCCAGAGATGAAGGAGAGGACAATAATCAGCAGCAGCTTCTCTAAAACATTCGCCATGACAGGGTGGCGCCTGGGATACGTCTTAGCCGACGACCCCATAATAAAAAGATTGCAGAAGATCCCCCTAGGCTACAGAACAAATACGTTCGTACAAATCGCGGGTGTGGCGGCGCTTAAGGGACCTTGGGAGCCGATAAAGGAGATGATTGACGAATACGACCGGAGGAGACGCTTCATGGTCCCAAGGTTGAACGACGTCGATGGACTCACGTGCCACATGCCCGAAGGAGCCTTTTACCTCTTCCCCAGCTTCAGAGACCTCAAGAAAGAATCAGAGACCTTCTGCGAGTCCTTGCTCAAAGACAAGAGGATACTGGCGAGACCCGGGACAGCCTTCGGAAGAACCGGGGAATACCACATGAGAATTCCGCTGATAAAACCCATTGAGACCCTCGAAAGGATCGCAACAGACATAGAGAGCCATGTGAGCGAAACGACATGATGACCATGAAGAGAATTTCTCTCGTGTATATTTTACCAAAAGACGTATCAAGAGACACAGGTGATCTTGAGTAACCGGAACGTGAAACAATGCCTACTGTAAACGCGGATCAGCTCAGGGTTTTTGGGTCCTCGATTTTCTCAGCCCTCGGCGTGCCAGCCGAGGACGCGGAGCTTGTGTCAGATCTTCTAGTCGAGGCGAACCTCACCGGCTTCGACAGTCATGGAGTGATCAGGATCCCCATATACGCGCGGGGAATCAAGATGGGGGCGGTGAAGCCGGGGGCAGAGATAAAGATAATCAGAGAGACCCGCTCCACGGCAGCAATAGACGGGGGGTGGAACCTGGGTCAAGTGGTAGCCAAGTACGCCATGAACGTCTGCATCGAGAAGGCGAGAAAAGGAGTGGTGGGTCTGGTGACTGTTAAGAACAGCCAACACATCGGTCGTCTGAACACCTATGCGGAGATGGCTATGGCTCAAGACATGATCGGTATCGCCAGCGTCAACTCGGCGAGCTACGTGGCTCCCTACGGTGGAAAATCCAAGCAGCTGGGGACGAACCCTCTGTGTTTCGCGATCCCCTCCGGGAAGGAAAAGCCGATGGTTCTAGACATGGCCACATCGGTCTGGGCGCGGGGTAAGATCATGGTGTACCTGGCTAGAGGAGAGGAGCTCCCGGAAGGCGTCTTCATGGATCCCGACGGAAACTCGACCACAGACCCAGCCTGGTACACCAAGGGAGGCGTCCTCCGCACCCTGGGAGGCGATATCGCTGGCTACAAGGGGTATGGGCTCTCCCTGCTCGTGGAGATCCTCACCGGAGCTTTGACGGAAGGCGGCGTCTCCAACAGCGAAGAGTATCGATCTAGACCCTTCTACGGTGGGAACGGCATCTTCATGATGGCGATAGACGTGGGGCAGATCACGGAACTTGACGCGTTCAAGAGACGCGTAGACGACCTCCTAAGCACCGTGAGGGACTCCCCGACGGCGCCGGGATACGAAGAGATCTTGATTCCAGGTGAACCCGAGAGGCTGAAGAAAGAGAAACGCCTTAAGGAGGGAATATTCATTGAGAACAAGACCTGGGGCGATCTCGTAGCTCTTGGAGAAGAGCTGGGTGTCAAAATCCCAATTTAATCTCATTTATAAACAGATCTTCTTTTTTAGCGTAGCGGAAGGCATCCTTTGATAATTTTATTCAATACATGCTCCGTAATATAGATGTAGATTTGAAATATATATCCAAAAAACGGTTTTATAATAAATATATGGCCTTTTTCTATCGATTTTCATGCAGAAAACAAAGTATATATGATAGTTATGTAATGATTTTATCAGAATCAGTGTATTGAGTTGGATAGATCGTTCCAGATCGTTCCACAGTGTTCTTCTAATACACGAAATGTGTCCAAATGTACAAGTGCAGCGATAATGGGGACTAAACTAATCGCCATGATATTGTTACTGCTACTAGTGGGTGCTCCGTATACCCAGATAGCATACGCTGGCACAGTGGCCGACCATGGCGATGAAGACGGCAATAACGATGATATAAACGACACAATCTATGAAAATATTAAAGCGGCGGCAGAGGCGAGACGAGACGAACTTCTATACCTCCTGGGACTAGAGCTTCCGCCAGGCATCATAGAAAACCTAGAGGAAGCGCTGTATGCTATGGAGATAGCTGAAGAGATGGGGGACACTAGGGAGGCCACGGAACAGTACTTGTACGCTTTGAAACTGTTCAGAAACACTTGGCAGAAATACCTCATCTACAACCCAGAGGCAGCCGAGGAAAGCTTCGAAGAATTAGATGAAAAAGACAAACCTTCACCCGAGGAGACGGAGCCTCCAGAAGGTTTAGAGGAGGAAATTAATGTTGCCAAGGAGAAGCGCCTGATCAAGATCCAGGAACAACTTCAAGAGAAAATCGCCATGATCGGTGAACACGTCGACGAGTTGAAAGACTACCTGTCCGAAAAGGACTCAAAGACGTTGGAGAAGGCTTTAGATAACGAGGAAAAGAAACTCGAGAACATCATGGACAAAGTCGGTAAGGGTGACTACGATGATGCCATCGACGAACTCATGGTGACGGAGTTCGAGATAGAGGACGACGTCGACGAAATGGAGGACAAGGAAGCAGCCGAGACTCTGAAGATGGTCGAGAGGCTCCAGTCTCAGGTCCAGAAGACGGAGGAGAAGAGACGGAGGAAGGCCGAAGAGGGGGAGGACACCTCCGAAGAGGATGAGGAAATAGAGACTGTGAACGAAGAACTCGATAAAGTAAAGCAGGAGTTCAAGGATAAAGCCGATAACTCAAGGAAGCCAGACACAAACAACAAGCAGAAGGATAAAGGCAAGAGCAACAACGGCAACAAAGGAAACAACAGAAACAACGGCAACAACGGCAGCAAAGGAAACAACGGTAAAAACGGGTAAGATTAGTAATATTTTACTAATTTAATACCCTATCCGTATATTCGATTAATGTTAGGACGCTTTATAATGAAATAAAAATTAGTTTCATATTATTAATAATTAATCTGGTGCTTTGGTTCGCCTTAGATAACATTAAACACCGATTGTTGAATTCGTCCGCGCGTAAAGAAAAGGAGGATTTTACAGCTTAGGAGTTTAAAGGCTTCTCCGAGAGTCTATTCCATGTGGGCCGATTCATTTCATGCGTACAGAAAGGTTTGTTCGTTGGCACATCGTAAGGGATTCGAACCGCGCGAGAGAATCTATCTTGAAAATCTCATTGTTGTCATGCATCGAGTGAGAGGAGCGTCCGTGAGCACGCGGTTTGTTGTATCTTCCTTAGCCGACGTGTATGCGCAACGTCTATTTACACATGCATTAGAATAGAGACATATGGTTAGAGATTTTAAATCAGAGATATTTCAGGTTATGAACTGTCCAGTGCCTAAAGGTGTAGGGAATCACCACGAAGGTGTAGACTCTCTTCTCAAGTTGATGGCCGATCATGGCCTAAAGTTCTATAAGACACACGAGAACACGCATCTTGGCGGCCCCGCAGGTCTCATCGATGGCTCTGACGTGGTACTCGTAAAGGTGAACGCTCAGTGGAAGTATAGGGGATGCACAAATTCTGACGTTGTGAGAGGCCTCATACAGAGGATACTTGAGCACCCTGACGGCTTCTCAGGAGAGGTTGTCATCTTCGAGAACGGGCAGAGCGGTGGAAGCCTGGACTGCGACACCATGTGGGGTAGGCAGTACACGGACACGGGGGTGCATGCAAACGCGGAGGACGAGAGTCACTCCTTCTCGTACTTGGTGGGCCAGGTCTTTGCGGACGACAGGGTTTCCATGTACCTTCTCGATCCGGTGCGTGAGACGTTCATCGACGACGATGACCATTCGACTGACGGATACAGGAGAACCGGTGAGGTCTCGTATCCTTGTTTCACCACGACCAAAGGAAACAGGGTGGAGTTGAAGGAGGGAGTCTGGAATGGCTCCGGCTACGATGACAGCCTCAAGCTGGTTAACGTTCCAGTGCTGAAACACCATGACGGATGCGGCGTGACTGGGGCTGTGAAAAGCTATTACGGTATCCTTTCCATGGCTGACGGCTGGAGGCGTGAACGCCACTACGAGAAGCTGGGCGCACACTGCGGCGAGATGATAGCCAGGGTCAGGGCCCCCGTGCTCAATGTTTTAGACTGTATATGGGTGACTCAGGTAAAATGGGCTGGTTATCCGCCTGAGAACACGACGAGGCTGGACCAGCTTCTGGCGAGTCTCGATCCTGTGGCGCTTGACTATTGGGCTTCAAAACATTTACTGTATCCCATAGATGGAAACGAGGAGCATAATCCAGACGAGTATCAGCCTCTTAGGAGTTATCTGAACCAGGTTCGGGACCTGGTTAATGCGGGAGGGGGCATATCTGGGCATGAAGTCACTTTGGATGAGTCTCTCATCGATGTGTATAGCTCTGTATGTGATTAGTAGCACCTTTTTATCTCCAACTCTTACGCGCGTGCATCTGGAGTGCTATTCTCATTGTGAGCGCACAGTTGCATGAAAGATGGCGCAGCGGAAGGG
>CAZTZC010000017.1:0-22400 GCA_964618045.1 uncultured Candidatus Bathyarchaeia archaeon | reverse complement strand
AAGGGCATACAACTACACAGCGTGGTTCCTGAGCAGTTCCAGTACCGGCTGGATCAGCGTCAGGGGACCATGCTCCAGTTCCAGAACACGGCCATGTACTTCAACTGCACCCGACAAGCCCAGCTGGAGATCACGGCAGAGAGCCAGTTCAGGCAGCGCGTCTTCAGGCTGGAAGTCCAGCCAGGGGAAGCCCTGAGGCTGGAGATGCACATGAGGACGAGCAGACCCACAGATGTGGCAGAGCCCGAGAAACACATGGGCTTCTACTGCGAGATCGAGCCCAACGCAACCATAACTCAGGCCAGGCTGGGGGTCGAGATCGACCCCGCGCAGGCTCAGGCCCGAGACATGGCCATGGAGAGGCTCACGTGGGCGTACTGGAACGGCACCCAATGGGACCCCGTCGACAGCACACTGACGGATGAAAACATACTGGAGGCTGAGACAGACCACTTTAGCGTCTGGTCAGTCATCGAGGAAACAGAGCCCACCGTCCCTGAGGAATCACCGGAGGAGCCACCGGAGGAGCCTCCGGAAGAGCCCTCTGGACCCAACTACCTCCTATACGGGGCTGCGGCGTTGGTGATCCTAGCCTTAGCGGCCTATCTACTATACTCCAGAAAGTCCTGATTATACCCACTTTTTTATTATGTTTCCTTCGCCTTAGGCGGCTCCACGTGTATCGTTAGGTCGACGCTCGGGATCTCGTTCTCCACGTCCCACTCGAGGTGATCCGTGAAGTCATGTGCCTCCTGGACAGACAGGCTGCCGTCGAGGGAGAGGTGAAGCTCAGCGAACACCCTGTCACCGCTTCTTCGGGTCTTGAGGTTGTGGTAGTCCACGAACTGGCTCTTGTGTCTGTCCATCAGCTTCCTGATCTGCTCCTCGGTCTCCGGGCACGACTCGTCCATGAGCCCACTGCCCGACTTGTAGACTAGTCCCAGTCCCAACCGGAGGACCATGAACGCGACTATCATCGCCATGAGCGGATCGAGAACAGGGATGCCGAGGAACTGCCCGATGAACAGACCGAAGGCTACGCCTATCGACGAGACCACGTCCGAGAACAGGTGCTTGGCGTCCCCCTCCAACGCCATGCTTCTGGTCTCCTCGGCCTTTTTCATCAGCAGCCACGAGAGCACCCCATTAAGCGCGGTAGCGAAGAGAGATAGACCTATCGCGAGGTCCAGGCTCACCAGGGTAACCGGCTCGAGTAGGCGGTTAACCGCTGCTCTGCCGATGAGAGCCCCAGCCACGATTATGAGGGCGCCCTCGATGAAGCTCGATATGTTCTCGATCTTCTGGTGTCCGTAGCGGTGGTTGTCGTCGGGAGGCTGCTCGCTTATCCTGACGCTCACATACATCATGATGGAGGCCACGATATTCACTATGGACTCGAGGGCGTCGGACAGCAATGCGACGGAGCCAGATATGTAGTAAGAGTAAAGCTTGATGCCGAATATGGCCACGCCGCCCACGATGGCTGTGGCGGCTATACCTCGTTTGTCCATCCTCCACCCATGCACGTAACTCGCTTTTAGGAGTTACCTTTAGCTAGACTAAAAAAAATGGGCGTTGACCTGAGCCTCAGCGGAGCCGGGTCTGCCTAGGCTTGGGCTTCCACTCGGGCAGCTCCACCCTGAAGTGGGCCATCCGCTCCAGGTACCCCTCGAAGGAGGCTAGGAAACTTGTGAGGGCCAGCACCGAGACGCTGGGCATCCTCCTGTATATCCTCATCTTGGTGGGGCTCAGGGTTAGAGTGATGGGGATCACCAACGCGTCCCTCCACCTGTGGACTCCTATCTTCTTCGCCTGCCCGGGCAGGTGCCTGCTGAAGACCTCTGTCTTCTCTAGATGAGTCTCCACTATATTTCTGGCGGTGCTGTTCCCCATGCCTCTCGTATAGTGTTTGCACTCGGCGCACACTATGTACGGGTAACGGCTCGCCAGCACGTCCATCTCCCACCGCCGCCCCTCCGCCTGGAACCTGTACCGCCTCAGCACGGTGAAGCCGTTCTCCTCAAAGACGTGGGCCGCCAGCTCCTCGAACTCCAGCCACCCCAGGCTGCCGCTCACCGTCTGGAAGTCTGCGCCTAGCTCGACCGCCCTCACGGCTAGCCTCACCCTCTGCTCAGTGGAGAGCTTGACGGCGTCGCCGTCGAGGGTTATGTATCCCTCCCTAGCCATGGTCTCCATGGTTTGGTCGAACGCCGCGTTGGTTACGTTCACAGACTCCCGCACCTCGTCCATTTTGGCTTCGCCTGACTGGGTCTTGACGAGAATCGCCTTGACCACCTGCTTGATGGCGCTGGGGTTCAACTTTACGCGATATGGGACGCGCTTCCTCTAAATCGTTTGCTCTAACAAACTTCTACGACATGGATGAAAGTGCTCTTGGCTACAGGAAAAAAGGAGATGTGTATCAACCACCCAGGCGACTGTGTGGTTACAGATGAGTGTAAGGTCGCGAAGACCGTTCTAGTCAGTAATGACCGTGGCAGCGGCGAACAGCGTCTCGAGGCCCCTGAGCCGGTTCCTGAGGGTGACCTCCGTCGTGCCTGCGGCCTCCGCCACGTCCTTCTGGACTCTCTTGTCGTTCTTCTCGAGGCAGGCCTTGTAGAGCGAGGCGGCCGCTATGCCCCTGGGGTCCTTGCCTGAGAGGCCTTGCAGCTTCTTGGCTCTCCTCAGGATCTCGATTGCGTGGTTCTCGGTCTCCCTCCTGAGGTTTAGCTTCGACGCGATGCTTGGGACGAACTTCATCGGGTCGTCGATGGGCATCTTCAGCTTCATCTCGCGCAGCATGAGCCTATAGGTTCTCGCTATCTCTGAGTGCTCCCTCGTAGAGGCCGCGCTTATCTCCTTGAGGGGCCTGGGCAGCTGCGCCTGACGGCAGGTGGCGTATATGCTCGCGGCCACGAAGGCGTCTATGCTGCGCCCCCTGATGAGGTCCATCCTCAGAGCCTTCCTGTAGAGGAACGCCGACCGTTCCTTGATGGAGCTGGGGATGTGAAGCAAGGCCGATAAGCGGTCCAGCTCCGCCATGGCGATGCTGAGGTTCCGCCTCCAAGTGTCATCGAACTTGCTCCGATTATCGTATCGGCGGAGCCTATCCATCTGGCGCATGGTCTCGCGATTCAGGCTTTTACCGTTGGCGTCGCGGTAACCCGAGAGAACCGTGGAGAGCCCCTTGTCGTAGAGGGTGTAGGAGTAGCCTATCCCGGTGCGGCTGCGGTCACTCCTCTCCTCGGCCGTGAAGGCCCTCCACTCTGGGCCTGTGTCCATATGCCCCTCGTTTAGCACCAGACCACAGTTGCCGCAGACCTCTTCACCCACGTCATGGTCGATGATGATGTTGGTGCTGCCGCATTTTGTGCAGGTTTTTGGGGTTCCCTCAGTCGTTGAATTCATTTGGGCGTCATTGTACAATTGTTTGTCCTCCTACGTGGGCCTCATTCTTTACCTTCGTTTCATTTTCGACTGGCTTCGTGGTGATGAAGACCGAGCCCCCCCTGTCGATGTAACACAATAGCTCATCGAAGTCTATGCCCCGCGTCTCAACGATGTCCGAGATCTCGTCGTCTTCGTTAAGGTAGTAGACAACTATCTGGGTTCCCTGCCAGATCACTGTGGGCCAGACGCTTTCGCTTGATCTAGTGAAGTATTTTCTCATGTCTCACTGTTTCATAGTGGGTTTATCACGGTCATAACGATAAGTTTGTAACAAATGTACGTGCAAAATATATGTAACATTTGAACGTTCAATTTATAATGTAGAGGCGGCTAGACAGAGACATGAGTCTAAACAGGCTCCATGAGAGGCTTGCTGAATACGGGTTCACCAAGGAGGAAGCAGAAACATACGTTTTCCTCGCCGCGATAGGGCCCACATCAGCGAGCACAGTTGCTAAACGGTTCAACTACAACAGAATGAAAACATACCGCCTTTTGAAGAACTTGGAGGAGGATGGGATCGTTCACAGCATCGTAGGGAGACCTGTGCGCTATGTGGT
Source organism: uncultured Candidatus Bathyarchaeia archaeon (assembly GCA_964618045.1). Taxonomy (GTDB): domain Archaea; phylum Thermoproteota; class Bathyarchaeia; order TCS64; family TCS64; genus RBG-16-57-9. The sequence continues at coordinate 18,390 of CAZTZC010000017.1, read as the reverse complement.
GGCTCCCATCGAGGAAATCGTAAACAACCGTATCGAGGAAGCCTCGAAAAGACTCAGCGACCTCAAGAAAAGTCAGTCAACAATAATCGAAGAGATCATGAAACTGGAAAGCACTGAGCAGCACGAGGCAGAGGAGCCCCGTTTCAGGATGTACCAAGGCAGGCAGCGAGTCTACGAGCTGCTAGCCTCCATGTGTGATAGAGCAGATAGCGAACTGAGGCTGATAACGACGCCCCAGGATCTTTTAAGGCTCTCTCTTTGGGGATTCGACGAGAGGTTCTCAGATCTAACGGGCGCCGGTAAGAGTGTCCGGATTTTGACGAGCGTGAACGAGGCATACCTCAACGAGATCGAGGAGCTATCCAAGAGGATAGACGTACGCCATATGGTGATAGATACTCCAATTCGATTCGCGTTGATAGACGAGGAAGAGACGCTGTCGTCCGTCGCAATGGACGACTCGATGAGCATGACCACCCAGAACGACACGGGGCTTTGGACCAACTCGCAGAGCTTCGTGTCAACCATGAAGACATTCTACGACGCCCTGTGGAACATGGCTCCGGAGGCATCTACGGTCATCAACACCATACTCACCGGGGAGAGGCCCTACGAGTTTAGAACCATCAGAAGCTACAAGGAGTACCGTGAAAAATTCAGGGAAATGCTTGAGAGAAGCACACAGAGCGTTGATATCATCGTAAAGAACATCCAAGATCTTCCTTCACCAGTTCCGAGTAACGAGTCAGGAAAGAGGGTGCGAGTCTTGACGGGGATCGCGGAAAGTGACAGCGCCGAGCTGTCAAACATGATGATATACAGCGAAGTCAAGGACCCTGGAGCAACGACGGACCTCTCCCTGTTAATCGTTGACGGGGAGGAGACCCTGTTGGCCACCTCCGGAAAGGATCTGAAGGGGCAGGCGATCTGGTCGAACCTAGACTCCTACGTGGATACCATGAAGGTTGTCTTCGAGGGCTACTGGAGGAGCGGTAAGCCGGCTCAGGAGATCTACCGTGAGATCGTGGAGCAGCATAACTTCGGCGAGGTGCTGGATCTGGTAACGGATCTGCTGACAGCGAACGGTCTATCGGTGGAGAAGAACACAGCCATAACGGGGGCCTCAGGGGTCGAGTACTCTTTCAACATCGTTTTCAGTGATCCGGTGAAACCTGTTAACGTCGTTGGTCTGAACCTCATCATCGGTGAAGACGTTTTCAGCCAGGTCTTCGAGTTGAGCGCGAGGAAGATGGATATCAACGCCAAGGTCGTCCTGGCGTCGATAAAGCCTTTCCCCGATGAGGTCATCAGCCTTGGGAAACTCTATGGAATCACTTTGATACAGTCCGATACAGCCGTTGGGCTTGTCGAGAAACTCCTGGAATCCCTGTAAAGGAAGTTACTTTATAACCACCTCTCAATGATCAAATTTATTAAGTTTCAGCTAGGATTATTGTCTTACAATGATTTACACCGAGGAGATTGACAGTTTCATACACGGCATCGACACCACAGACCATGTCTTGCTTTTCTATGACACCCAAGAAAGTAAACGGAGAATATTGTACAGCTACCTTGCTGAGGGACTTAAGCAGGGTAAAGGCATCGTCTACGTTCACACTGAGGAGACTCCTCAAGATATCTACAAGGGTTTGGCCAGTCATAGTATAGACGTTGACCCTAACCTTGCGTCTGGGAGCATCTTGACGCCGAAGTACGACGAGTTCTACATCGTCGACAGGAAAGTCGAGGCGCTGAAGATACTGAACAAGTGGCACGAAACAAATAGTTACTTCCAGTCAAAGGGGCTTGGACTCAGGGCCACGGGTGAGATGTCCTGTTTCTTCAAGGAGGACAAGGTGCGTGAGCTTCTCAGATACGAGTACGCCCTCCACAAGGTGCTTTACATCCCTATGGACGCGATCTGTGCCTACAACCTGAAGACCATAGTGGAGACAGGGTACACCGACATCATCATGCCCCTAGTCAGGGCTCACGGTAAGGCTGTGTTCACCGCGGAGGGCGGAACCATGGTCCTTGAGCCGGAGAACGTCGAGGAGACAGACATCGAGAGGCTCCTTGAGATACAGATCTAAGCAAGGGAACCTGTAGACTCGTTATAAATAAATGGAGGAGAAGAGCCTCTACGCGAAGGGGTACAGCCGCTTCAGGTTGCCGATGGTCTCCCGTATCCTCTCGTCGGGGAGCTCGAAGGGCTGTAGACCGCCGCCCAGGTATGCCTCGTATGCCGCCATGTCGAAGAAGCCGTGGCCGCTGAACAGGGTCAGGATCGTCTTCTCCTCCCCTGTCTCCTTGCAACGTAGTGCCTCGTCGATGGTGGCCTTCACGGCGTGGGCCGTCTCCGGTGCTGGTATTAGCCCCTCGGCCCTGGTGAACGCCACGGCTCCGCCCAGCGCGTCCAGCTGGTTGTACGCCTTGGCCTTCACGAGGCCGTCCCTGACTAGCAGGCTGATGGCGGGCGCCATGCCGTGGTACCTGAGGCCCCCGGCGTGTATGGGGTCGGGTATGAACTCGTGGCCCAGGGTGAACATCTTCAGCAGTGGTGTGATGCGGCCTGTGTCGCCGTGGTCGTAGAGGAACTCGCCCTTGCTCAGGCTCGGGCACGCCGTGCTCTCGACGGCGATGAACTCGGTTTCCTTCTGGGCTTTCCCTCTCAGCTTCTCGCTGAGATACGGGTAGACGCCGCCGGCGAAGTTGCTGCCTCCGCCGACGCAGCCGATGATCGTGTCCGGGTACTCGTCCACCTTGGCGAGCTGCTTCATGGACTCCTGGCCGTTGACGGTCTGGTGCATGAGCACGCTGTTCAGCACGCTGCCGAGGCTGTACTTGGTGTCATCGTCCTTGAGGCACTGCTCCACGGCCTCGCTTATGGCGATGCCTAGGCTGCCCGAGCAGTCGGGGTCCTCCGCGAGTATCCTCCTGCCCACCTCCGTACGGGTGGTGGGGCTGGAGTACACCTCGCCGCCGAACAGCCGCATCATCACCTTACGGTACGGCTTCTGCTCGTAGCTGATGCGCACCATGTAGACCTCGATGTCGAGGTCGTACAGCATACCGGCGAAGCTGAGGGCGCTGCCCCACTGGCCTGCGCCGGTCTCCGTGGTGAGCTTCTTGACTCCCTCACGCATGGCGTAATACGCCTGGGGTATGGCCGTGTTGGGCTTGTGGCTGCCCGTGGGGCTCACCCCCTCGTACTTGTAGTAGATCTTGGCGGGGGTCTTGAGCGCCTTCTCCAGCCGCAACGCCCGGATGAGGGGCGTCGGCCTGTAGAGCCTGTAGGCTTCTCTCACTTCCTCTGGGATGTCTATGTACCGTTTCTCGGACACCTCCTGCATGAGCAGCTCCTTCGGGAATATGGGGAGCAGCGCCTCCGGCTTGACCGGCTCACGTGTGCCCGGGTCGAGCAGAGGGTAGGGGCGTGTCGGTAGATCAGGGGTTATAGAAATCCATTTCTTGGGTATCTCGTCCTCCGTCAGGAGGATAGTCCTTTCCAGTCCAAGTGATACACACTTCTTCCTCCTAGCAAGGCTAGGTGCCATCGGAAGGACCGTGTGTGGATATAAGACTTGTTAACCGAAAAAGGGTTAGGCGAGGAACTCGTTCTCTGCTAATGCTTGTTGATGCATCCAAGTTTAAGCTCTCGAACCAGATCAGCTATCTCAGGCAAGGCCTCCGTAGGGTCTTCTAGGTGTGCCTCGTAAATCTTGGTGAATACGCTGCCGGCTATGATGCCGTCGGCCCCCGCTGAGACCACAGCCTCCGCCTGCTCCCTCCTTGATATGCCGAAGCCTGCGAGGATGGGCACATCTGTGTGCCTCCTCACCCTCTCTACCAACCTCAGAGTGGAGTCCCTGAGGCTGTCTCTCGCGCCCGTGACTCCCTCAACGTTCATCACGTAGATGAATCCCGAGGCCATCTCGGCGATCTTCCTCAGCCGCTCCTCCGTCGTGGTCGGGGCTACCAAGAGGATCACGTGGACCCCCTGCCTATCCCCCTCTTCAAGAAGCGTACCCGCCTCCTCGAAGGGCAGGTTGGGCACGATTATCCCCTGAGCCCCCGCCGCCTTGATCTCCCTGAGGAAGACATCTACTCCCATGACGTAGGGGATGTTGTAGTAGGTGGTGACTATGAAGGGAACATCGAGGCCCCCTTCGCTCAGCTTCCTCATGCCCTTAATGCAGCTCGACGGCGTGGTTCCGTTGCTCAGGGCTCTCTCGCAGGCTGCCTGAAACGTGGGGCCGTCAGCCGTGGGGTCTGAGAAGGGTATCCCGAACTCGATGAGGTTTGCACCGCTCTCGGCCAGGGTCTCGATCATCCTATGGGAGAAGTGGGCGTCGGGGTCGCCGTAGTACAGGTGGGGCATGAACGCTCCCTCGCGCCGCCGCCTCAACCCCAGCAGCATCTCATCAAGATCCATAGACGTACCTCATTATGGCTTCCATGTCCTTGTCGCCCCGGCCGGAGTAGTTGATGATGATGGCTTCGTCCCCAGAGAACTCCTCCCCATGATTCACGACGTAGGCTATGGCGTGCGCGGTCTCCAAGGCCGGTATCAGCCCCTCCGTCCTGCACATCGTCTCTACGGCCTCGAAGACTTCTTTGTCGAAGGCGTAGCACGCCTTGACGCGGCCTATCTCGCACAGGTGGGATATCTCTGGGCCTCTGGCGGGGTAGTTGAGGCCGGCGGATCTGGTCTTGGAGGGCATTATCTGGCCGTTCTCGTCCTGGAGGACCTGCATGACGGCGCCGTGAATCACCCCTGGGCTGCCCAGCTGGAATGCCGCGGCGCTGTTCCCCGCTCCTAGGCTTTCTCCGCCCCCCTCGACGAAGTAGAGCCTAACGTCGTCTTCATCGAGGAAGGCTCTGAAGGCCCCCAGGGCGTTGCTGCCGCCGCTCCCTGCGGCGATCACGGCGTCCGGGAGCCCTGCCTCCCTCTCATGGAACTGGCTTCTAGCCTCGTCGCCGATGACGCTCTGGAAGGCTCCGACCACCGCCGGAAACGGGTGGGGCCCTACGGTTGAGCCCATGAGGTAGAGGGTGTCCTGGGAGCAGGAGGCCCACTCCCTCAGCGTGTCCGAGACGGCGTCCTTGAGCACGCCTGAGCCGATATCAACTGGGGTGATTGTGGCTCCGAGGAGCCTCATCTTCCTGACGTTGCTCGCCTGTCTCTTGATGTCCTTGACCCCCATGAATATCTCGGCCTCCAGATCGCAGACCTTCGCTGCCATGATAGTCGCAAGGCCGTGCTGCCCTGCCGCGGTCTCTGTTATTACCCGCCTCTTACCCATCCTCTTAGCAAGGAGGGCCTGACCCAGGGTGTTGTTGAGCTTGTGGGACCCGCCGCAGACGAGGTCCTCCCTCTTAAGGTAGACCCTGCAGCCCACCTCATGGCTGAGCCTCTCGGCGTGGTACAGGGGCGTGGGCCTACCCGCGTAGTCTCTGAGGAGTCTCCTGTACTCCTTCTGGAACCCGGGGTCTGGAAGCATCTTCTCGTAGGCTTCCTCCAGTTCCTCGAGGGCCGGCATCAGCATCTCGCTGACGTACTGGCCTCCAAACCTCCCGTATCTGCCCTTCATATCGGCTTCACTTTCCTGGCGTTCACGATGAATGACGCTATCCTTTTGGGGTCCTTGAGGCCTGGCCTCGACTCGACGCCGGAGCTCACGTCAACGGCGTAGGGCTTCACGACCCGGATCGCCTCCCCCACGTTCATCGGGTTAAGGCCTCCCGCCAGTATCATCCTCTTGGGGTGGATAGCCTCCCTGAGCCTCGCGCTCATCTCCCAGTCCCGCTGGACTCCTGTTCCCCCAAGCTTGCCGGGGACAAATGTGTCGAGAAGCAGCGTGTCATAGGCTCCTGTTTCCTCGGCCGCCTTCATCAATCTATCTGGCTCTGGGCTGATCCCCTTGATCAGGCCTACGCCGGGCATCATCCCCTTCAATACATTCGCGTTCGGCGTCCCCTCGCCGTGTATCTGGAGGACGTCGGGTCTGATCGCCTCGTACACTTCAACTATCTCATCTACGTCTTCGGGGACCAACACCAGAACCGTCTTGGTGAAGACCGGGACCCTCTTGACGAGTTCGGCGGCTCTTTCCGGCGACAGATTCCTTGGCGACGACGGGACACCGACTACGAAGCCCACCGCGTCGGCTCCGGCGTTTACAGCTGCCTCAAGGTTTTCTTCTCTGGTGATACCGCAGATCTTGACCTTCACCGCGTTCATGCCCTGACGAATCCCCTGACTGCTTCCTCTACGTCTCCGGAGGCCATGATGGATGAGCCGATGAGATAGGCCTGGGCGCCGCAGCCTCTGAGGAAGAGCAGGTCCTCCGGGGTCTTTATCCCGCTCTCGCTCACGATCGGGGCATCACCCTTGCAGTGGGTTTCCAGGACGCAGTGTGTTACCTCTAGGTCCACCTTCAAGGTTCTGAGGTCCCGGTTGTTTATCCCTATAAGATCGGCTCCAGTGTTTTTAGCAGCGTCGAACTCGTCGGCGTCGTGGGTCTCAAGGAGCACCTCAAGACCGAGCGTATGAGCCTTTTCGATCATCGAGTCTAGGTTGACGTGTCCTTTGCCCCTATCGTATATCGCCTTTATTAGCAGGACCGCGTTGGCGCCGAGTCTCGCCCCGGCCTCGATCTGCTCTGGGCTTATTACTATGTCCTTCATTAGCAGGGGGAGCCTTGTGGTGCCCCGTATCTGCCTGAGATACCCTAGGCTTCCCTTGAAGTGCTTCGGCTCGGTGAGCACCGACATCCCCGACGCGCCGCCCGCCTCGATGGCGTGGGCTATCTGGGTTGGGTCGATGTTCTCCCTGATTGAGCCGAGGGAGGGCGACGCCCTCTTCATCTCGGCGATAACCGGGTTATTTCTGCAGGTCTCTATCATGGTCTTGAGGCTTATGTCGGCGTGGGGCTCAGAGGTTTGGACCCTGTAGTACCCTTCCTTCAGGGTCTGCTCGGCGTCCCTTACCAGCTCGTCGAGGAAGTCAGCCATATCTCTGTTCAAGCTCCTCTAGCTTTGAGAGGTCTCCACCGGATGCCCTGATGAGGGATTTGAGTCTCTCATAGGCGGCTCCGCTCCCTATGGACTCCCGGGCCTGCTCCATACCGCACATGAAGTCGTCGGCCTTCCCGGCCACGACGATACCGGCTGCGCTGTTCATTAGAACTATCTCGGTCCTCGGGTCTTCGTAACCTCCGTTCCCGTTGAGTATCCTGTAGGTTACTTCGGCGCTCTCCTTAGGGTCTCCACCCCTGATCTCCTCCACGTTGCTGCATCCCACGCCAAAGTCTTTGGGGGTCACCTCTAAGGTGTTCACCTCGCCGGCCCTCAGCCACGAGACCCTCGTGGCGCCGAGGTTCGATATCTCGTCCATGCCGTCGAGGCCGTGCACCACCATAGCCTCCTCGCTACCTAGACGCTTCAGAGACTTGGCCAGGGGCTCGGTGAGGCCGGGGTCGTATACTCCGAGCAGTTGCGCCGATGCCCCAGCGGGGTTCGTGAGGGGGCCCAGTACGTTGAATACGGTCCTGAAGCCCAGCTCCCTCCTAGGGCCGATGGCGTGTTTCATCGCGGGGTGGAACGCGGGGGCGAACATGAACCCGACGCCGACCTCCTCGATGGAGCGCTCGACGTCCCCCGGCTCGAGGTTGAGGTTGAGGCCCAGGCCCTGGAGGACGTCTGCGCTGCCGCAGCTGCTGGTTACGGAGCGGTTCCCGTGCTTCGCGATGCACACGCCGGCACCCGACGCCACAAACGCGGCCACCGTGCTGACGTTGAAGGTGTCTATCCTGTCGCCACCGGTTCCGCAGGTGTCCACGAGGCGGCCGCCCACCTTGGGGTTGATCCTTTGGCAGTGCGCCCTCATCGCCGAGGCGAAGGCGGATATCTCTTCGATGGTCTCTCCCTTCATCCTGAGGGCCGTGAGGAACGCCCCTATCTGGGCGTCCGTGGCTCCCCCAGTCATGATCTCACCCATGGCCTCCAAGGCCTCCTCGAAGGCGAGGTCTCTGCCTCCGACCAGCTTCTCAATGAAGTGCTTGAACACGGGGTCACACCTCCAGGAAGCTGGTTATTATCTTCCCCTCGCCGTGACTGTGAAAGGTTTCCAGATTAGGCGTCTCACACAACCGATGGCTGATGTGGGCTCGGCTGAAGTTCAGGCTAGGGCGGAGACGCCTGCGGCCTTCAATGTTTATCCATTCGGGGTGAGTTCCCCCCGATCTAATGGGAGTCTCTCTATACACGCCTCTCGGGTGACACGCCTCTCGATTATGTGGCCGGGTGTCAATTGGGTGTCCATGATGCGGAGGGTTTCCAATTATCGGGAGGCTGTTTGTGGAACTAAAACTATGTTCGGGTGCTATATCCTCCGAGCGGAGGATGCTCTTATCCAGTCCAGGTGATACACACTTCTTCCTCCTAGCAAGCTAGGTGCCATCGAAGGAGCTGTGTGCGGATATAAGGCTTGTTAACTATAAAATGGTTAAACGAGGAACTCGGCGACCTCGTCCACGGTCTTTCTCTTGAAGCTGGCTCCCTCGCCGTCCGGGTACCCGAGGGAGACGGCTCCGCTGAGCTTCCAGTCCTTCTCGAAGTACCGCCGGACGGCGTCGTACGCGTAGTAGACGTCCCCTATCCACAGGCTGCCCAGGCCCAGGTCGTAGGCGCGGAGCAACATGTTCTGTATGGCGGCGGCGACGCTGTGCTCCTCGGTGATCCACCCGTGCTCCCCGCTGTTCCAGACGACGACCAGCACGGGGGCCTCGCCCATGATCCTGCACGAGTTCTTGGATGACCCCGCCTCCTTGACTCCATGCTCCTCTATGAACCTGTCCAGCTCGCCGTCGAAGAACCGGAGGAACCGGGCCTTCACGTCTCCGGTGAGTACTGTGAACCTCCACTGCTCGCCTCGTTTAGCCGAGGGCGCGTAGTTGGCGGCGTCCAGCACCTCCCTGACCAGCTCCATGGGGGCAGGCTTATCTTTGAACCTGCGGATGCTCTTCCTCCCCCTGATGGCGTCTATTAGCTCCATACAATACACCACATAGGCATCATCGGCACACGTCTATAAGTCTGGGTGAAAACCTTGATGATGCTTATCTCGCCAGGTACCCCATGACGTCGAACTGCATCTCTCGGGGCTCCTCCACGAGAACGAGACGCTTCTGAAGCTCAGGGCTCGCCCTCAGCTCATCGACGAGCGCCTCCGAGATGTAGAGCGTCTCAAGCTCCTGAGTGTTCTTGATGCGTATTACCCGCGCTGTCTCCGGCCTTATGGGTCCGCTGATCCTGATGGCTGTGGCTATGGCGTCCCTGTCGTTGGCGAGGAAGGGAGGTATCTTGCCTGTCTCGCCGCTTCCCTGGGTGAGACAGTTTACATACGTTTGATGGTAGTCGATCTTCTCGAAGGCTCTCCTGGTGGTCACGTCGGCCAGCCCGATGCCTATGGCGTTGCCGTGGGTCTCCTCTGTGAGGTCGAGCACGGCCAGCTTCTTGACGGTGGGGGCCCTCGGGTCATGTTCGCCTGGCATCCAGAACCGGCCCGTGACGTTGGTGTCCATCCCCACGCCGCTGATGTTTTTCCCTATCTCCTCCACAACAAGCACGTCGACGTCCATGAAGGGTAGCCTCGGGAGAAGGTCCTTCGCCTTCTCCAGCAGCCGTTTCTCATGATCGTAGAACTCTTCCGGGTGCAACGCGTGTATCTCGGCGGTCATGTGGTGGGCGTTCTCCAGCAGAGCCAGCCCCATGACTACGTTGGTCTTCTCCGCGATGAGTCTGCCCGCCTCAGGCAGTATGCGGTGGTAGCCGTCGTACCTGTGCCAGTGGATCATCTCGGCTCCCTTCTGGTTGCCGAGGCCTATGGCCATCATCTTGAGCAGCCCCGACTCGATGTCTCCCTTGAAGTCGGTGTGGGGCTTGACTCTGCCCACGACGAATATCCCGTCCGCCTTCAGTGCTACGCGGCTGAGATAGATCTCCACCCCGTCCGGGAGGCACCCGACTAACTCTACCTCCATGCTGGCCTCGATGGGAGCCCCCACCGACTCCTCTGTTACGCCGAGGCTGTGAAGCACCTGGATCTGGCCCTCTGGGGTGGCCCCCCCATGGCTCCCCATGGCGGGTACAAGGAAAGGCTCGGCTCCAAGTGCTCTCAGTTCGTCTACGACGGTCTTAAGAATTAGGGGTATGCCCGCGATTCCCCTGCTCCCGGCGGTTACGGCGATCCGTTGTCCAGGTTTCACACGGTCTTTCAGACGTTTCTTTACAAGCTCTTCTCTTATCGTCGCAGGTATGTCCCTGATTCCCGTTTGATCGAATACCTGTCTAACTTTAGCCATCTTCGGGAGCTGCATGGCTTGATGGAGTCATGTGGGCTTATTGGTTTTTCGTGCCTCCGCCATCTGTACGGCGTAGCGGATGGCTTCTTTGAGGCTCTCAGGGTTGGCGGTTCCCTCTCTCCTGCCTGCCTTGCCGTAGGCTGTGCCGTGGTCAACCGAGGTCCGTATGAAGCTGAGGCCGAGGGTTATGTTTACGCCGCTGACGCTCTCCCATCTGCCGGTGGCTTCATCGTATTTCATGCCTAGGAGCTTGACCGGTATGTGGCCTTGGTCGTGGTAGAGGGCGACCACGATATCGTATTGTCCGCCGGCGGCTTTGCCAAACACCGTGTCAGCCGGTACAGGTCCATCCACGTTTAGGCCCTTTTCAATCGCTTTCTCGATGGCGGGTTTGATGATTCGTTCCTCTTCGTCCCCAAATATACCGCCGTCACCGGCGTGGGGGTTGAGCCCAGCTACCGCTATTCTGGGGTTCTCCATGCCTAGGCTCAGGCATGCATCCTGTGCGATGTGGATGGTGCTGAGTATTCGCTCCGTGGTGAGGCGATCCGTGATTTCTCTGAATGGTATGTGGGTGGTGGCGTGGACTACTCTGAGGTTTCCTGTGGCGAGCATCATGGCGTACTCGCTGGTGCCTGACTTCTCGGCCAGCAGCTCCGTGTGTCCCGGGTAGTTGTATCCGCCCATGTGCATGGCTTCCTTGTTGAGCGGCGCGGTCACCATGGCGTCCACTTTTCCTGCTAGCGCTAGATCCGCTGCGTGGATGACGTACTGGGCGCTGGCCGCCCCGGTCATGGCTGCAGGTTTACCCATCTCGATCTTTGTGGGGTCCAGGTTCTGGAGGTCTATGAGGTCGATGGTTCCATGGCTGAACATGGCCTCCTCGGGCCCCCCTATGGTATTGATCTTGAGGCTCTGCCTGGCTACCTCTATCCCCATCTGCATGGAGTGGCTCTCCCCGACCACCAGCGGGTTGCAGATCCTGTATGTCTCAGGGTCTGCCAAGGTTTTCGCGATTATCTCCGGACCGATTCCCGCGGGGTCTCCGAGGGTGATGACTATAATGGGTTTCATCTATGTTTCCTCTTGAGGTACTGTGTGGCTTGGATGAGGGTGTCTGGTTGGCCGAATCCCCCTGCCTTGGTTACAGCCGGGAGTTGGTCTAGTCTGAGGACCGGTACTCCGGGTTGGACCTCGTCTAGGATTTCGATGTTTCTGGTCCCGAGTTTCTTGGTGACGGCTAGGGCGGTTGCGCCGCCTGTGATGACTATGCCTGATAGGCTCTGTGTCAGGAGGCTTTCCGTTGCCTCCGCTAGAGCCGTTGTGATGCGGGTTTCGAGCTCTTGAGGTGTCATGTTCAGTCGTTTTGCTTCTGTCCGCGTTTGTTCTATGATCTCTGGGGTGGGGGCTGAGGTGAGTATTACGTCGTGTTTCTTGTTTAGTGCGTTTTTCGCCGTTTGCACTGTCTCTTTTTGAAGAGTATGGTTTAGTGCTCTGACGATGTTCAATGGGATTGAAACCGCGCCCAGCCTATCACAGAGTAGTTCTGCTTGACGTCTTGTTTCTGTCCGCGTGCTTCCGATAACCGTTAGCACTGGCGGAGGGTTTCTGAGTGTCTGGCATAGGGCGTCGGCCAGCCCTGCTGAGCCCGCCATTATTCGGGTGTGTTTGGCGGCTATTCTAATTAGGTCTTTCTCTGTCTCGGAGTCGATCACGGTTATGCCTGTCTCCGGGATGTTCTCCGGGGTATTGACGCTGTGTATCGGTGTTTCCGTGTCCAATATATCTGGTATGTAACTGGTTTTTCGGTGGTATTCATGGATGTACTCGGTTTCTGTGATGGGTTTCTCTGCGACGTAGAGGTGGCCGTCTTTGACTCTGCGTCGGGTGGGCGGGTAGGTGGGTGTGAGTATGGCTTGTTTTTCGCCGGTGGCGTCTAGGATGGCTTGGAGTTCGGGTCCGGGGTTTCCTCTGAGGGTGCTGTCGGTTTTCTTGTAGATGATGTCGTGGTCTCGGAGTTTCATGGCTACGTCGTATGTGGTCTGGTAGGCTTTTTCTGGGGTCTTGTTACGTGTATCTGTGTTAGTGATGGTTACTTCGGCGATGCTATGTTCTGGGGCCTCTGTGAGCTGAACCGTGTAGCCCCATTGGCGGAACTGGACGCCTGTGTCGAGGGCTCCTGTTAGGTCGTCGGCGATGACTGCGGTCCTCATCTCTTGTGGCTTATTGGGTTTTTTGGGTATTTCTACTTTGGTAGTGACAATGAGCGGTGATTCGGTGCCTCATTTCCCAAATCACACACCATATAGGCATCCTGCGACCTCTAGTATAAGACTTGATGAAGAGCTTGAGGCTGCTTGCAGTCGGGGACAACTGCGTGGACCACTACGTTGAGCTTGGTAAGAGGTTCCCCGGCGGCAACGCCCTCAACGTCGCCGTCTACGCCTCTAGACTCCCCGGCGTCGAGGCAGACTACGTCGGCGTGCTGGGCACGGACAGCGAAGGCGACTTCATGTTCAACCAGATACAGGCCCAAGGGCTGGACACCTCGCTGCTGCTTAGGAGGGAAGGCGAGACGGCTGTCACCACCATACTCGTGAGGAACGGCGAACGCGTCTTCGCCGACTACCGTGAGGGGGTGCAGATGAACGCGGTGCTACCCAGAGAGAGCCTCCCAGACATTTCGGGGTACGACCTCGTCCACTTCACAGTGTGGGGCTTCGGCAGGGAGCACGCCGAGTGGATGAGGGAGAGCCACGACGTGAAGCTGAGCTGCGACTTCTCCTCCCAGCTCGACGACCCGAGGACAGAGATAATGCCCAGCCTGGACTACAGCTTCTTCTCCGGGGGCAACCTCGTCCGTGACGGCTTTGACCCGGAGCGAAAGATACGGGAGCTTAAGGAGAGAACCCCTGGGCTAGTCGTTATGACCCTAGGGGAGCAGGGGTCATTGGTCTACGACGGCGAGGAACTGTACCGCGGCGAGGCACCACCCGTTGAGGTCGTGGACACGTTGGGTGCTGGTGACGGCTATATCGCGGGGTTTCTCTGTTCTAGACTGTGGGGGGAGCCTATACCGAAAGCCATTTTAAAGGGTCATGAGGCTGCAAGGAGCGTCTGTACACGTTTAGGCGCTTGGGGCGGGTAACGCGGGCGGATGGACATGGATCCTGTATTCGAGTTCGGCGGGATGAGCGCTTTATGGAGGATTGTGGATGTTCTTCAAGCCGATGGGGAGCCTCCGAAGCATCAGTGGGATGAGCTGCTGGATTCTCCAGGCTACGTTGCGTTATCCTCCGAGTTCAAGCCTAGCTTCTTCAAGGAGAAGTACAGGCTAGCCTACAAGCCCTCGTCGGAGGCCGCTAGGGAGAAGGCCGTGAATATGGGCGACTGGTATGTCAAACATTACGTCGACGTGGCTGAGAGGAGGCAGGGGTTGGAGGCTTGGCTGAATGACCTTGAGAATAGGGAGGATTTCATGGATGGCCCGGTGTCGAAGGTCAGGGAGTGGATTCCGTCCGACGTGGAGGGAAGCCCGGTCTTGGCGTTCGCGGTGTTCGACATGGACTCCAGGGGTTACGAGACCGTCGTGATCGACCCACTTTTCGCCATGAGCCTTGGAACAGACTTCGGCGACCTCCTCGCCCACGAGCTGTTCCACAACGTCGCCCGACGGTTCTATGTATACGACCCTGAGAAGGTTGAGGCTAACGACAGTGACATCATGTGGATTCTGAAGCAGTTCAACGAGGAGGGAATAGCAGACCAGATATTCGTCCTAGCGTATCCGTCACGCGATGAACATGTCGCGGACTCCCCCTGGGTGATCCAGGAGATGGACAGGCTCATACGTAGGATAGCGATCAACGAGGACGTAGGCGAACTCTCGAAGATGCTCCGCATGACCCCGCCGAGGGCAGGGCACCCGACTGGCCACTACATGGCGAGGACCATAATCGAGGCTCTGGGCAAGGAGAGGCTCCTGGAGACCATAGGAGACCCGTTCGGCTTCATCAGGGCATACGATGAGGCTGCCAAGATGCGAGGGTTGAATAGCTTCAGCCAGGAGACCCTCGGTTACATCGACGGCCTAGCCATGAAGTACGGCGGCGAATAGCTAGAACTTCACCTTGTCGTAGAACCGCCAGGCGCCCATCCTGCGGTTCCGGGCGAGGCTCAGGTAGTAGCTGAGCCACTCTAGCTCTATGAAGAGGGTGAAAGGCGTCGTCAGGTTGTCCACGTCCAGGCCCTGAGAGTCGTACTCGATGCACTTAACGCCGTTATCCCTGCAGAACTCTATGATTATCTCCTCGAGGCTCCGCTGGTTTCCCCTGCCGCGGAGAAATATGGCTGCCGTTCCCTCTGTGAACATCTCCAAGGCGCCGTGCCTGAACTCGCTGTAGTCGACGGCGGTGCCGTGTATCCAGCACATCTCCATCAGCGTGCAGAAGCCGTACTGGTAGGCTAGGCCCCAGTTTATCCCCCCTCCCAGCATGAACATCTCGTCATGGTCTTTGAGCTCGAGTCCGTGCCTCCTCGCGGTTTCCTTGGCTTCGGGGACCATCTTGGGCAGTATCTCGGGGAGCCTGGTTACGGTGTCCACCATACTTGCGCCCACATCGTAGCCCTTCTCAGCGAAGATCGAGCCGAACAGTATGTACAGGCTGCCCAGCTTACCCAGGGTGACGCCGCGGGCGTCCCACCCGAACCCATGAGACGCCTTACCGTTGATGACGGAGTCCGTGTTCTGTGTGAGGCCCACGGTGACGGCGCCCCTCTCCCTGCACCACTCCAGCGCCTCCACGATCTCCTTGGTCTTCCCGCTCTGACTGATTAATACGATGACGGCGTCCGCGTCGACGGCTGCGGGCCGCTGCTCCAGGAACTCCCAGCCGCTGTAAGCCTTCACAGGGACCCTGGTGTATTTGTCGGCGAGGTACTCTATGGGTAGCTGGACGCTGTAGCTTCCACCGCTGCCCACCATGTAGAAGCGCTCATGCCTGGACAGCTCCTTGCCCAGCTTCACCAGCACAGGCTTCTTCTCGACGACCGCGTCGAGCGTCTGCTCGGTTACTCCGTCCTCCAGCCACTCGGGGCGGTAAGTCTCCTCGGTCAAGTAGTCTACGGGTTCACTCAACGGTGGCACCAGATGCCCGAAATGAACGCATCTGGTTTTAAAAACGTTTCAAATGGGGGTTCGAGCCTATAGCTCGAGGTTTAGGGCTTCCTTGAGGCCCTTGTAGCGGTTCCTTATGGTGACCTCGGTGACGCCTGCGGCGTCTGCGATCATCTTCTGGGTCCGCTTCTCCTCGTTCATGACGCACGCGATGTAGAGGGCGGCCGCGGCGAGCCCCATGGGGTCCTTGCCCGCCGTTGTCTTGAGTTCCTCGGCTTTCCTGAGGATGTCCACGGCGGTCTGCTGGGTGTTCTCGCTGATGTCCACCTTGGCGGCGATCTTGGGCACCCTGTACTGGGCCTTGGGGATGGGCATGCTCAGGTTCAGCTCCCGTAGGAGGAGCCTGTAGCAGCGGGCCAGATCCTTCTTGTCGATCGTGCTCACCTTGCCGAGCTCGCGTAGGGTCCTGGGTGTGCCTGTGACCCTGCAAGCGGCGTAGAGGCTGGCGGCCGAGATGGCGCTTATGCTGCGTCCGCGGACGAGGCCCTTCTCGAGGGCCTTCCTGTAGATGACTGCGGCGCGCTCCTTGACCGGCTTGGGTATGTGGAGCTTGTCGCTTAGCCTGCTGAGCTCGGTCATGGCGTGGCTCAGGTTCCTGTCTACACTGGATTGATAGCTGGACCTGATGTGCCACTTCTTGAGCCTGAGCATCTGGAACATCGTGCTCGTCGGAATGGTTCTGCCGAAGGCGTCCTTGCCCACCTGGCCGATCATGGTGCTGAGGCCCTTGTCGTGGACGCTGAAGCTGAGGGGCATTCCAACGCGGCTGCGGCTGTCCCGCTCGTCCTGGCTGAAGGCCCTCCACTCGGGGCCCTCGTTTATCATGGTGTCAGCCATGACGAGGCCGCATCCTCCGCAAATCCTCTCCCCGGAGCCACCGTCAATAATTATGTGCCTGCTTCCACACTCCGGGCAAACATCCTCGCTACCCTGTCGTGTATTGGGTTTTAACATCATATCATATCACTTTTTTTGAGACTGATGCGCTAGGAATACCCCGAATCCCATCGGAATATTTATTAGCGTACAGAGCAGCGATACAGCACCCTTCGCGTATATATACCTTTCGGTCATATTTACTATGGAGTTATGCAGGGTGGATGTAAAATCTAGTATATAATTCTGTTTTAGATATAGACTACCGATTATGCGGGACGGCGGACCACCTGTACAGAACAATTGGAGTACCGGGCAACCGTTTTAACCCTTGAAGACAAGATTTTGACATGGCTGATATACCTGGGGTCAAGATCGCGGTCCTCGGGGGCTCCACCACCATAGGTTCAGGGTTCCCCCGCGGCTACGAAGGCGTCAAAATAATCGCAGATGACCTGGTTTTCGAGACACCCTTCGGTCCCACGGCGCCATTCACCCACGCCGAGGTCAACGGGAAAAGGTTCCTGTACGTCGGCTTCCACGGGATAACCCGCGAGATAAGGAACACGGAGCCGGACAGCAGCGGCGAACGCGTATTCTACGTGCTCTGGAAGGCAGGTGTCAAGAAGATAATAGGGACCGCGCTCTGTGGCAGCACAAACAGGCTTCTAGACCCGGGGGATGCGGTGATCCCCGATGACTTCGTGGACTTCACCACAAAGCGGCCCCAGATGCTCATGGCAAGCCTCCAGGACAAGGGGCTTGACGTGCAGAGATACAGCTACAGGCTACACCAGCCTCTCTGCCCCTCCCTCAGCGGGCTGCTCGTAGATGCCTGTGTTGACGCCGGGTTCCCCCGGGTCTTCAAGCGGGGCGTCGTGGGGGTGTCCGAGGGGCCTCGGCTGGAGAGCCCTGCCGAGATCAGGCTCAGGTGGCAGAACATGGGCATCGACGTGGTGACGATGAACCTGGTGCCCGAGGTCTTCTTCGCGCGGGAGATTGGGGCCTGCTACGCGGCTCTAGAGCTGGTTTCTAACTACGGTGAGGGCCTCGTCGACCCGCGCTGGGAGGGCTCCACCGCGTTCAGCGACTTCCAGAAACGGTGGAGCAGGCCGTCAGCCGAGGCGTTGCTCAGCGTCCTGAAGGCTATGGATCCAGACGACGAGAGCTGTGGCTGCGGCGGGCTCCGCTGGGAGAGTATCCTCCTCTAGTCGACCACTTTCTTCATCAGTCTAAGGTGGTTCCCGCCAAGTATCTTCTTTATGTCCACCTCGCTGTACTCTCGTTTAACGAGTTCCTCTGTTATGTAAGGCATCTTGGTGGCGTCCTCTAGGCCGACTGGGGTGGAGGGGATGCCGTCGAAGTCGCTGCCGAGGCCCACGTGGTCAGGACCCACGAGGTCTACTATGTGGTCGATGTGGTCCACCACTCCCTGCAGCGTAGCCAGCTTGGGGTGCACGAAGCTTGGGGCGAAGTTCATCCCCATGACGCCGCCGTTCTCGGAGAGGGCCACGATCATCTCGTCCGTCATGTTCCGGGGGTGGCTGCAGACGGCGCGGCTGTTGCTGTGGCTCGCGATGACCGGGTGCTTGGTTTGGTCGAGGACGTCCCAGAAGCCCTCGTCGTTGATGTGGCTCACGTCGATGATCATTCCGAGGCTGTTCAGCTCCTCGACGGCCTGTGCCCCGAGCTCGCTGAGGCCGCCGCCGGTGCGTCTGTCGGTTACGCCGTCCGCCAGCTGGTTCCGTAGGCTGTGGACTAGCCCAACCATCCTGACGCCGAGCCTGTGGAAGACGCCGAGCATCTCTACCCTGCCCTCGATGACGTCGGCTCCCTCGATGCTCAGCAACCCAGCCACCATTCCCTTCCTCTTGGCGTCCAGCACCTCGTCGCTGCTCGTGACCGGTGTGAGGGAGCCGCAGCTCTCGCACTCCCTGTAGAACCTGTCGATCATCTCCAGGGCGGTCC
>CAZTZC010000016.1:5258-22648 GCA_964618045.1 uncultured Candidatus Bathyarchaeia archaeon | reverse complement strand
AGAAGGGTGGAGTGGCGTCGGCGTGTGGGGTCTAGCTGAAGATCTCGACGAGGTCCGCCAGGAACGCCTCCAGGTGCTCCTTGGGTATCTTGACGCCGCTGGCCCTCTGGTGGCCTCCGCCGAAGCCCCCGTACTTCTCGCCGAGGTCCCTGGATATGTCGCCTAGGTGCTCGGGTAGCCCCAGCTCGCCGCGGAGGCTCACGTTGACGTATTCGCCGTTCTCCTTGTAGCTGACGCCCACGTCGACGCCCAGGGTGTCGATTATGAGGTTGGCGATGCCGCCGGTGCTGTAGTCGTTCACAGCCGCCATGTATGCCAGGCGGCCAACAGGCACTGCCTTTGCAGAGATCTTCTCCTTCATCACCGTCATCTCCTCCAGGCACTGGACGGCCAGGTCGACGGCGCCGGGTATCCTGTGGGGGTAGCCGTACCTGCTGAGTTCGTCGAGGATCACCCTCTTGAACTCTATCGTCTGGTTCATGCTGAGGGCGTGGGTCAATATCTGGGCCTCGTGCTGCGCGAACTTGAGGTCTATCTTCGCGAGTATCTGGCTGCCTAGTGGCCCGTCCTCGAACATGTCTGAGATGGCGGCGTAGGCCGCGATCCTCGCCGCCTCCTGGCCCAGCTCCTCCCTGAAGATGTCGTAGACCAGTACGCCGGCGCAGTCCTTCGTGTCGAGGACCACGCTGACGCCGGCGTCACGGAGCCGTTTCATCAGCTGGTCGCTCATCTGGTGGTGGTCTATTATGTTGACGTCAGCGAACTCCCTGATCCTCATCAGCTCGGGCACGAGGGCTTCCCTGATGTTGAGGTCGCAGATGTACAGCGTCTTCACAGGCGGCGTCACCCTGTCGAGGGCGTGCTCCAGGTTGTCGTAGTTGGCCATGTACACGGTGCAGCCCGTGAGGCGCTTTAGGAAGGCGCCGCAGGTCAGGCCGTCGACGTCGTCACCGTGTACTATGGCGTGTACTGTCAACTCTGGAACCCCTGTGAGATTCAATATATTTAGATGGGTGGCTAAAAAATGCTAGTATCCCCGCTCGGGGTCGCAGACGTTGAGGAGGGGTTCACCTTCCACATAGCGGCGGAGGTTGTCGCAGAAGATGTCTACGACCCTGTCGCCGATGTAAGGGCTGCTGTGGCTGTCGTGGGGCACAATGAAGACGTTGTCCATGTGCCAGAGAGGGTGGTCCTCGGGGAGGGGCTCCGCCTCGAAGACATCCAGGTAGGCGCCTGCTATCCAGCTCTCCCGCAGCGCCTTCAGCAGGCTGGGCTCGTGGGCTATCCTGCCTCTGCTCACGTTGATGAAGTAGGCCGAGGGTTTCATGGCCTTGAACTCGGCCTCCATGAGCATGTGCTCGGTCTCAGGGGTGAGGGGCGCAGCCACCACGACGTAGTCGGCCTCCCTGAGGTTGTCGCGGAGCTTTTCCGTGGGGAACACCCTGTCCACGCCTGGCACGGGCCCGACCCTCCTCTTGGTCCCAATCACGGTCATGTCGAAGGCCTTGCAGAGGCCGGCTACGCGTCTCCCCATGTTGCCTAGGCCGATGAGGAGGACGGTGCGTCCGTAGAGCTCATCGTTCTTCAGCTGGGTCCACAGGTGGGCTTCCTGGTCTACGCGTCTCTGCTTCAGGTTCTTGGCGTGGTCCAGCATGGCTGCCACGACGCTCTCCGCTATGGGGACGGTGTGGAGGCCCGGCGCGTTTGTGAGCTTTACCCTGCCGTCGATTATCTCTGGGGTGATGTTGTCGCTGAACCCCGTGCTGCAGAGCTGGACCCACCTGAGGCTGGGAGTGAATAAGCGTCGGTAGTCCTCCCAGTCGAGCTCGCCGGGGTAGTGGGTCCTGTTGCCTCCCTCGGCGAGCGCCACCTCGGCTTCCTCGTCGCCCTTCACCTGGTCCGCGGGTGCCTCGATGAGCTCGACGTCTGGGCTCGTCTCCAGTATCCTTCTCCGGTGTCTCTCCTGAAGCCAGTTCCCGTCGGGCCGGGGGAACTGGTATCCGCGGGGGATTCCGCTCACGACGACCCTGATGGTCATGCCTATCCGTGTGTATCGATCCCGTAAAAATGTTTGACATGCTACGCCGGGATTCTTCCCGGGGGCGCGGCCTCTACGCGGGCCTCTCTCCACCGAAGGTAGGATCGGATCATGCTGAGGGCGACGACCTCTATGCTCAGGTAGACGATGACGCGCATGTTCATGGTGATGTAGTTCGTGGCGTTCTCCGCGTACATGGTTAATTCCACGACGCCGAGGTTCATTATGTCGCCTGCTCCAAGCAGAATCAGGGTGAAGACGAGGCTCGACACGTTCTGGGCGAGCGAGGCCAGCAGCCAGACGGGGCTGGTCTTACCCGCGAGCCCCTTCACCAGCGTTATGGCGGCCGTGACGGCGCCTATAATCATGATCTCGTTCAGGAACCAGTCTAGGTCGATCCCTGATTCAGCGATCAACTGGTTGATGTCTGGTGGGATGTACTCGGGTAGCATGTAGGGAACGACAACGAAGAGTATGAGTGTGATGATCGCGGAGACGACCGGCCGGATGTTCTTGGTCGACATCACTGGACTACTCCCGACATGGTTATGGTGTTCGAGAAACTGACGAGGTCGTAGAGGGTGGTGATCCCTAGCTCCAGCACCCACTCCGCGTTCGAGCCCTCTCCCAGATACATCTGCGCGGTGCTAAGCGGAATCGTCAGCTCGAGGTCCAAGGGGACCTGCTCCCCCGGCGGTATCGTCACCTCCATGGATTCTGTGGCTATCACCTCTTCCCCCTCCGCGACGAGGCTGAGGGTCACCGTCAGCCTTGCCTCAAGGTAACCACGGTTCATTGGAGAGATGTTGTAGGGAATTATTACGGGGTCTATCATCTCGATCTCGGTGCCTCCGCCTGCTCCCCCGGGGATGGCGGTGTTGTATACCTCAAATATGGTGTGGAACCCGGCTGTGAACCCTACTATGCTTACTAGCTGTATAATCATGATGCCTATGCCCAACATTCTAGATGCCTTCAAAACGGGGAGCCAGCCTTACCCAATATAAGCCGCAGTATAAAATAAATTCAACCTTTAAAACCGCGTTTTTTTATCATGTACGATCGATCCTTTATGGCATGTATCACCAATCTGGATGATTCCTTGGTAAAGCTTTAAACGGATTCGGATTTTTAGGTGGATATAATGGCTCTGTGCTACCACTGCGGAAAGGAGCTGGAGACCCCCCTCAGGTGTCCATACTGTAACCTGACGTTCTGCGAGGAACACATAGCCCAGAGGGACCACAACTGTATCGCCGCCTCAGCCAAGATCAAGACCGTGGACGAGCCCGAGCTCACGGATAATGTACACTACGTTGAGTCGGTGGAGGCTTCTGCCTACAGGCCGCGGGTGCAGCCAAGGAAGCGCAGCCAGAGCCTCCTGGACCTAGGCGAAGGCGTTACCCCGAAGAAGATGGCGGTGGTGGTGCTTACCCTGGCCATAAGCGTGGGTAGTATACTCATGCTCAACAGCTGGGAGCCGCTGCCTGAGACGCCTGAGGCTGGGCCGGTGTTCCCCACCACCCCGGAGGTGGTCATGCTTCAGGAGCTCGTGCTGGGGCTGATTAACGAGGAGCGGGTTAAAGCAGGACTAGACGAGCTTGAGCTGGACACGAACCCCATAGCCCAGCGCTACGCCGAGTCCATGCTGGAGACGGGGGAGTTCAAGCACAACCCAGAGCTCCCGGGCACCATGGGAGAGAACATCAAGTACCGTACGTCGAAGGAAGAGTTCGAGGTGGAGGACGCGCTGCAGCTCATGATGTACCAGATGGTGTACGACGACGCCGACTACGACTGGGGCCACCGCGACAACGTGCTGAACGAGGATTATAGCCGAGTGAGCGTAGGCGTGGCGTCCGACGAGGGCAGGGTGTACCTGGTTCAGGACTTCAGCTAGTTCCTGATCAGCGCCCCATAAAGCCTCTATATGCGTTCGTTGCTGCCTGAAACCATGAAGCTGGAGCTGCACCACAAGTACTTCATGGTCGGCTTCCTAACCGGCTTCGGGTTCTACACCGCGCTGTTCTTCATAGGCTACTTCTGGAGGCTCAGGCAGCTCCTAGGGTAAGAAAAGGGTTACCTGCGGAAGACCTCGACGGTGTGCTGCAGGTCGCATTCGTCCAGGGCCTTGACGGTCACGGCCATGAGCTTTCCCAGGTTCTTCAGGTCCGTGAGGCTTATGACCTCGTTGGGGCTGTGCATGTACCTGTTGGGCATGCTGATGAGGCCGCAGATGGTACCGCCGCGCTCCACCTGTATGGCCCAGGCGTCAGTTCCGCTACGCGCCGGGACCCCTGTCCTCTGGCACGGGATACCATGCTTCTCGGCCTCCTTCTCCATCATCTCCCAGAGCGGGCGGGTGAAGTTTGCGCCAAGCGCCACCACGGGGCCCTTCCCGAGTTCTATCCCGCCCACCTGGTTTGCCTTGACCCCTGGCGCTACAGCGTGCGTGACGTCGGTCGCGATGGCCGCCCATGGGTTCAGGTTGTAGGCCGCGATGGTGGCTCCCCTTAGACCCACCTCCTCCTGCACGGTGGCCACAAAGTGGACCTTCAGTTTCTTGGGAGGTTCCTTTTTCAGTATCTTCATGGTCTCGACTATGCCGGCTACGCAGCAGATGTCGTCGAAGGCGGGTCCCACGACTAGGTCGCTGCCCTCCTTCCCAAGGTAGGTTACGTCGAGGTAGGGGGTGCACACGATGCCGGGCTTGACGCCCATCTTCTCGGCCTCCTCCCGGCTCTTGGCGCCGAGGTCGATGAGCATGTCTTTGAGCTCGGGGCTCTTGTCTCGCTCCTTTTCGTCCGTGAGGTGGGCCGGCTTCACGGCGATGGCTCCCACGAGGTAGTCCTCTGGGCCGTCGCCGACCCATACCTTGACGCGGGTGCCGTATGCCACGCGCTTGTCCCAGCCGCCTACATTGGTGAACGCGGCGAAGCCATCGTCGTCCACGTACTTGATCATGAAGCCCAGCTGGTCGTAGTGGCCCGCCAGCATCACGGAGCGCTCCCCGTCGCCGATGGTGCCTATGACGTTTCCCATGACGTCCACCTCGACGACGTCGCAGTGCCTGCTGAACTCCTCCACGATGAGTTTACGTCTCTGCTCCTCGAAGCCCGTGACGGCGGGGGCCGACATGAAGCCTCTGAGCAGCTTGAACAGTTCCTTGGTCAACTTGAATCGGTTAATAGTGTCTCGGATGGAATTAAAGGTAACTGAGCTAACCGTTAAAAGCATGGCGAGAAGACCCTTCCCCATGGAGCCTAGACACGCGATCGTAAGGGAGCCCGGCGACAGGTACGCCGGGTGCCTCAGCACCCACCCCCTGCACCACACCGTCAGCCTCAAGAAGGCCAGGGAGCAGCACGCCGTCTACTGTGGGACCCTGGAGGAGCTGGGGCTGGAGGTCGTCAGGGTGCCCCGTGACGACGCCCATCCCGACTCCTGCTTCGTCGAGGACAACGCCGTCGTCGAGAACGGTAAGGCGCTTATATGCAGGATGGCGAAGCCCAGTAGAAGAGGCGAGCAGCCCGGCGTCGCCGCGGCGCTTGAGGGGCTCATGCCCGTGAGGTGGGCCGAGGAGCCGGCGACCATAGAGGGCGGCGACGTGGTCCACGTGGAGGGGAGGCTCATCTGCGGCATCACCGACAGGACCAACCCCGAGGGCGTCGCACAGATGCAGGAGTGGCTGGGGGTTCCGGTCTCCACCGTCTTCGACCCCGGCATAATGCACCTGAAGAGCTACGTCACCTACCTAGGTAGAGGCGTCATGATGGCGACGGAGAGGTACTGCCGCCACCCAGCACTAGAAGGGTTCCAGATGCTGGTACCGCCCGCCGGGGACGAGTACGCCGCAGACACGCTGGCAGTCGGAGACACGGTGCTCATGGCAGAGGGCTACGGCACAGCACAGCAGATGGTCAAGGAGATCGGCTTTGAAGTGGTCAGCCTCGACGTCTCCGAGATACAGAAATGCGACGGGGCCCTCACCTGCCTCAGCATCCTGTTCTAGTTCGAGATGCATGCTACCAGCTTCTGGCTGAAACTCCTACGCCTAACAAAATCGTTAATCCATAAGCAGAGGGGACAACCGGCGGGATCGGCTCCGAGAAAATGCTTATGGCAAGTAACCCGTCGCAAGAGCCCCAAAAAGCTTGTTCCATGTAACATAGATGGTTCATTTTGTGGGGGTTGGTATGAGTGGGGGATAAGATTGTGCAGTCCTCTTGGGAGGAATACACAAATTCCTCAATTTTTGCCTTGATATCTTTTTATTCCCACATATATTTAGGGTGCCTAGAATCTCAACCAGGAATTTTTTCCTTGGTATAACACGTAGCCATTCATATCACTCAATAAATCTAAAAGACATGAGCCAACGGATTATTCATGTATGAAATTACCTCTGTAACCCCGACGATCTGTGAACTCATGAACGTAATACCACCGAAAGGAGCGTCAGCGCCACCCATAAACTATATAGTTGAGGCAGCGCGGGAGATTCTCAAAGAAGGAGTCGTGGAAAAAGCACTTCTTTATGCCCCGGATGCTATAGGAGAGTGGCTGTTTCAGGCCCACAAGAACAAGTTTATACATGTTCTTAAGATAGCTCCAATCCAAGTCGAGGTTAGGTCTATGATGCCGAGTAACACTCCTGTCTGCTACGCGAGCATGTTCACGGGAATGAAGCCAGCTGAGCACGGAATCACCAAGTACATGAGACCCGTGCTCCAGGTGGAAACCATGTTCGATGCCCTCGCTAAGAGTGGGAAAAGAGTCGCCCTCGTAGCGGAGAAGGACTGTACTATCGACCTTATCTTCAGAGACCGGGACATAGATTATTACCGCGAGGAGTACGATCCCCAAGTAGAGGAAAGAACTCATAAGCTACTTGAGACGGACGACTACGACGTTATCGTCGTTTACCAATGGGAGTACGACGACTTGATGCATCGCTCGACACCAACCGACCCTAAGGCCATTGAGGCATTCAAGCGCCACTTGGAGACATTCAAGAGGCTAGCGGAAGCGTTCAATGAGAGATACCATAACAAGAACAGGGTGATAGCGTTCCTGCCGGACCATGGTACACACTTGGACCCTGATACAGGTAAAGGAAGTCACGGCACTGACAGTCCAGAGGACATGGAGGTCAGGCACTTCTGGGGCGTCTACAAAGGAGAGTAGGTTTTTTCCTATATTTCCAGTACATCGTTATGCAGGGGCTTCATGCTAAGTTTATATGTTGCTGATACTTCACAATTTTCGATGGAAAAGCTCTATAAATATGTCAGATGGAGGTGGTTCTCACTTCTTGACATGGAGGAAGTCAAGACTAGACTTGATGAGAAATATAGCGTAGAGAAGTTGGACGTGCCAACTGGAGACATGGAAAAGGCGTTCTTCAAGAATTTCAGGGAGGCGCTTCTGGTCCGTGCCGACACCCTCAGTGTTTATCTGGCTCCACAAAGAGCGTTTCTGTCACAGAAGGAACCCATGCCCTTCACCAAGAGGGACCTGGAACTTAGAGAGATGGTATTAAAGCTCTACCCAAGAGATAGAGAGAGCCCTTTTTCCTTTCACTTTCAAAGCGAACCAAGATTCGAGATAAGTGAGAAGTAGGCTCAAACATTAAGCGAAAAAAAGGATAAGACTCTTATCTAATTTAGTGTGTTTAATACGAACATGAAATCAACTACGGACGCTAAAGAGGTTGAAATAATATTAGCAACTGATTGTGGAAGCACAACGACCAAGGCTAGGCTTTTCATGAAAACTGGTGGCGAATACCGGTTTGTATTCTCAGGCGAGGCACCGACTACTGTTGAAGCTCCTTATGAGGATGTAACAATGGGCGTACGAAACGCTATTCGAGAGATAGAAGAGCTCTCAGATCTTAAAATTCTTAGTGAAAATGGAGTAATGATACGAAAAACACCAGAAGAACCTGGAATCGACCTGTATGTCACCACAAGTTCTGCAGGAGGGGGGCTTCAGATGATGGTGTTTGGGGCAACTAAGAACATTACTGGAGAGAGTGCACAACGCGCTGCACTGGGTGGAGGAGCCATCGTAATGGATGTAGTCACTGTCGATGACGGGGTACCCCTTTATAGAAAGGTAAGGCGTACACGTTATCTCAGACCAGACATTGTCCTTATGAGCGGAGGTACAGACGGGGGCTCGATTCGTCCCGTCACAGAAATCGCTGAAATTCTAAGAATAGCTGAGCCAAAAGCCAGATTTGGGGCAGATTATAGCCTCCCTGTGATCTATGCAGGAAATAAAAACGCCCGAGAACAGGTAATTAAAACTTTAGATGATAAATTTGCTTTAGAGATCGTAGATAATTTGCGTCCTGTGGTCGAACTTGAAAACACAGATCCTGCTAGAAACGCTATTCAATATTTATTCATGGAGCATGTTATGTCTCATGCTCCAGGTTATACTAAATTAATGAAATGGACCGATGTACCAATCATGCCAACCCCAATGGGGGAAGGTATAATGTTTCAAACAATTGCTCGTGCTAGAAACATCAATGTGATTGGTGTTGGGCTAGGTGGGGCCACAACCAACATCTATTCTGTCTTTAATGAACGGTTTGTAAGGACGGTAAGCGCAAACTTGGGTATGAGTTATAGTATTTGTAACGTCCTTCTAGAATCTGGAATTAAAAATATTATTCGATGGATGCCATTCGATATTGATGAAGACACTCTAGGCGACATACTAACTGATAAGATGATTCGTCCAACTACCATCCCCCAGACACTCGATGAACTAATTATCGAACATTCTGTCGCAAGGGAAGCTCTACGGTTAGGCATGATTCATCATAAATTCCTCGCTAAGGGATTAAGGGGGGTTAGACCACCCGATTCTTTGGATAATATCCTTGCTCGTGAAGCAGAAGGGACGCGGAGTTACATAGATATGCTAAAAATTCATCTCGTAGGTGGAACCGGAGGGCTTTTATCACATGCACCTAGGAGGGTTCAAAGCGCAATAATCCTCATGGACGGTTTTCAACCAGAGGGCGTCACAAGACTCGTACAAGACAGCGTCTTTATGATGCCTCACCTAGGCGTTCTCTCAACTGTACATCCTAAGATTGCTATGGAAGTCTTTGAAAAGGATTGTATAGTTCGACTAGGAACATGCATTGCACCTAAAGGGTTACCCCTGAAACTAGATGAAGAGCTTATGAATGTAGAAATTAATATGCCTGATGGATCCAACATAACGGAAAGTCTTAATCTTGGAGACATTGTTAGAATACCACTTGAAGAGGGAAAAATCGCAAACATTAAGATAGAACCTAACAAAGAATGCGATGTTGGCGCTGGGAAGGGGCAGCCTCTAGAAACCAAAATCGAAGGAGGCGTTGTCGGCGTACTTTTGGATGCTAGAGGCAGGCCTATAATAACACCAGATGATAGAAATGAGATGAGAAAGCTTCTTATTAAATGGTTTAAGGCTGTTGATATGTATCCCCCTAGTGTTTTAGATAAATTTGAAAAAGGAGAAATCTAAATGTCATATGCATATACCCCAGGTCTGAAAGTTAAAAGAAACACGATAGTTGTAAAAAGAAGATTATTGCCTGTCGATGGAGAGGTTATGGTTCGGAAAGATGACGAAGTTCTCTATGATACCGTAGTTGCTAGGACCCATATTCCTGGTGATATCGAAATGATCCCTCTTGCATACATACTTGGAGTCGAGCCCTATGGGTTACCTAAGGTTGTTCTAAAGAAAGAGGGAGACCAAGTGAAAGAAGGCGAACTTTTAGGTTTCTCTAAGTCTTTCTTTGGCCTTTTCAAAACAGAATATACTTCTGAGGTCTCAGGTACAATAGAATTAATCTCTGATGTAACAGGGCAGGTAGGTATTCGGCATTTCCCGGTACCAATAAACCTAGATGCATACATATCTGGAGAAGTAATCGATGTCGTCCCAAATCAAGGTGCCATAATTTCTACAACAAGTACATATATTCAAGGTATTTTCGGAGTCGGTGGTGAAAATCATGGAGAAATAATGGTTGTTGCAGAACCAGATGAGGAACTGACTTTAAATCACATAGGGAAAGACTGCGATGGAAAAGTAATTGTTGGTGGATCACTCGTTAAAGCGGATGTACTTAGAAAAGGTGAGGAAGAAAATATTAGGGGTGTCATAACGGGAGGCATTAGGCGAATAGATTTAACCAAGTTTCTAGGATACGAGTTGGGCGTAGCAATCACAGGACAGGAAGACATCAAGTTAACATGTATTATCACTGAAGGCTTTGGTGAAATGAATATGGCTAAACACACCTTCGAACTGTTAAAGTCTTGTGAGGGAAAGCTTGCTTCCATTAATGGAGCAACTCAAATAAGAGCGGGGGTTATCAGGCCAGAGATCATTGTACCGCATGCGAAATCCAACTTAAGTGATATTCAGACAGAGGATATACTGGTTGAGGGAATGAACCCAGGAACAAGAGTAAGAGTAATTCGTAGACCATACTTTGGAGCGATAGGAACCGTTGAAACATTACCAGCTGAATTACAACAAGTTGCATCAGAATCTTTAGTTCGAGTCATGACTGTTAAATTGGACGACGGAAGAACGGTTACTGTTCCTAGAGCGAATGTAGAAATAATGGAGGAGTAAAAAAAGGAAAATCAAAATGTCATCTATATTTTCAAGAATAAAAAAAATTTTTACTTTTCCAGACGCCCCATCATTCGAGATGTCTCCTGAACGGGTGGAGGAAATTACAGACAAAATTGCTTTTTTAGTATCAAAATATGATTTAGAAGTTCCTGTGTTATTTCTTACAAAACCTTTGGTACCTACAAGTACAATAATTAGTCAAACCATCATTGCACCATTAGCGCCTATGATAGAGTCGCTTGGCATAAAAGGTTATGAATTGGCGGCCTTTTTAGATGATAAGGAAAATCTTAAAAGTTTAGTTTCTAAAATAGAAGAGATAAAAATAAATAAAGAAAATACAATGTAAAAAAAAGCCTTAGAAATAAAGGATAATTTGTATGTACCTTATGGTGTAAATCTATTTGAATAAAATAAGATGACTTCCTAGTACAACCTAAACTTAAGACATATATGTTACGGGTACTGGATTGGCGAATGTGCATATAATATTAATAGCATATTTTTTCATCATTTTTTATTAAAAAGGAAACAGAGAGAGTGATTGTTGTATACTATCTTACAATACTGTAAAATGCAATGATCGCAGGATTTGACTCATCAGTGTGGTATTGATCGTTATTTATTAGTTGGCGGCATGAAAGGGATGTTCGCTCTCCTATTTCATTTCATATTTATTCTTTTTTCCTTAAAATCCTATGTAGTAGACATATGGACAATGTTACTATCTGTATTGGTGGTATAACAGGAGGGTTCCTAGAAACGTAAAATTCTTTATATTCCGAGTTTTTTTAAACAATTTAAATTCTAAATGTTCAAAACTTCAATTTAGTGGTTATATTATAAAAAAGAGAGGTCGTTTAATAGAGGTATTTTAGCCATAGAATCCTTGCAAGGCACGGACAGTTCTCAGGAATATTATGATAATTGTTGTGCTTAGAGCGTCTACACCTTCTGCTACGAAGGTCGATGCGTATAGGTATCCAAATCCAGAGAAGAGGAAAATTCGTCCAATCTTTGCGATAATTCCGAATCTTCCTTGATGAACTGGATTAGAATATTTTTCTGAGTATGTGAAATAGAAAAGAACTGTAACTACGCCGAGAAGAGACAGAAGTGCTGATATTGGGTCTGGATACATTGCTTGTACATCTTGTATTACTTGTATCATTCCGGCAATAATTTGGCCTCTAATAGTTGATCCAACTGTAACTCCCAAACCAATGCCAGACAATACAGATACAGGGTAGCGAGCAAGCCATCTATAATTGGTCCACCTGGTATACGCAAGTATTCCTATGATGAAGGGTATTATCATTAGTGGATTAGCCAATTGACTTCTTAAAGTGTCTATTATAGAGAAACCTGCCATGGCAATGCCCCCACCAATGAAAATACTCTCGCTTATAGCGAACCATTTTGTCTCTCCTATGAAGGCATAACTGAATGTGCCTAAAGCTAGGAACACCCCACCAAACATCAATATAATTTCGAACGGCGTCATGCTACCACACCCACTGTGTCTCTCTCCTCTTTCTTCTTACTATAAAGTGCAATGTTCCCAAGAGCTACTGAAAGGAATACGAGGCTGGCCCCTATATTCCTGAACTGGAATCTAAGTACTTCTTCGCCTTGAAAGTCTGTCGCATACTCGAACTCGGCTTGTCCTCTTGTTCTGTCAAGACATCCTTGGACGTATATTCCGTAGTATATCGCAATTACTTGGAAGCCATAATTGTTTACCATACGCATTTTGTGTCTTATTGCCCATTGTCTTACATACATAGGTTGCCAGCTGAAACCGCCACCATCACACATCGTTAGCTGAGCATCAGATATTACATGGATGTCTTGGTAAATTGGTATCTCTGAGATGGGCGTCCCAAACATATCGACTTTGGGATACCACATATCGTCACCGACGGCAGCGATCCCGGATTCCTCGCCAGAAATGAATGGAGTTACTACCCAGTCTACTCCATATACATATCCATAATCTTCCGATTTTGCGTAATCGTGCATAAATGTGTACATGTTTGAAGGAGTTGCCGGACTGAAACATACAAATATGATTTTTAATTGTTTTGACATTAAGTATTGCATAACAGCTGTGTTGAAAGTCAGTCCCGATCGTGCAGGTATCAAGTCTCCCCAATTATGGCCCCAGACTACAACGTCTCCCGGCTCTAAACGATCAATCTCAGCTATATAGTCTGTTGTCCAAGAACTGACTTTCATAGGCAGCATCACTGGAAACAGCATATATAATATTGTTAATATTGTGAAGAAGACGGCCATTTTTTTTGGTGTAAGCCAAGTTGTTACAAAGTTTTCAACGGCGGTCACTTTGTTACCTCCATTTCAACTAAGCCTGGCTCTTTTCCAACAAGTGCTCGCACAGCCAATATCACGATCCCTATGCCAGCTGCTATCATTACTCCACGATTTGAGGCCATGTATGGTGTTTTCATAATCCAGTCTCCAATCGATTCAGTAAAGGGGAATAGCACAACTACGGTAGGCATTTCTCTGAAACAGACTAATAGCCATGTTAGAAACATTGCTCCTGACTCTAAACTGGTAATTTTAAACATTCTTGCTGGGGAGGAGTAGTGACTGATCCATTCTAACACTGTACCAACTCCAGCCATTGCCACTAAATTTGAATACCAGAATAGGAAGCTAGGACCTGCGTTTCCTCGGCCTTCATATATTCCTATTACAGTCATTATGACAAAAGTTGCTAACACGATTATTGTTTTAAATGTGCGTTGATTGAACCCTTCTGATTGGGCTCTTGAAGCCCTTTCTACGTGCATTCTTAGTAGAGTTAGGTATCCAAAAGACAGTTGAATTAGTGCTATCATGGCTCCCCACGCTAAGAAGGTTGAGGAAACGGGAGATATGATTGGCAGTTTAGGAGCATAGTAGTCTATTAGGAGAACAGCCATAAAGAAAGATACTACGAAGATTGGTATTTGTCGACGATATATTCTTGTTGACATCATTCATCACCTCATATGTTTAACCAGTTTATGACAGGAAGATTAGCAACCGCCAGTAACGACCCTATTACCAGTATTATAACTGAGGCCCATTTAGCAACATCTCCTCCGATTAAAGTTGACTCAACCATTTTATCGCCAGAGACAAGGGCACCAGCAGAATATACATCGTCCATCGATAAGAAATAATCAGAGAACATAGCGAAGGTACCATTCATGCCCCACCTTGCTGTACCAGTAATGGTTATTGCTCCTGCCATTCGTGCTAGCCCCGTTGGACCAGAGACTGAACTTTGGTTTGCACCTACAGCTATCCAGAGAGCGCATCCCTCACTTCCAAGCACACCTAAACTACCAAGAGAATATGCAGACTCATTATTTCCGCTATATATTATATCCTCTCGTCGGTATGCCTCGGGCTTTCCTTCTTTAACAGTCACTTCTTTGAATATACCATCCATT
Source organism: uncultured Candidatus Bathyarchaeia archaeon (assembly GCA_964618045.1). Taxonomy (GTDB): domain Archaea; phylum Thermoproteota; class Bathyarchaeia; order TCS64; family TCS64; genus RBG-16-57-9. The sequence continues at coordinate 8,479 of CAZTZC010000016.1, read as the reverse complement.
AGAGATATGACTTCAGGAAGTTGTGGCACAAGCCCTATGATCCTAGCACCTTTCCGAACAGCTAATGTTGCAGTGTAACGGAATATGTTCATACCTGCAATCGTCATAGGAGCATACATTCCTGAAAGGTATGCAATGTTTCCTGCACTACAAATGACAGGTAACCCTGTCTCGACAGCCCTATCGACGCCTTCTGAGATTGCTTCTAACTGGGGTAAGAATCGTAAATTCATGCTTTTCCCTTGAAGAGCTTGGTTCAAGTAGTATAGCGCGGGTATCGCAGTAATTAACAGAAAGATAAAATCGACTATTTTTCCATCACCGATCATTTTTTTTCATCTTTTCCTGTTGTTCACGTTCATTAAAGAACATGTAGTATACATTTTATCAATATTTTTTATATAACCATTTCGTAATTCATAAAATAATGAAACTATAATAGTTAAAGTACATATCACTTACAATAATCTATAATAAAAATTAAAAAAAAAGTTTTTTAGAAAGTACTTATGAGTATTTACCTCTAGCTGTGATTGGCCATACCGCTGCTACCTTGCCATTTTTAACAACATACATTACATCATGCTGATTGACGCATGTGCAACAATGGCTTGGTATAAATTCGATCTTTTGTCCCCATTTCAAATTCTTTCTGACTTCGCTATTTTCCTTGAATTTTATTGTGCCATGCTCCTCGGAGAGCCCTATGCCCTCACACTCGATGACTTCCCCATCGACCTTCGCTAATACCGGGGGATCACCGAATCCGCGGCTCATAGCCTTCAAACCAGCGTCCGTCACAACCCTATCGGAGAAATTGTTTCCGATGATTTGTGTTAGAACCGAAAGAGAAGGTTTGAAGAATACATCGTTAGGTGCACGCCATCCGTACCCGGTGCCTTCTTTACCAACACCAAATACAAATGACCCAGGTTCGATTTCTGTAATTCCTGGATAAGTCCCAGTCACTTCATATGTCCCTGTAGATCCTGCACTTACTATCTCAACATCTATTCCTTCCGCTCGAATCATGTTGGCCGTATCAACAGTCTGTTTATCCCTTTCGAGTGCTATTTCTTTGTCAACAGGATTCTCGTACCCATATATTCCCCTGAATTCAAGGTTTTTCATGGATACAACTTTTTTAGCTAGATCAACCACAGGTTTTCCTGGAGAAACACCGCATCTTCCATGTGTCATCTCAATAATAATATGCTGCTTTATACCCCACTCCGAGGCGGTTTTCGATAAAAGTTCAGCCTCTTTAACATTTTCTATGGCAGTTAGAACTTTTCCTTCACCCATAGCGACATTTAAACCAACTAACTTTTCGATCTTTCTAGGATCAGAAATTTCTTGACTTATTAGGAGGTTTTTTTCGCCATAAAGAATTCCAGAATTTAGTAAGACTTCAGCCTCACTTAGTTTCTGAGTCATAATTCCATTGGCGCCTGCATCTAATAACTTATTACATATAGCTGCAGCTTTGAACGTTTTTGCGTGAGGACGTACGTTGACGCCGGCTTTTTTAGCAAATTTAAACATTTTTTCAATGTTCCATTGAAATTTGTCTAAATCGAGAAGCAGGGCGGGTGTTTCTAATTCATGAATCGATTTTCCTATTGGATACATGTCTATAATGCGTCTTGTAGACAATATTTAACATTATTGTTGAATGAATAAATGAAGTAGGCTATTTCCTAGCACCCGATGTGGTGAATGGGGTTCAAATCTAGGTTATCGAATGAGTTTGGGAGAAGCATACATATAGATAATGAACGGTAACTTTCAGTAGTATCTGAATCAGATAACTCTTTAACTCCATATTATCTGCTAGCTTCCACTAAATTATATTATCTACTTGATTTAAACTCAGTACAAACTTTCACTGTTTTAGAGGTAGTTTGGTTTATACTCCTTTCAATGATGCAATTGCATGAGATGCCTCTGCGCTAGCTCCACAATATAGATTTTAATGACTTTGATATTTCGTACACAAGCATAAAAAATAATGATCGGTGTTTTTAACCTAAAGAATGTAGAATATGGGGATACTGTATGATAACATCATTCGTTAGTCAGGAAACAGGGGGAATCTTCAGCTATATCTGGATATTTTTACCCCTACTATGCTGTTTGATGACCATGGGACAAAAGGGTGAAACCCCTCAAGTAACTAATTCAGAAGCCGACGCCTTCTATACCACTGAAGGCATCCAAGAATCCTTTGAGAGCATAGAGAAAGAGATTATCAGATGGAGACTGGAAGCCCGGGAAAAGAAAGATAAGCCAGAAGGCTTCACCGCCAGGATAAGAAAGATTCTCGGAAGAGGGCCACCACCCGAGAGATACGTAGAGAATGAGAAAGACCCCCCTAAGCTGATTAGTCTGACTGATATATATGGTCCCATCTACTTCGAGTTTACCGAGGTGGAGGGCGGAGGAACCGTAGTGAAGGCCACATATAACCCAATTCTAAAGGGAAGAATGGCAAAGCTAAAAACTGGGCTCCCCTTGAAGGTTCCAGCTATGCCTATAGGGCTTCATTGCCCCTCGTGTGGCAAGCCAGTGCTACAGGAGTTCAACTTATGCCCTTATTGTGGGTCCGAGCTGATAAAGGAGTAGATAGGCGGATTGGAGTACTGGAGGCTGCTGGCCCACAACCATTGGTTTACCCTGAACGTGTTAGGTTCTAAGGTGAGACTGTGCGCACGGTGCTTAGGTTATCTCCTCGGCTTTATCTCGTCATTTTTTATCTTAGATTACCTTTCTTATCCTCTTGGGTTTCTAGACAATAGTGTTCAGCAACTTGTCTGCATATTATTAGCTCTCCCATATGCCTTAGACTGGGTCACCCAGTCTTGGGGGTTTAGGCAGAGTAATAACCCATTGAGGCTGACCACAGGCATCCTCATGGGAGTAGACATATTTATTTTTTCGAAGCTTGGAAGTAACCTCCAAGCTAGTAGGACCATTTTTATCGGCGCATCTCTGTTCGTAGCCTCCATAGGGTACCTTGGGAAGCTTAAGAGGTTAAACCAGCTACAACGCATCGAGTAAATAGTAATTTCTTATTTTAAGACTGTTTATGACGCCTGAGTGTTAAATTATTCATTTCCAAGCCCAGTAACTACCAACCGTCGCATATGTACGACGCCATAAAGTATTGCTGGGGGTACATCATTGCCATCCTAGCAGATTATAGTTTAAAATTTGTTTCA
>CAZTZC010000016.1:0-5158 GCA_964618045.1 uncultured Candidatus Bathyarchaeia archaeon | reverse complement strand
CGTCGAGATAATCGAAATAAGCCCCATTAAATGGTCTGGGTCTCGAGTCGTCGCATGCATGCGTGCCAGACGTATGTAAACTGTCTTATGAAGGGGAGTGGTGAAACAGGTAAGATACCTCCTTTTCTCATCAATGATAGGAACGCCATAGCCACTATCATCAGGATCAGCGGACCCATATGACCGGAGGTTGTGCGTGTCATACACCTTAATAACACCTAACCTAGAGACCCTCTAAATCTCGGAGGCGTTCGTTGAGGGGCTGAGGGCGAGCCCTGAACTCCAGAAACGTCTAACGCTCGTGGAGGAGTCTCGAGAGATACAGTTCGACGTGATACTGCCTCAAATCATGTATTTCGTTAAAAAAATAATCACTATCATCTTACGCATTCTCTTCCCACATCCAGAAACTAAAAAATGAAAAAGCAAGTCTAGAGACACAGTTGTTCAGATAATCTGAATCCAAACCATGAAATTCCAAGTAACCAATGATAAGGGAAACGCCGAGTCGCCGACTGACATACCGTATAGGAGGTCGAAGAACAGAAACATACTCAATTAATCCGAAGTTTGTACTAAAGTTACTTAAGTTTGTATAATTACTATTGGCGTGTGAAAGAGTTATGTTAAAAGGCTATACTGGTAAGATTCTTCGCGTCGATCTTTCAAACAGAAATATCACGGAAGAGACATACGGCGAGACCTTCTATCGTAGGTACGTAGGCGGCTGGGGAATTATCGGCTACCATCTACTCAAGGAACTCGATCCCATGATAGACCCCCTTGGGCCTGAAAACAAACTCATATTCGCAGCCGGCCCCATCACGGGCGTCCCGCTGCCCGGTAACGGCAGGAACGCCGTGGGAGCCAAGTCCCCCCTAACCGGAGGGTTTGGGGTAGGGGAGGCAGGCGGATACTGGGGCGCAGAATTGAAACACGCTGGATTCGATGGGGTGATCTTTGAAGGAAGATCGGATGATCCAGTTTACCTGTGGCTGAAAGACGGGGAGGCTGAACTCAGAGACGCCGAACGCCTCTGGGGAATGTACACCAAGGCGACCCAGGAGGCGATAAGAAAGGAGAGTGATGATGATCTGGTAAGGGTCGCCAGCATAGGCCCAGGTGGCGAGAACAAGGTCCTCTACGCCTGCATCATCAACGATCTGACTAACGCGGTGGGGCGCAGCGGCCTCGGAGCCGTCATGGGCTCGAAGAACCTCAAGGCAGTAGCTGTTAGGGGCACGAGGACGGTGGAGGTGGCCGACTCCGAGAAGACGAAGGAGCTGACGCGAGCCTTGATGGGAACCATTGGGGCTCAGGCCCCTCAGCAGAAAAGCGGAGGTGAGCGTCCACCCTACACGCCCAACGGTAACCTTCCCATCAGGAACTTCCAGGACGGCGAGTTCCCAGAATGGGCCGACGTCTCAGCGAGCGGCATGGTGAGCCTGGGCCTCATCAAGACTGGGATGCACACATGCTACGGTTGCCCCATCAACTGCAAGGAGCAGCCGCTGGAGTTCGACGATCCATTGGCCCCTGACCCCGATTACGCGGCGCCGGAGTATGAGACGGCGGCCTCCCTGGGACCATGCTGCGGCGTCGGTGACCCAAAGTTGGTGCTGAAGGGGCAGGAGCTGTGCAACGCCTACTCCATCGACAGCATCAGCGCCGGGGTGACCATCGCCTTCGCCATGGAGTGCTTCGAGAGGGGCATCATCGACGAGGGGGACACAGGCGGCCTCGAACTGAAATTCGGAAACGGCGAGGCCATGCTGGAGGCGATCAGGATGATCGGGGAGCGCAGGGGATTCGGAGACCTCCTGGCCGAGGGCTCCAAGAGGGCCGCCGAGAAGTTCGGGGGCGACGCGTGGAAGTACTCCGTGAACGTAAAGGGTCAAGAGTTCCCGATGCACGACCCCAGGTTGAAGAGAGCCTTGGGCCTAGGCTACGCAGTCTCGCCCACTGGCGCCGACCACATGCATAACATGCATGATACCATGATGGTCTCCGACCTCGGCCTGTCCAGGATTAAGCCCCTGGGAATCCTTGAGAGCCTACCCCTGGAGGATCTCAGCTCGAGGAAGGTGAGGATGCTCATCTACTTCGTCAACCTGAGGGTGCTGGATAACTGCGCCGTCATGTGCATGTTCCCCCCATGGTCGCTCTCCCAGAAGGTCGAGATATTTAAGGCGGTGACGGGATGGGACACATCTCTCTGGGAGCTTGCTAAGGTAGGTGAGAGGGCCATCAACATGGCGAGGGCCTTCAACATGAGGGAGGGCCTCACGGAGAAGGAGGATTGGCTTCCGCCGAGGATGTTCCAGCCTCAGAACGGGGGACCCATACCGGACACAGCCGTTGACCCCAGAAAGATGAGAATGGCGAAGAGAAACTACTACCGGATGATGGGGTGGGACGAGGACACGGGTGTACCCACAGTTGGGAAATTGGAGGAGTTGGATATTCCCTGGGTCGCCCAACATCTAGTTAATGTCTGACCCCACACAAACATCCTCCACACATATACAAGTCGCTCGTCCTCCCAACACATCTCTCGGTATCGATACGAGACTACTAAGTTATCCTTGGAGAAAACAACAGTAACCCTCTATGTACGTATATTTAAGATGCGCAATAAGCTGGTCAACATGTTGCAGGAAATTATGCGAAAAAACCAGCCAGATACTTCAAGGTTCTTCCCTTTGAAAATGAAGCCTCAGGGTTGATGCTGAGTAAAATCGAAGCATCGAAGGGCCTGTTCTAAGGATACCGATCATTTGCCCAAGACCGCTTTCCACGAAGGCATGTGCCATCCATCCCAGCAGCCGGTGTAGGCGCTCACCTGGGGATATCCCAGCATTTTGAGCAAGGTGTACATATAAGTCAGCTGTATCCCGCCCCGGGTAAAGATCACGATGTGCTTGTCCGGAGTCACTCCCTGCTTGGCGAAGATGTCAGCCAATTCCTCGGCGGATTTCGGGTTACGGTTGCCGTTCAGCGTATCGTTCCAGTAGACGTTCACTGATCCGGGGATACGGCCTATCCTATAATCGGGCTCTGAACGAACGTCCAATACCACCACTGAGTTCTGGTCAAGGGCCGACTTAAGTTCGGGTAGGCTGAAGAAGCGGGGACCCAGCGAATTCTTGGTGTTGACGGCGCTACCGGCAAATGTGAAGTTGGGCACGCCCAGTTCCTGCACTTTGGTGGTATCGATAGACCATTCATCCCAGGCTTTTACGTATACCACGACGTTCTTGAATCCGACCTCCTTCAGAACCATGAAGTTCCTTGACGCCGCTCCGCCGCTGCCGCAATATAAGATGATCTCCTTTTCCGGAGTGACTCCCTTGTTGGCCAGGTCCCCGAGAATGACGTCTCGGGGTTTAAGGAATTTCTTTTCGTTCAAGTAGATGGCGGGAGAGACATTGGTCGCGGTCGGAATATGCCCGTCGTTGTAAGCCTGCCTGCTTCGGCCCTCTACGATCTGGGCGGTCGGATCGCCGATCTTGCTGGCGACGTACTCTTTGTCAACTACCAGTTCACCTTTTTTCCGCGTCATGGTGAATGTGCTTGCAGTTGGCGTAACGGGCACAGCGTCAATCTTCCCGTCCCAGGCACCGATGCCACCGTCCAGCACATGCAGCTCATCGAATCCCGCATAGGTGAAAATAACGAAGGGTGTTCCAGCCCCGAACGCGTCCTCATGGTACAAAACCAGGTAATCATCGTAGGACAACCCCGCCTGGGCGAAGACCTTCTCAATCACCGCATCATCGGCCCACTTGTTCCGGAGCCCATCGCGTTCGGGCACGAGAATTGTGTGCCAGGGAATGCTGATGGCGCCGGCTACGTGTCCCTTGGCGTAATCGGCAGCACCCCGTACGTCGATAACTTTGACTCCCGGCCTCCCGAGCAGGTCTTTCAGTTGGGCGGGACTGATAAAAATGGAAATAGCTGCCATACGAAGTAATCTCCTCAAAGAAGTTGAAAGAGGAAAGACGGACGTTGTTGAAAATAGTTACTTTTTCTCATAATCCCATGCCTTCATAAAGTGATGATTTTCAACAATATCCCCTTTCCCGGTCCTGACACTGTAAGTTCCTCTAAGTTCTCTTCTAATGTCTTTTCAGCAACGATTCTCTCTTTATTGAAATGTTTTATCATCCTTTTAAGACGTTTTTGCTTCTCTTTCACATCTCCAAGATACTTAGTAAAAGCTCTCATATACTCTTTTGTTTTAGTTATGTTTGCTTCCACCTTATCTGGTGTTTTCTCACTATAGCGCGCGCCTAGGTTTGTTTGAGGTTCACGGCTATTTCCATGCTTGCCTCGATCATCTGTCTGGCTTCGTCTCCTCTCAGGATATCTTTACCTGGGGGGTCGAAGGGATGTGACATTATCATCAACTCCACGTCAAGCTCCAGCAACCTCTTCAGAGAGTTGATGTAGATGTTTTTATCCATCCTGATAAGGTTCTCCCGTGTCCCACAGACGCTGTCCCCCGTCAACAAGACTTTACTCCCCTCATCGTAGAGGCAGACAGCTCCAGGTCTATGTCCGGGAGTATGTATGACCTTAAAGCTTCTATCACCCAGCGTCACGTTGTTCCCGAGCTTGGTGTCTGCTGTTGGCACTGCCTCCATTTCAAGCTCATGTATGGCAATTGGTGCGCCTGTCCGCTCTTTGAACGCAGCGTTACCCCTGATGTGGTCGCCGTCCCTGTGAGTGTTAACGATAATTGACACCTCATCGAGACGTCTGCCCTGTTCCTTGATCAATGGGAACACGTAGTCCTCAGGCGTGTTCTCGTAGCCCGTGTCCACCACCCCTATCTTATCCTCTCCGAATACCAGGACAACGTTACATGTCCAGCCTGGCCTCATCTCTTGACGTACTAAAAAAATATTGTTCGTGACTTTTTCACTCATATTTTTCACTACATTAAAGGAGGACTTATGGAGATAAAAATGGACCGCGCGCGCTCTGCTCAACGAAGGATACCTTCCATCAAGTAGAGACCGCGATTATACTAGAAAAATCGGGGTTATAGGTTGGACCCCAATAGTCTCCTGACTTAGGGTTGGGTCGAACCCTACCTATAGTGGAGATGTCTCCCGATTCATTCCCTCTTTTTTTTCTTGTTATGACAGGTTAC
>CAZTZC010000015.1:0-24407 GCA_964618045.1 uncultured Candidatus Bathyarchaeia archaeon | reverse complement strand
GGGGGCAGCCCCACGGCGAAGAAGACCGCGTTGCTCAGCTCATGCATGATGGCGAAGGGCACGCCGCTGATCAGGGCAACGGATACGTGGATACCGGCTACATAGGCCGAGACCACGTTGGTGAACAGGTCGTAGACGAAGGTAAGCAGGAACCCTGTGACGCCGAGTCGGAGGTCTGGGCCCCACCCTGGCTCGACTCTCAGTCCTCCGCGGAGGGTTCCCCCGGCGACGCCGTAGAGCATTTCGCCAAGAATTGTGGCGGCCAGCGTCAGAAGGTTGACCCCGTAGGGGTTGACTGTGCCATAGACTAGCCAGATAAGGGCCCCTAGAGTGGCCCCGAAAACCGAGCCGTACAGGTATCCACCCGTGAAGACGATGAGGTCCATGAACTTGATGTTGACCACCCCTATCAGCAGGTAGTTGGTGGCGACGGCCGCAGCCGTCATGACTGCGAGCATGGACGCCCTTCTTGCCGGGGTCAGCCCGTTCTCATTCAAGCCCACACGTATTGGATGGATCATCCATCCAATAAGCTTTGCCGCTGGGCTTTTACACGACCGACGCGAAGACAAACCCGTGATCGAGTACTTCGACGCCCCGGACATCAAGAAACGCATACTTGAGATAATAGACGTGCTCCGATTCGACCACGTGGACCCCGAGCGGGTCCACTGCGTCAGGAGCAGGGGCAGCCAGGCCAAGAACACCATAGCCAGGATACACGGCCTCGGCAGGATATGGCAGGAGACCCTCAGGATGGAGCCCACATACATCCTGGAGATCATCCACGAGCAGTTCGACTACTACCCCAGGGAGGCCCAGGACAGGACCCTGATCCACGAGCTCATGCACATCCCCCAGGGCTTCCGCGGCGGCTTCAGGCACCACGGCGACCACGTCACGGCGGAGAACGTGGAAACATGGTGTCGAAGGTACCGGCAGAGGCGCAGGGAACTGGGGCTGGACAAGGTATAAGTCAAGCCGAATAATGGTTCACTCGATGTACCCGAGCCTCACAGTCAAGGTCGTCGATGAGCCCACCACCCTCAGGGAGTTCATAACTACCCTAGGGAAGGACACCCTTTACGCGTACGACAGGCGCGTCGTCGGCGTCCTCGTCAACGACAGGAGGCTCTGGGACTCCGCGAAGCTCAAGCCGGGGGACAGGGTCGTCGTCTTCCCCATCATAGTGGGTGGATGAGAAGAGGGTAGAGCTCCAGCTGTGTCAGCGTCAGCAGCACGGTAACCAGAACCCCCCACGCGACCTGCCCCACCGTGTGCATCTTCAGCTCAAGCCGCGCCCAGCCGACCACGACCATAACCAGAGTCAAGGGCCAGAGCCTCACGCCATACTGGTAGACGAGAAAAGTGGCGGGCCCAGCGACGCCGGAGGCGTGGATGCTGATCTTGTACCTAAGCGTGATGATCATCATGAAAAGGCTGTTCACTAAATAGCAGGACATCAGGTAGACCATGGCGACCGGTGCCTCTAGGTAAAAGAGCGCCAACAAGCCCAGGACGTAGCTGGATATCGCCCCCAGGAAGGGTTTGGTCCTCTCGTCCCTCTCGTTGATCATCATCTCCTTCACAATTCCGCTCCGCCTCTGGATGAAGATTATCAACACAGGCAGGATACCTGAGAAGAATATCGCAGTGAGAAGGACCGTGGGGGATGGCCCAGTTGTGTCTGTAAGGTAGATGTATACGAACGTCGCCACGGCGAGCAGCGGCGCGTTCATCAGGAGAGTGACCGCCTTCGCCAAGGACTCCCTGTTTCCCATCACGGCATACCTCGCGGGGTGTACAACATAACGTTCACTCTCTAGCGATATATATCTCTAGTTCTTCCCCACCCTTGCCGTAGGCCCGCACGGCGTCGAGGGTGAACGGAGGGCCGAGGATCACCATCACCCGCCCGTAGAAGTTGTGGAGGTCCCCCACCGAAGGCTTGAGGTTCCCCGAGGGGTGGCTGTGGGCGGTCCCGACTATGGAGAAGTCTATGGGCAGCATGTGGGCCGGGAAGGTGGCGAACCCCCTGCCGCCTGCGCCGAAGGGTGGGAACAGGTAATCAGTGACACTGATCTCGCTGCTGTCCCTGGACCCTCGTAGCAGGAGGATAGTCTCCCTCGGGTGTACGTCACGGGCCACATCCATCATGTTCCTAAGGAGCCCCTCTGGCACTATGAGCCTCATACACCACACATATGCGGCGGTTAAATAAAGCCGTGGCTATAACGTTTGTCTGATGATCACCACCGTCCTCATGGACTACGACAGCACCATCCACGACATGGACGGCGTTATGGAGCGCAGCCTCGACGGCGTCCTGGGGTACACAGGGGAGGAGCTCTACAATACGTGGGTCTTCGACATCCACCGCGCCCTCATACATCAAAGGTACCTGGACCGCCACGACGACATGATGTTTCACTGCACCCTCCTGTTCGACCACCTGGAGCTACCGTTCGACAAGGAGGCGGCCGACCTCATCTGCGCCAAGTTCGAGGAAGCCCAGGAAACGGCGAGGAAGGACCCCATCTACTACCCCGACGCCGTCCCCGCCATCGAAGCCCTCAAGGCTATGGGGCTCACCCTCTGCCTAAGCACGGGCTATGGGGCAGGGCAGAAAGCCAAGACGCTGGAGCTCAGGACGGGTAAGAAGTTCTTCAAGTACACATTCAGCGAGCCGGCGCTCGGGGTGCTGAAGACCGAGCCCGAGTACTACAGGAAGGCGCTGAGGCTGGCTAAAGCCAAGCCCGGGGAGACCGTGAGCGTAGGCGACACCCCGCTGAGCGACATAAGGCCAGCCAAGCTGGTGGGCATCAAGACGATCTGGGTCAACAGGAACCAGGAGCCCAGGCCCCTGGAGGAAGATCAGATCGCTGACTACGAGACCAGAGGCCTCAGTAAGGCGGTGGAGATAATCGGGAAGCTGCTATAGCATATCCGGCTCGAACCGTTCCAGGGTGCCCTCAGAGACGTCCACGACTATCTTTGCCCTGACAATGGGAAGCTGCCCTTCTATGTCTAAGTTGTAGATGACCAAATACTTGTTCTCCTTCATAGGGTACTGCATGACGCTCTGCACCTCAAGACCCTTGAACCGGTCACCATGGATCGCCCTCAGCTCATCCTCGAGTATGGTTGATACCTGCTCGTGGCCCTGCAACTCGATCAACATGCGGCGTCCGCGGCGGTTTTTATCTATTTCCATTCTTTTTCACTTATTTATTCACGTTCATCAATTGATACTTTTTTGTTAATTTTTTATTGACGGCCATCAATCAACACTTTTCTATTCATCATTTATTGACGCCCATCAATTTATACTATTTTGTTAATCATATTGTTTAATACATCCAATTTTTTATCTTTTCATTGTCCTTTTTTCCCATGTATACTTCAGTCAAACAAACGTTTACATCTGTTATACATATTGTAGCAACTAGTATTCGAGTTACAGTAATATAGATCAATAATACATAACACTCCTAGTGAACAACGGATGTTCGGCCCAATCACCAAGGAGGAGTCTCTGAGGCATCTCAGCAACGCCCTGGAGCTGGAGACGGACAGGCTCCACCTGGCTGAAGCCATGGCTCAGCGTGGGGCTCGGCTGAGGGCGATCTCCCGTTCCATCATGGAGGAAAGGTCAGCAACGGCGGAGATGCCCTCAGACCACGGCTGGAGGAAGGTGCTTCTTTACGCGGCGCTGGACAGAGGCCGTGGTTCGAAGGGGGGCAGGTGAGAGACTTGAACGTGGAGCTCGTGAAGATCTTGAACGCACTGCTGACGTGGCTCATGATGATGGGCCCTGTGCTGAAGTGGTGGGCTAAGACAGTCCTCGCCAACAAATAGCATGATACCTTTTTCGCCTTCCGGGGGTGGGGCGCTACCCCACCCTCGGTTTGCAGATTACCTCAAGGACCTTTGTATCGAAGAAACGGTGTGTGTTGCTGGGCAGCAGAACAACCGCTGAGTCGGCGCCGCCACCCGAGCCTCCTATGGCGATACATTCCTCGCCGGACTCTATGAGGCCAGCGTCGCAGGCCATACACGATATCTCAAGCGCGACCTTGACGCCTTGGCTGAACAGCCGCAGCGTGTTGGCGATGATCTCGTCCACTTGTATGGGCCCAAACTTCTGCTTCACCGCTCTGCCGAGGCCGCCAAACGCGTGGAGATGGTAGAAGACCTTGCCTCCGTTGGCCTCTACCTTATCGCGGTTCTCCTTCACCATCCTGTGCTGGTTGGGCTCCCTGAAGCCCATCATCCCCGCCGAGACCACTAGGTTATAGCCCTTGAAGACCTCGGAGGCCAGCGCCCCGGTGTAGCCCGTGTAGCTGGCGACTACGATGTTCCTAATCCCGAGCTCCTCCGCTCTGCTCCTAGCTAGAGAAAGCGTCTCCTCCGTGTTCTCCTTACCCCGGTTCTCGAAGTAAACCGTCTTATGTTCCTTGAACGCCATTTGGTGTCAATCAATAAGGAACGTGGATGGTAAAATAGTTTAACAGTCTCAGCCTCTGGGGATGACGACGTACTTTAGAAGCTCCTTCGGCGTCAGCCCTTGAGCCTTCCCCCAAGCCAGACCCACCAGGTTGTCTTTCTCTATCTCGCTGTAGACGAGGTAGGCCATGATGACGTTGAACCCGTACTCGTCCGCAGACCTCGACGCGGTGACGTGATCGTATTTCGCGAGCCGGAGGTATGTCCTGATGAGGGCTACGTCTCCCTCGTAGATGGGGCCAAGTATCTCGGCGTATGGAGTTCCAAGGCCTTGGATCACGGGCCTGATGTTCTCGGCTTCTATTATGTCGTTGAGTTGGGAGACGCTGATGCCGTATGTGGCTGGGAAAAGTTCTTCGACGTTCAGCGTCTTTTCCTTGTGTCCTCTCTGCTTTATGGCGATGAGGACGTTCTCGATGTCGGTCTCAAGTTCGACAAGCTTACGGACGATGCGCCGATCCCTGGTCGGCAGCTTTTCAACTGCCTTCAATATGGCTGAGTCGTTGAGGTAGTTGAGCATGAGCTCCAGCGGCCACAGTGCGTCATGCTCCTTGTAGAGGCCCATCTGTTCGCTGACCTTGGCGTAAGGGGTCCCACGCAGCATGTCCACGACGCTTTCGAGGCTATCCGCCTTCACCATCTCTTCGTAGCTCGCTACCTGGTAGGCGCTGATAGGGATGAGGCTGAGCCTTATCTCGTCTTCGGAGGCGTTGCTGAACTTGCCTCGAAGGATTCGTTTGAGGTTTACTACTTCGAAACGCATCTGGTAGTAGCCCATGAGGAACTCCCCGATCTTCTCGGGTGTGAGCTCCACTATCTTCTCGATGCGTTCAATGAACTTCCTGTAGAAGACTCGCTCCAACGCAATGTCTGGCCTGGATTCATCGTCCAGCGTTATACTTTCGTATGGCGTGTCCTCTATTTTAGTAAGAAACTCGGCGATGTCTCTCGTATCCGCAAGTGTCTGCATCTGCTCCTGCGTGAGGAGGTCCGCGATCCTCGCGTGGGTTCGCAGGACCACGTATTTCAGCCCTAACTTTAGTTTCTGCGTGATGCCTTTGCACCTCCAATCAGCTTCATCCTGACGAGTTCCTCGAGGCTCTCCTCGTCTAGCTTGTCTTCGATGAACTTGATTATCTGATTATACTCCGGTATAATGATGTTCTCCAGGGCGTTGACTTTACGGTTGGTTTTCCCCAGCTCGTCAGCGATTCGTTCTACTCTCGTCTCAAACTCGGCAAGACGTATGATGTCATCAAGGATTTCATAGACCTTGTCGCTTGCCACGCTAAGGGTGATATCTAACTCCGCTGTGACCTGAGGTTTCTCACCTATCTTCACGAAGGGGTACCTGACCCCCATGACTGCCCTAGGAAGAACCTCCAGCTCCAAGGAGCTCTTAATGCTCCTTGCCTGGCTCTGGACTTCCATGGGTCCAAGGCTGAGGTAGGCCGCCGTGACCGCGGCGTATGCCTCCTGCAGGATATCCATCAGCAGCTTGCGTCTTCCCCTCAACACGTCGAGGGAGGTGGTTAACTCCTTGGCGAGCTGATCCCTCTTAAGTTTGAGGAACTCGGTGCCTCGCTCAATGAAGCCTATCCTCCTCTTCATGTCCATGAGGAAGCCCTTGGTGGGCTTGACGCCGGCAGTCGATGACAAACCTACACTTCCCGTTTATGGGCCGGGTGATACTTGTTGATGTAAGCCTCTCTTATCCTGATGAGGTCATCCTCGGGCAGCATGCTCAGCAGATCCCATGCGATGTCGAGCGTCTGTTCGATGCTTCTGTTCTCGTAGCTGCCCTGTTTGACGAACTCCTGCTCGAACCGGTCGGCGAAATCCAGCCAGGTCCTCTCACGCTCAGAGAGTCCTACGGTTCCGACGATCTGGACGAGGCCTCGAGCGCGGGTCCCCTCCGCGTAGGCCATGTAGAGCTGGTTACTCACGTCGCTGTGGTCCTCTCTGGTGGTCTCCGCGCCGATCCCGTCCTTCATCAGCCTGCTGAGGCTTGGGAGGACGTTCATCGGAGGGAAGAGGCCCCTGAGGGCGAGTCCACGCTGAAGAATTAGCTGGCCCTCGGTGATGTACCCGGTGAGGTCCGGGATGGGGTGCGTGATGTCGCCGGCCGGCATCGAGAGGATGGGCATCAGGGTGACGCTTCCTTCCTTGCCCTTGATCTTGCCTGCCCGCTCGTATATCGTGGCGAGGTCGCTGTAGAGGTACCCCGGGTATCCCTTCCGTGTGGGGATCTCTTCTCGGGCGATACTGATGGCTCTCAGAGCCTCCGCGTAGTTCGTCATGTCTGTGAGTATGACGAGCACGTGCATCCCGAGGTCGAACGCCAGATACTCGGCGATGGTCTGGGCGATCCTGGGCGTGACGATGCGCTCGATGGACGGGTCGTCGGCCAGATTCAGTATCATGACACTCTTGTTAAGGGCGCCGGTCTTCTCGAACTCCTCCCTGAAGTAGGCTGCCTCCTCGTTCTTGATTCCCATGGCGCCGAAGACTATGGCGAAATCTGTCTCTCTCCCAGGGATGGTGGCCTGCCTGGCGATCTGGGCGGCTAACTCGTTGTGAGGGAGCCCAGACTCGCTGAAGATGGGGAGCTTCTGGCCGCGGACGAGGCTGTTCATGCCGTCGATGCTGCTGAGCCCCGTCTGGATGAACTCGGACGGTACGTCTCTCGCCGCCGGGTTGATGACACCCCCGTTGACGTCTCTGAGGTCAGTCGAAAGCGGCCGGGGTATGCCGTCGAGGGGCTCGAAGCTTCCGCTGAACACCCTTCCGATGAGGTCGGGGGACACCGGGATCCTTAGAACGTCTCCGGTGAACCTCACCGTGGTGTTGAGGTCTAGACCCGAGGTCTCCCCGAAGCATTGAATCATGGCCCAGTCTCTGCTGACGTCGAGGACGCTACCCTGCACCGTTTCGCCGTTGGGTCTCTGGATCTGCACGACCTCGTCGAAGCTGACGTCTCTGATGTTCTCTATCATGAGGATGGGTCCCTTGATCTCTGTGGTGGTCTTGTACTCCAGTCCCGCAACTTTTGCCATTATGACGCCACCTCGTACTGGATCGCTAGGTCATCTGCATCGTTCTTCATCTGCACCCTGGCCTCCTTTATGGGCTCCAAGCCCTGTCTCTCCTTGAGCCTCATCATATCTCTGAGGACGTCTAAGTCCCTGATCTGCTCTATGGGTATGCCCTTCCTCACGAGGGGCGCCACAACATCGTAGAAGTCTACGTAGATCTCAAGCAGTGCAGCCTGTTTCTCGGGGGAACAGTACCTGTCTACGTCGTGGAACGCGCTCTGAACCAGGAACCCCTCCCTGAGCATCTCAGCCATGAGGAGCACCAGCCTCTGCTCGTCGGGGAGAGCCTTCTCTCCTATGATGCGGGCCGTCTCCTCGATCTCGCTGGCCTCCTCGAGAAGCCTAAGCGCTCTCGCCCGTGCGTCCTCCCAGCCTGGGGATTGCTCGGTCCACCAATCGGCTGCCACTCTCAGGTACCTTGTGAAGCTTCTCAGCCAGTTGATGGCCGGGAAGTGTCTACGGTAGGCTAGCTCCGAGTCGAGAGCCCAGAAGGTTCCGATGAACCTGAGGGTGTTGGTGGTCACTGGCTCCGAGTAGTCCCCACCTGGAGGAGACACGGCGCCCATGATGGTGAGGCTTCCAAATCTCTCCTCGCTACCGAGCGTGACTACCCTGCCGGACCTCTCATAGATTCCTGCTATACGGTCCGCGAGGTAGGCTGGGAACCCTGCCTCCGCTGGGATCTCTTCGAGGCGGCCCGAGATGTCTCTGAGGGCCTCCGCCCATCTCGACGTGGAGTCGGCCATGATGGCGACGTCGTAACCCTGGTCTCTGAAGTATTCGGCGATAGTGACCCCCATGTAGATGCTGGCCTCTCTGGCCGATACAGGCATGTTGGACACGTTGGCTATGATCACCGTCCTCTCGATGAGGCGTCTCCCTGTCCTAGGGTCTTCTATCTTAGGGAAGCTCTCTACTACGTCGGCCATCTCGTTGCCGCGTTCGCCGCATCCGATGTATACGATGATGTCGGCGTCGCTCCACTTAGCTATCTGCTGTAGAGTAACAGTCTTCCCTGTCCCGAACCCTCCGGGTATGGCTGCTGCGCCTCCTTTGGCGCATGGGAAGAAAGTGTCGATGACGCGTTGTCCCGTGATGAGGGGCATGCTCAGCGCCAGCCTCTCCTTGATGGGTCTACCTTGCCTGACTGGCCAAGTCTGCATCATCTTTAAGGGAACCGTCTCTCCGTCACCGGTCTCGAGCTCGGCAACTGTATCTGTGACCGTGTGCTCTCCTGACTTTATTGACTTTATTGTTCCACTCATCCCGGGTGGTACCATGATCCTGTGGAGAAAGCTATCCGTCTCCTGCACAGTTCCGATGATGTCTCCGGCAACGACTTTGTCGCCTTTCTTTACTGAGGCGTTGAAACCCCATTTTTTCTCCCTGTCGAGGGGAGCTATGTTGGTTCCTCTAGTTATGAAGGGGCCTGTTAGGTCCCATAGTTCTGTCTCGGACCTCTCGACGCCGTCCATGATCTGGCTCATGATCCCCGGCCCTAGCTCGGCTATGAGGGGGGTCCCGATATCCACGACAGGCTCACCGGGCTTCAAGCCCGCGGTCGCCTCGTAGACTTGTATGTAGGCCGTCTCTTCGCTAAGTCTTACGATCTCGCCCATGAGTTTGAGGTTACCAACTTCGGCGAGGTCGCCCATCTTGGGCTCTTCCTTAAACTTAGCTATTACAAGTGAACCGTTTATTCTCTCGATCGTTCCTTCAATCATCGCCATCTTAGATCACCCCCAGTTTTTCTGCCACCTCTGAAGCCTTGGATCCACTCACCTTGGAGAGCCTGCCCTCAAAGGTGTTATAGTATACCTTTGTACCTCTCTGGTTCTTCACGATGACTCCGCCCATCGCGTCGATGGGCTTAGCGTCGAGCCTAAGAGACATACCCATCTCCTTGGATAGCTCTGATATTGTTTTCTTGAGGAAGCCGTGATCCGCTTTATTGGATGAGACGATCAACTCGTCCTCTCCTATGGCCTCCACTGCTTCCGAGATCAGCTTCTTAACAACTTCTTGATAGTCTGCCCCGCCTTTCTTCGCCATCGCCTCAAGCTTCTCCCGGGCAGACTCGAAGACCGTGTCGAGTAGCTCCATCTTAGCCTCCATGACCATCTTACGGCCATCCAGGTTTGCACGGCCCACGATCCTGTCGTGAACCGCCCTGAGCTCGGAGCCGACTATTGTCCTCAGGTGTCTATCGACGTCGCTTTTTATGCGTGTCTCTTCCTGTCTGGCGTTCTCGAGGATTCGTGTTGCCCTCGCCTCTGCTTTCGCTATGATAGTGTTCCTCTCTTCCACGGCTTTCTCTATTAGGCCCGCTTCCAGTTCTATGCTCCTCATTTAGGGAGGGCCTCCTTCAACACAAGTTCGACGGCGCTCTCCATTTTCTCTGCCGGGATCTTCCTAAGCTCCTCGACCTGTTTTTTATAGTCCTTTGCGACCTTGGCTGCTTCTTTCACCGCTTTCTTCTCTTCCTCCGCAAGCATCTCCTCAAGACCGGTGCCTCTCTGGGCCCTCATCCGTCTCCTGTTTGACTCGGTTCTTGCGGCGTCCATCATCTCGTCGGCTTCATTCTGGGCTTCGGAAACCATCCGCTCTGCTTCGGCTTTCGCCTCAACGAGGAGCTTTTGTAGCCTCGAGCCCATCGATAATACTCGTTCCATCTCCATCCTCTACAACTCCAACCTCGTCCCTATCGCCAGCGAGACAACTGCCTGGAGCTCCTCCATCCTCATACCCGTCTCCATGGTAAAGTCGGGGACTAGGGCAAAGACAGGCGTGATGTCTCCCTTCCTCATGATCTCCTCCCTGACGCTCCGCGTCTCGGGCGCGAAGCGCTCGGGAAGTATGATGAGCTTATAGTCCTCATCGTTCACGAGTCGAGCCAGCGTCGCTGCCACGGCGCCTCCATCTATCTCGTGGTAGCCGGCGGCTCCGATCAGCTCGAATGCCGTCGCGAAGGAGGGGGGTCCAATGACAGCTATGCTCATTTCCTAATTGGACACGTTAATGAACCTAAAAAGACTTATGCACCCTCTAGAAAAAACGTGAACAGGGTTCCGTGTAAAAAAATTGGCGGAGACAACTAAATAACTGAACATGCGGCTTTCCTAAATAGGATTCTCGATGGGCCACATGGATCACCTTCGAGTGTCTGTTGAACGGTTCTCCATCGTCAGCATTCTGAAAAGCCTTAATCAAAGAAGAAACAAGAAGGGGGGAACGGTCTTCCCTGTGCTAATGGAATATGTGTTCTATGAACACCTCGATGGGGATCGTTATCAAGGCGGGCCATATCCCGAAGATGACTGAAAGCGCGCTCATGGCTATAAGCGCCACCGCCATCATGGTGGGCACATTAGTCACAGCCTTCAGCTCCTCGGGAAGCTTGCCGTAGTAGACGCGCCACACGGTCCTGAACTCGTACGCCAGGGTCACCAGCGTCGCCAAGCTCCCCGCCAGTATGGCTACCAAGAGCTCCATCCAAGAGGACTCGAAGCCTCTGACGAAGGCGCCGCTCAGGAGCAGGAACTTCGACTTGAAGCCCACGGCCGGCGGCACTCCGCCGATGGTCAGGAACCCAGCCATCGTCGCCAGGATGACGATGGGCAGCTTCTCCGCGAGTCCCCCCATCTTGGTCATGTCCCGCGTCCCTGTGCGGTACATGAGGGCGCCTGAGACGAGGAACAGGAGGGCGATCGCCAGGCCGTGGCTTATCGAGTAGGATATGGCGCCCAGGACCCCGTAGTCGATGAACGTGAAGACGCCTAAGACGCAGTAGTTCATCTGGCTCATGCTCAGGTAGGCTACCAGGCGTTTCGTGTCCGTCTGGACTATCGCCATGACGCCGGCGTAGAGTATCGTCATCAAAGCCCAGAGCTCGATCCAGCCGCTGACTCCGTGAAGAACCTCGATGAAGTAGGGCATGAGCCTGGATAGGGAGTACGTGCTCAGAAGCACGGATGTGGCTCCAAGGACCGCGCTGACCGGGGCAGGCGACTCGGAGTATGTGTCTGGCATCCACCCGTGTAGACCCAGTGCACCTATCTTGACCAGAAGGCCCAGGGTGATGGCGATGCCAACCCAGAACGCGCTCGGGTGGGATGAGATGTTGGCGAGGTCGGCTATCTCGAAGCTTCCCACGGCCCAGTATCCACCGAGGATGCCGAGGAGGAGAGCCCCTCCGCCGATGTGTGTGTAGATGAAGTACAGGAGCGAGTTCCTTCTCCTGTCCCCGTAGCCGAACAGCAAGACCAGTATCCACGAGAAGACCAGGGCCATCTCGAAGAACAGGTAGAACTGTATCAGGTTGGTCGCCAGCATGGAGCCGGCGACGCTCACGCCGTAGAGCAGGAAGAAGGTGTAGAACCTCGCGTACTGCTCGTTGTTTTCCTCCAAGTCGTCCTGGCTCAGCCTCCTCTCCATGTACTTGAGCGAGAAGAGCGCTGTGAAAGCGAACACGAACATGTAGGTGAAGATTATGGGGACGCTGAGGCCGTCGGCCATGAGCCCAAAGGTCAGTTCCACGGGGTAGACGACCCAGCTGTACTCCTCAAGTACAACGGAGTGCTCCGCAACCGGCATCAGCCCGGCAAAGACGAGGGACACGCATAGCAACGCGGCGAATGCTACCCAGCTTACGCGTTTCCCGACGTTTCTACCAATCATGTACACTATGGGGCCGCACAGGAAGGACGCCAAGAGGACCAGTAAGAGTAAGTTGTTTACCATTTCATTCACCTCACACGGGCAGTAGCCCTGGTATCACCTCGAACAGCGGGTTTAGGATGAGCCCCGGGTAGAGGCCGAGGATTATCGAAAGGAGGCAGAGCAGCACCATGGGGATGGTCATTAGCTGCGGCGCCTCCTTCACATCCTTGAGATGCTCGGGCAGCGGACCGTAGAATATCCGGCGCATCGCCCACATCGTGTAGCCGACCGTCAGGGCTGTGGATAGGATGGCGACGATCGCGATGAGGAGCTCCGCGGAGTTCCCTTGGATGCCTGGTCCGAACGCGCCCATGAACACCATGAGCTTGGACGCGAATCCAACCGTCGGCGGGATGCCGGCGATGTTCATGGCTCCGAGTATGAAGGCCGTCGCGGTTATCGGCATCCTTGCGGCGAGGCCGCCAAGCTGCCGGATGTCCCTGAGGCCTGTCTGGTGCATGATCGCCCCGGCGCTGAGGAACAGAACTGCCTTCCCCAGTCCGTGGCTGACGTAGTGCATCATGGAGCCGCTTACGCCGATCGTTGTGCCGCTGGCTAATCCGATGAACAGGTAGCCCATCTGGCTCATGCTGGAGTATGCTAGGAGCCGCTTGATGTCGTTCTGGGCCAGGACCATCATGCCTCCGTAGATCATGGTGGTTAAGCCCCAGAGCATGGTGAGCACTATGTTAGCGTCCATGACTCCCTCGATGGGGAGGAGCATCCTCACTATGGCGTAGGCAGCCAACCCGATCATCGCTGGACTCAGCAAAGCGCTTATTGGTGTGGGCGCCTCCGCGTGGGCGAAGGGAAGCCAGATGTGGAAGCCGAACATGGCCATCTTGACGGTGAGACCCAGGAGCATCATCAGCACTATGAACCCGGCCCATGGGGAGCCTTGGATCAGCACAAGGTCGGCTATCTCGAATGAGCCGGTGTTGGCGTAGGCCGAGAGGGCGCCCGTGACGAAAAGGACCGCGCCTAAGACGGACCACAGGAGGTACATGAACCCGATCCTCTCACGCTCCCCTGACCCATACGCGTTGATGAGCGCCCAAGACGGGATTATCATCAGCTCGAAGAACAGGTAGAACTCGAACAGGTTCGTCGACAACGCCACCCCCATCATGCTGGTGACGTAGGCCAGGTAGAGGGCGTAGTACGTCGCGTGAGCGTTGTTGTTCTCGCGGTGGTACTGCTCGTGTATTGAGTGGTCCATGTATGGCTGGGAGTATATCACGATGATGGCCGATAACACGGCGATGGTGAGCGCTATAGGTAGGCTCAAGCTATCAGCGTACAGCCCGAACCTGATCCCAGGCAGCCAGTAGAAGTACTCCCCCACAGGGTTCTCCGCGACCCCGCCCAGGAGGCTCATGAAGTAGAGCGAGCTATAGAGCAGGGGGATAAACGCCACCCATCCGACCCGTTTTCCCATGCTTCTTCCCAAGAAATAAACTACAGGCATGAAGAGGATGGGCGCCAGTATTGCTAACCAGAGTGAACCGAACAATCACATACCTCCTTTAATCAACAACCCCACGATTAGAGCCAGTAGCATTGCAAGCAGGTACATAAGGTTCACGCTGAGAATCCCTGTCTGCACCTTCTTGACGCGGTTATAGGCACCGATGACCGTTGAGGGCACCCCTTGATTCAGTACGCCGAAGATTCCTCCCACCTCAAGGACGTCATACATTTTTCCGCTGATGGACTCCGATGTTTTCGCCACGACGTCGCTTAATGGGGTCATCACCCCACCCTCGAAGACGTTGTAGATACCCCTTGAAAGCGTGATCAACCCATCGACGAAGATCATGTAGTATACTGGGTTCATGTACCACCGGTTCCACAGGAAGTTGTAGATCGTCTTCCTAGTGTCGCTGGCTTGGACCCATGCCCATGAGTCCCATTTCTTGGCCCAGTAGAAGTTATAGCCCAGGTACCCTCCCGCAGCCAACGCCACCGCGCTGAGGGCCGCGCCCATCAGCTTGGTTGAGCCCGAGATGTGGGGCACATGCAGGTGCTCAGCCACCTCGTGAGGCAGTATGTTCTCTAACGCGTGGTGCATCTGCTCCTCGATGAATATCTCAGGGCTCAGACCCGGGCTGACAAGCCCCACGAGCCCGAGGAGCCCGATGACGCAGAACAGCGCGACCAGTATCGAGATCGGGGCCCACATTATCGACGGCGCCTCGTGCACGTGATGTCCGTGGTGCTCCATCTCGTGGATAAACTCGCTCTCCTCATGCAAAAAGGTCCTGCTTATGTACCTGATGCTGTAGGCGAAAGTCATGGCCGCGCTTATGACGCCGACCGCCAGGAGCAGCATCGCGAGGGGGGTGCCCGCCACAAGGGCTGACAGGAAGACGGCGTCCTTGCTCCAGAACCCGCTGAAAGGCGGGATGCCGGAGAGGCTCAGGGTGGCCAGCCCCATGAGCAAGTAGGTTTTAGGCATGTGCTTCTTCAGGCCGCCCATGTTGAACGTGTAGATGCTCTCGATGGCGTGGATCACCGAGCCCGCGCACAGGAATAGTGCCCCCTTGAACAGGGCGTGGCTCGCTAGGTGGAACACCCCGGCCGTGAGGCCGGCTATGTACGCCTCCTCGCTGAACCCGCTGAGCCCGAGGCCCAGCATCATGTAGCCTATCTGGCTGACAGTGGAATATGCAAGTATCTTCTTCAGCTCCACCGACACCAGGGCCTGGCTCGCGGCCAAGAAGCACGTGAACGCCCCCACCAACGCGATGGTAGTGAAATATACCTTGGCTCCCGGTAGATGCAGCACGTATGTGCCTATGTAGAACACTGGGCTCATCCGGGCGACGAGGTAGACGCCCGCCTTGACCATGGTGGCCGCGTGGATGAGCGCCGAAACCGAGGTGGGGCCCGCCATGGCCTCAGGCAGCCATTCGTGAAGCGGGAACTGGGCGGACTTCCCTATCGGCCCACCCAGGAAGAAGATGGCTGTCAACGGGATCAGCCCCTTCACCGCCCCCATGTTCGCCAGCCATTCTGGCGCCGTGTTGATGAGTTCATGGTAGTTCAAGGTCCCGGCGAAGTAGTAGATGATGAATATCGAAGCGATGATGAAGACGTCGCCGATGCCGGTCACCACGAACGCCTTCATGCCGCAGTGGCTCGGGGGAAACATCTTGGTGGGCGGTGGCCCGCCGAGCCAACGCTCCTTGGCGTCGCGGTAATAGTAGCCGATGAGGCCGTAGCTGCAGAGCCCTACCCCCTCCCAGCCTATGAGGGTCTGTAGGAGGTTGTCAGAGAGCACCAGCAGCAGCATGTTTCCTATGAAGAACAGGAAGAAGAACCAGAACCTGTCCAGGTTGGGGTCTCCGTGCATGTACCCTACCGAGTAGACCACGATGAGGAAGCTGATGAAGGCCACCACGTTACTGATTATTATGCTAAGAGGGTCCACCAGCACGCCTATCTCGAGCGGAGCCCCGTTGGGGAAAGTGAACCAAGTCAATAAACTGATGTCACCATGGGTGTGACCTGACAGAAGAGACGGTATCATTGATGCGGCTGCGACGGCAGCCAGCGCGGCGAAGAATACTGCGCCGTAGTCTCTCAGCTTGTGGTCGATCTTCCCAAGAACCGGCATCAAGACAGCCCCGACGACGGGGATCATCCATGACAGCCAAGGCCAAGGGTACTCCATGATTATTTCCAGTGGACTCATGATAGAATAACTCCTATGTACTTACTTATATTTTCAATCAGGGCTTCCGAGGCGCCAGACGCGAAACCCACGACTGGGCTCGGGTAAAGCCCAAGAACTATGATTAATACGGCCATTACTAGAGTGACCCCCACCATCAGGATTGGGGCCTCCTTAACCGTCATGCCCTCCTCAGCCTCTCCGGAGAGAAGGACCATGATGACCCTAAGGTAGTAGGCCATGCTCAACGCGCTGTTGAGGACACCGAGTATCGCCAGTATGAGCATGTCGGCGCCCAAGGCGGCGTTGAAGATAATGAACTTGCTGATGAAGCCGTTGGTCCCGGGAACGCCGCCGAGACCGAGGAACGAGACGATGACTGATAGGGTTGTGAACGGCATCATCTTTCCGACGCCTTGCAGCTTGTTGATGTCACGTGTCCCTGTCTCGTGCACGACGGAGCCCACGGAGAGGAAAGCTAACCCTTTCATGAGCGAGTGGTTCAGGACGTGTAACAAGGTTCCCATCAAACCGTAGGCGAGGCCGGTGGAGACGCCGACAAGCATGTACCCCATCTGGGCTATGCTTGAGTAAGCAAGCATCCGCTTCACGTCGTCCTGCCGTAGTGCCATCATGTTTCCCAGGGTCATGGTGAGCGCAGCGAATACCGCGATGGTTAACTTGAAGAAGCTCGGCTCGAAGAGAAGGAAGAGCACACGAGTGAGAGCGTAGAGTCCCGTCTCGATTAGTATCCCTGACAGCATCGCGCTGATGGGGCTCGGCGCCTCGGGATGCGCGTCGGGAAGCCATGTGTGCACCGGTACTATGGCGGTTTTAACTCCGAAGCCTATGACGAATAGCGCGAATATCAAGTAGTACCAAATGTTAGTTGGTTGTCCGTGTATCACGCTTGATATCTGCGCAAAGTTCAAGGTGCCCGTGATCCCGTACACAAGCGCCATTCCGAAGAACAGCACCGTCGAACCCACCGAGCCCATGACCATGTACTTGAACCCGGCCTCGATGGGCCCCCAGAGATTCTTCCTGAAGCTGACTAGGGCGTAGCTGGCTATCCCCATCATCTCCCAGAAGATGAACAGCGTGAAGAAGTCGCCCGCGAAGGCCACTCCAACCATGCCGACTACAAGGGCAGAGAGTAGCGTATAGTACTCCGTCAGCCTCGTGTCTTGCTCCATGTATTTGTAGCTGTATACTGTGGCGAAGAAGCCTAGGATCGTGGCTGAGAAGGCCATGAATATCCCCATCATGTCTATCTCGAAGCTCGCGCCTAGAGGCGGACCGCCACCCAACGAAAACACAAGAATCTTGTCAGGAGCAGCCTGGAGGGCGTCGTAAAGCGTCCACGTGAAGACTATTCCCAGGGCGCTCACGGCCACGGCGACGACCTCTCTTATTTTAGGTGAACCGACTCGCTCCGCGAGCAAGCCAGTCAAGACGACTAACATCGGCGTAAACAGATAGTACAGTGAAGCGGGTATCACCATCTCAGCCTCCTGAGCTCACGAGAGTCAACGGTCTTGAAGTGTTTGTAGGCGTTGACGATGAGTGCTAAGCCTACGGCGATGACGCAGCCACCTGTTACTATAGACATGAAGACAATGGACTGCCCTACGGGGTCGACGACCCCCATGGAGGCATGCTGTGAAGCGAAATATATGAACGCGAAGTTACCGGAGTTGAGGATCATCTCGATGCCTAGGAGAATGCGTATCATGTTTGATCTGCTTACACAGTATAGCCCTATGGCAAACAACGCGAAAGCTGAACCAAGCCAGATTGTTGCATCCATTCTATTTCCGTTTCTCCTCTCTAAGTAGTGCTAGGCAGCAGGTAGCTGTCGTGAATAGGACAAGTGTCTGGAACATGAGGTCCATGCCTCTGAAGTCCCAGAGGAATCCGCTCATCGCGCTTCCGATCCTTGATCCTGGCTTGATTTGTATCATCTCGCTGTGAACCAGGCTTGAACTGGGGAAGGGTTCACTGGCGAGGATGTATAAAAATCCGCCAAGGATCACTGCGCTGAGGACGAGTCCTGCAAGCAGCATGGCTTTACTATCACTCATCAACGTCACTCCTCACGAACATTATGACGGAGACGAAGAGCACAACCACAGCTCCGCCGTAGATAAGCATCTGGAAGAGTCCCACGTATGGGGCGTAGAGGGTCCAGTAGAGCCCCCCAAGACACACGGCCATTCCACCTAAGCTAAAGGCGGCGAATAGGATGTTCCTCATTCCAGCTGCCATGAGAGCGAAGAGTAGGGTTGCGGCGATGAGAACAATCTGAACTATTGTTGACGCCACACGTGATCCCCCTAACAGCGAATCGCTAACCTTTCATTCTTATCAATATAAAAATATCGATGCCTAACCACATAACGAAAAAACATTCAGAGAAAAAGGGAGATTATCTAAAAAGGTATAAAAATATAAATATTAATAATAAAAGATGCGAAAATCATATATTAAAAATACTAAAAATTTACAAATAATTATATTAATAGAAGCAGAGATCATGCGTCTAATACTGAATAATTGACTGATCTTTTCTTTGTAAATCTTTATATGCGTCTATTAACCGCTATGTTGAGGGACCGAGTTTTGCTAGTAGGTCTAAGTGGTTTTACGATAATAATAGGTCTAGCAATCCTCGTCGGCGTCATCATCTTCGCCTTTGGCAACGAGCTTGCGTCGAAGAGCCCCGACACCGAGGGGAAGCTGGCCCCATACGCCTGTGGAGAACCAATCCCGCCGAAGAAGGTTAGGCTGAACGTAGAGAACTTCTTCATCTACGCTGTTTACTTCATGATATTTGACGTTCTCGGCTTCGTTTTGGCCACGACGGTCGGGAAGCCCGTCAACATGCTGCTGCCTCTGTTCTACGCCGGTGTGAGCCTGATCTCCATAGTCGTACTCACCGCCACGTGGAGGCAATGAGATGAGCATACTGACGTGGGCTAGGACTCATTCCCCGTGGCTCATACACTTCAACGCCGGCGCGTGTAACGCCTGCGACATCGAAGTAGTAGCTGCACTTACGCCCAGGTTCGACGTTGAACGCTTCGGCGCCTTACTCAAAGGCTCCCCGAGACACGCAGACGTGATGGTGGTCTCGGGAAGCGTGCCGAGGAAAATCAGGGACAGGCTGAAGAGAATCTACGAACAGATGCCCGACCCAAAGTTCGTGGTAGCCGTGGGCTCGTGCGCCATCAGCGGCGGAGTCTTCCAGGACTGCTACAACGTCATGGAGGGAGTCGACAAGATCATACCCGTCGATGCGTATATCCCGGGTTGCCCGCCGAAGCCGGAGGCGATCCTCGACGGCGTGGTGAAACTTCTAATGAGCGCAGGATACTGAGGTGAAAAAAGTGTCGATAGAAGAACATATTAAAATTGTTGAAGGCCTCGTCAAGGAGTTTGGAGAAGAAACAGTCTACAACACCAAAGTCCCCAGGGCCTACAGGGCGTTCGCCCACGTGAAGAGGGAGAAGTTACGCGACATCGTCAGATATCTCAAAGAGGAACACGGGTTCGTCCACGTCACCACCATCAGCGGCGTGGACATGGGGGAGAACTACGAGGTAGTCTACCACCTACGCAGCGAAGGCTTCAGCTTCAGCCTGAAGGTCCCGGTACCCAAGGACGACCCCAAGGTCCCGAGCATAGTCGACATCCTAAACGGCGCAGTCCTCTACGAGAGAGAGGTTAACGATCTACTAGGAGTCTTCCCGGAGGGGCACCCGGACCCAAAGAGACTGATCTTGGCGTACGACTGGCCGGAGGGGGTACATCCACTGCGCAAGGAGTGGGACATCCAGACCATCCGAGAGAAGGTGGATGGAAGGAGATGGGGGAAAGACGTTGAGTGAAAGAGAGTTCGTTATACCGGTTGGGCCCCAGCATCCCGCGCTGAAGGAGCCGGAGAGCTTCCTGTTCACCGTTGACGGCGAGGTGGTCGTCGACGTGGAGCCCAGGATAGGTTACAACCACCGCGGCATCGAGAAGGCCATGGAGAGCCGCAACTACATCCAGAACCTGTACATCACGGAGAGGGTCTGCGGCATCTGCAGCAACGCCCACCAGACGGCCTATACGGGGGCTGTTGAGGAGGTGGGGGGTATCGAGATCCCGGAACGCGCCAAGTACATCAGGGTCTTCATGCAGGAGCTGGAGCGCATCCACAGCCACCTCCTGTGGCTGGGGGTGGCCGCCCACGAGATCGGGTTTGACACACTGTTCTACTACATCTGGCGCGACCGCGAGATAGTGATGGACCTGCTTGAGGAGGTCAGCGGCAACCGCTGCAACTACGCCATGGCGACCGTTGGCGGCGTGAGGAGGGACCTACCCCGCGACAAGTACCCCAAGTGGCATAAGATGCTTGACAAGTTGGCCGAGCGGACCAACTACTACATCAAGGTGGCGTCCACGGAGAAGACGATCCTCGAGAGGGCCGTCGGGGTCGGCTACTTGGGCAAGGAGGATATGATAAGGCTCAGCGGCTGTGGACCAAACGCCCGTTCAAGCGGCGTCCCATGCGACATCAGGAAGCTCACGCCGTACCTGATCTACGACGAGATACCCTTCGAGCAAATAGTCGTGGATAACGGAGATGTTCTCGGGCAAGTGCTCGTAAGGGCCCTTGAGGTGGTTGAGGCGGTTAAGATCTGTAAGTGGGTGCTGGACAACATACCTGATGGCGAGATCGCCGTCAAGTTCAACCCCCTGCAGAGGCTGCCTGAGGGCGAGGCTGTATACCTCGTCGAAGCCCAGAGAGGGGAGCTGATCCACTACACCATAAGCGACGGCAGGAACATGCCATACAGGCACAAGATCAGGGCACCGACCCTCGGCAACATACCTTCACTGGTCGAGAGGCTCAAGGGCGGCTATATCGCCGACATCCCCATCACGCTCGCGGGGATAGATCCGTGCTTCAGCTGCACAGACAGGATGGCCTTCTACGACGAGGGCAAGGACAAGGCCTGGACGTGGACCGAGGGCGAGCTGAGCAGGTACAGAAAGGAGTGGTACAGCAGATGAGCAACCCGTTGACGACCCTGGTAGCGGTGCTATTCTTCCCGGGTCTCTCCTTCATACTCACATACGCGCTCTGGTGCCAGTGGGTAAGCCGTAAGGCGGCTGCAAGGCTCCAGAACAGGCAGGGCCCCCTCCACACCGGGTGGCAGGGGATCCTACAGCCCCTGGCGGACTTCATCAAGCTGCTGGTGAACGAGGACATAACCCCAGCGGCGGCGGACAAGCCGGTTTTCAACTACTCGCCCATCGTGGTCTTCGCGTTGCCGTTGGCTGCGACGTTCCTCATACCCATCCAGAGCCTGACGAGCCTACGGGGATGGGAGCCCGTAGCCAGCTTCGAGGGAGACCTCATACTCGTCCTGTTCCTCATGAGCGTCGTCATACTCGCGGTCTTCCTGGGGGGGTGGAGCAGCGGCAACCTCTTCGGCGCCGTCGGAGCCACCAGGGTGGCGCTCATGATGCTAGCATACGAGATACCTCTAAGCCTGGTCGCGGTGGGCCCCGCCATACTGGCGGGCAGCCTACAGATCAGCAAGATCGTGGACTGGCAGGTGGCGAGCGTCAACGCCTTCCTCGGGGCCCCGGACATACAGGGGCTAGCAGTCGCCGGCGTGCTTTTCATCGGCGTCGCCATCTACCTCATATGCCTGCTGGCCGAGCTGGAGCTCAGGCCCTTCGACATCAGCGAGGCCGAGACGGAGATAGTCCACGGCTGGCAGGTGGAGTACAGCGGAAAGAAGCTGGCGCTGCTGAACGCAGGCCACGACGTCAAGATGGTGCTCGCCGCGGCGTTGGTGACCAGCCTTTTCCTAGGCGGCCCAGCCGGGCCGATACTGCCCCCCTTCATATGGTTCATATTGAAGACCACTTTCTGCGTGATGGTGCTGACGAACATGAGCGTCCTGTTCGCCAGATTCAGGATAGACCAGATGGTTGCGGGAGCCTGGAAGTACCTGGTGCCCCTGGCCGTGCTTCAGGTGATGGCCGTCGTGGCCCTGTCGGGAGTGATATGAGATGGCGATGGAGAGAGAGCTGATCAAGAACGCCTTCAGCAAGCCCTGCACGCTGATATACCCATTCGAGAAGCTGAAACCGACGGAGGGGCTGAGGGGGAAACACGAGTACGACGGCGAGAAGTGCATCGGCTGCGGCCTTTGCGCCAGGGTGTGCCCGAGCTTCGCCATAACGCTGAAGGGGGGGCCGGGCCCCAAGTGCACCGGGTTGCTGGTCGATCTAGGTAAATGCCTGTTCTGCGGCCAGTGCGAGGAGGTTTGCCCGAGGGACGCGATCTGGCTCACTACCGACTACGAGCTGGCCGTCATCAACAAGGAGGACGGGATACTCGACTTCGACAGGACGCCTCCTCCCCCCAAGGCTCCCACGAAGAAAGAGGGGTAACCCCTCCCCTAGCTATTTGTTATTCAGATAACACTCTGTGCAGAGTCTCTGCGATTCTTTTAGACGCCTCGACGAGCTCTGGGGTCATCTCCTCTCCAAAGATCACTGACTTCGGCTGGACCCCCAGGAGGAGCACCTTGATGCCGAGGCTCTTATCTATGTAGCTTATGAAGATGGTTAGGGGGAGGCTGTGGGTCGAGACGGCCTGTCCGCCTATGTGCATGGAGTCTATTAGGCGAGTCTCGCCGGGTCGGCCGCCGAAGTTGGCGGCGTCGAGAAGCAGCACGTGGGTGGGTTCGTGGCTCTCCACCTTGCCGATGAAGGACTCTGGCACCGTCTCAGTGTTGAGGAGCATGACGCCGGGGAGATGGGTCTCCATGAGGAGCTGAATGATTGCTACGCCGACGCCGTCGTCGCCCCTCATGGGGTTGCCGACTCCCATGAGGACGACCCTCCTCTCGCCTTCCCCCAGGTAGTCTCTGAGTTGCTGCTCCAGAGCCATGACACCAGAGTCTGGGATTACGGGGCTAAAAACCATCTGGAAAGTAGTCAGGCTCGATCTGGGTCGAGTCGATGCTTAGAGTTGGGTGGCCACCATGTCCCTGAACCTGGCGAGCATCTCCACGTTCTCCTGGATGGTGCTCGACGGCCTTACGTTGATGACGCTCATCTTCATGCCCTGGTCCATGGCGCGGCGCCACTTCTCGACGAGGACCTCCGGGGTGCCTATGAAGTCGTGGGCCCGGGCCTCGGCAGGGTCGGTGCCCCGCTGGCTCCACCTCTTGAGGGTGGCCTCGTACTCTTCCTCGTCCTTCATCAGGTATACGCCGGGCGCGAAGCCGCTTATGAAGACGTCGTCCACCGACTTGCCGTGCCTCTCCAGCGCCGCGTGGTAGTGGCCCAGTATCCGGTCGATGTTCTTGAGGTTGCCCGAGGCGTTTATGCCGTCGGCGTACTTCGCGGTTATGTTGATGAGCCTGGGCTGTCGGGCCCCAACCGATATCCTGAACGGGTTCTGCACCGGCTGGGGTATGTTTACGGCTTCACGCAGCGTCCAGTATCTTCCCTGGTAGCTGTATACCTCGTTGTGGAGCATCCCCTTGAGTATCTCTACGGCCTCCTTGAGGCGGGTGACTCTCTCCCCCGCCCCTGGCATGCCGCGGCCCTTCTCCATGAGGTCGTAGCCCATGTACTCGGGTTCGTTCCAGCCCGCGCCCAGTATGAGTTCGTAGCGGCCGCCGGTCATGACGTCCAGCGCCGTGGCTGACTTGGCGAGGTACGCGGGGTTCCTCAGGCTGTTGAAGAGTGTGATGTGGCCCAGGCGTATCCTGCTGGTATGGACCCCTATGCCGGTCATGGCGGTCCAGGCTTCGAGGATGGGCTCTCTGCCGTCCGGGAGGCCGTGGACGTGGTCGTTGAGGAATACGCCGTAGTAGTCTAGCTCCTCGGCCGCCCTGGCTAGCTCAAGCATCTTGTCATAGGTCCCGGCGGGCCTGATGTAGACTCCAAACTTCATGGAGACAAGAGAAGGGCTATACCATTTAAACCTCGGCATGGCTGCCCTGTACACTCGTCTTAGACAAGGGCTGGTGGGTAGCCAACCTTTATTTGAACGCCGCCCCGTCTATTTGGGTCTAGGAGTTTACGTGGTTGAGCAGAGCCAAGCTGCCGTTCAGGTCCCCGGTGTTCTACGGCTGGGTCATGGTGCTGGTCTCCAGCCTCGTCATCTTCTTCAGCGGGCCGGGGCAGACCTACAGCGTAAGCGTCTTCATCGACAGCTATATCAACGAGTACGGCTGGAGCCGCAGCGTCGTCTCCAGCATGTACAGCGTAGGCACCTTCTGCGCCGGCATGCTCATGGGCTTCGTGGGCAGGCTCTTCGACAGGTTCGGCCACAGAAGGATGACCGCCGTCATCGCTATGGTGTTCGGGGTAGCCTGCGTCTGGATGAG
>CAZTZC010000014.1:21007-25503 GCA_964618045.1 uncultured Candidatus Bathyarchaeia archaeon | reverse complement strand
CTCATACCAGCCATGGTGCTGTACAGTATTGCGGACAGCCTGGGGGAGCCCAGCTTCTACCCCATATTCGCCGAGTCGGTCGACGCCAAGAGAATCGGGTTATCCATCAGCCTCCTGAGCCTCACATGGTTCCTCCCCGGCCTCTACAGCAAGCTATTCGCCGGCTACATAGGGGACAACGTGGGGCTGGTCAACGTCCTCAGGCTCGTCCTCGCAGGGGAGGTGGCGGCGACCCTGGTCTTCCTCTTCGGCGTCGAGGAGACCCTGAAGGAGAAACGGCCCATGGACTGGGCAGCCGTCAAGAACAACATCGTCGGGGTTTTAAGGCCAAGAGGCGACCTGCGTGACGTCTACCTCCTCTCCATCATCGACAGGTTCAGCTGGGCCATGAACCAAGGCATCTTCGTCGCCATGCTGTACGAATCCCTCGGCCTCAGCCTGCTCCAGATAGGCGTCCTCATGACAGTCGCCACTGCCACCACCTCCCTCGCCCTGATCCCCATCGGTAACCTCGTTGACCGCCACGGGTCACCCATGTTCCTCAGGGCATCGGAGCTCCTAGCCATAGCGAGCTTCGCAGGCTACGCCCTGTTCAGATCGTTCCCGGTGCTGCTCGTACTCCAGGTGTTCAGGGGCCTAGCCATGGGGCTGTGGGACCCATCCTACAACAGCTTCCTGGCCAAGGCCGTTCCGGAGGGGGAGAGGGGCAGCCTCTACGGAAGCATAAACGGCCTGAGAGGAATCATCATGTTCCCGGCCCCCCTCATAGGAGCATACCTCTTCGAGGGCTTCGGGCTTCGAGGCACCTTCGCGGCGAGCATCGCGGTGAGCTCCCTCGCCCTAGTAATAGCCTTAAGGCTGAGAGACAGGTGAAGGCTGGTGTCGACGTGGGCCCGCTGGAGAAGCTGAGGGAGTCCCTTTACATGAGGGGCAGGCTCCCCCATTTCACGCTTAACAGGCTCATCGATGCCATAGGCTGGAACCTTTTCTCCCCGTTTTGGCTGAAACACATCCAGAACCAGGGTGCCCCTATAACCGCCATCGGCGGCGTGGAGGCACTCTACAACTTGTTCCTGCTGCTGCAGCTTGCGGGGGGCCAGCTCTCCGACTCCATCGGCAGAAAGAAGATGATGATCGTGTCCTACATTCTGAGCATAGCCGGGATAGCCTTGGTGCTGGGGGCGACCAGTTGGGTCTGGCTCCTGGTCCCAGTGGCGCTCTGGGGGCTCGCCGACTCCCTCATAGACCCGGTGGCCGGCGTTTACTTCGCGGAGATCGCAGGCGGCGAGGAGAAGGGCACCAGCTTCAGCCTCCTGAGCTTCACTTGGTTCCTGCCCGGCCTCTTCGCCCCCACCGCCGCGGCCATGATCCTAGAGCGTTTCGGGTTCAAAACCCTAGCCTGGATACTGATGACAACGGAGGTGGCGGCGTTCGCCATCCTGCTCTTGTGGATACCTGAGACCCTCAGGGACAGGAAGCCCGTCAGCCTGAGTACCATGGCCAAGACAATAGTGGACACCATCAGGCCTAAGCCTGGGCTAGAGGCGTTCTACGCCGTTGCGCTCTTGGACGCCTTCACCTACGGGCTCTACGCGCCTTTCCTAGTGATCATATTCACGGACAGCCTGGGCTACACGGAGCTGCAGTCAGGCATACTGCTGAACGTCGTCACTTTCATGATCACGCTGCTCCTCCTCCCCGTGGGAAGACTCATCGACGCCTTCAGCAGCAGGAAGATGATAACCGTCTACGCAGCCATCTACAGCGTATGCGCCGCTATCCTGCTCGTCTCGAGGAGCTACATCCTCTTCGCGGCGGCCCAGTTCCTCAGGGGCGTCGCCCTCAGCATATGGAACCCCGCCTACGGGGCCTACCTGTACGCCTCGGTGAACCAAGACACGCGTGGCACCTACTTCGGTAACCTGAACGCCTTAAGGAGCCTCACAATGCTCCCGGCCCCCATACTAGGGACTTACATCCTGGGCAACTACGGCCACAGAGGAGTTTTCTCAATCGTGCTCCTCGGTGCTGTGGCCATGTTCATCGTGAGCCTCAGGCTGAGGCCTGAGGGGGAAAACGTGAAGGCCTAGATGACCTCCTCCATGCTCCCGGAGAGCCGTTCCAGGTAGACGAGGGTCTCCGGGCGTAGCTCGTCCTTCTTAGCCTCGAGGTACTCCTTGAGCCTCACGCCAAGCCGCACCGTCTCGTGTATCCCAGCGTCCTCGATGATCCTGTCGATCTCCTCCCTACCTCTGTGCTTCACAGGCCAGTCGTCGGCGTTGCAGAGACGCACGGCTGCCACGGCGGCGTTGGCCACGCATTCACGCATGGCGCGGAGATTCGCCTTGTCCACGGTGTCGAACTTGGTGTGCCCGAAGCCCCTGCCGGCCCTCATCCGCGCCTCCTCGGGGTCCCCCATGGTGGCGGTGGGCACACCCTCCAGGAGGAAGGGCCAGTGGTCGCTGTACGGGCCGACGCTGCTCCAGAGAGGCAAGTCCACCCCGATGTCAGCTATGATATCCTTGAAGAACGGGCCCAACCCGGGCCAGCCGTGGACGCAGAAACCCTGACGGCCAGCGCGGCCAGCGGCATCGAAGTTGAGCATGAACCTGATCCTGGGCATCAACTCTGGGTGGTCCCCTACGTAGGCCCTGCTGCCGTGGAGCCCTATCTCCTCTGCGCCGAAGAGTATGAATCTCATGTTTCGCTTGAGGCTGCCCCTCTCCTTCGCCAGTATGCGGGCTATCTCCATGACCACGGCGGCGCCCGTGGCGTCGTCGAGGGCCCCCACGGCTATGTCGTGGCCCTCGTAGTGGGCCCCGTAGACCACCCACTCGTCTGTGCCTCCTGAGCCTGGGAGGTCTGCCACCACGTTCCACGTGTCCACGTCAAGGTTCCTGCACCTGGTCTCCAGCCGCAGCCTGACGCTGCCCTTCCTTTCGAGGAGTCGGGCCAGGTACATGCCGTCCTCGTAGCTGACGCCTATCGCCGGCACTATGGGGCTGATGCCGCCTGTGGGTGGTCCGTAGGCCGGGTAGTGGTTCATGAATATCCATCCGGCGGCTCCCGCCATGACGCTCCTCTGATACTTTTCGCTGCGGTGGAGGTACCTGGTCATGCCCTCCGGGTTGCCGCTGTTCACCATGACGATCTTGCCCTCGATCATGTCTCGCTTCTCCTCGTATACGCCGAGGGGCCCGGGGCCCAGGTAGATGAGCTCGGCCTCGACGGCGCCCTCGCAGCTCATGGGGAGCGCGATGCAGTCGATCTTCTTCCTCTTAGGCTCAAGCATCTCCAGGCTGCTGCCGCCGCGTATCCAGCCCGGGAGGGTGAACTTCTCCAGGTGCACGTCCATCAGGCCGTACATGGTCAGCTTCTCCGCCATGTACTCGCAGCTCTCCAGGTCTTTCCCGCTGCCCGGCCACCTGCTGTCGTACTCGTCGCAGAGCGTCGTGACAGTCTCCATGGTCTCGACGCTGCTGTACGCCTCGCCCAGTATCCTCTTGTCGAGTTCAAGGTTGGGTCTAGACATAGCTATCGTGTATATCTGGATGCATAGAATAGAAATGGTTTGGGCTAACCCGGCGAGAACAGGTTGATCGCCACGTACAGGATGTACGGCACCAGCGCAATGATGAAAGCCTTCCTCCTGCCTATCTGGTAGTTCTCCGCCACAGCGTAGGTGATGTAGACGAGGGCCGCCAACCCGAACACCGTGAACAGGTTGGTGCCTACGACGGCCTTGAGGACGCCGTTCTCTATATCCCTGTTGGCCACGAAGTAGCCTGTCAGCTGGCTGGACGACGAAATGAACGAGTCAGCGAGCCTCAGCACGTAGTTCAGCACGTGAGGAGTCGCTGCGAAGCCGTGCATGGCGAAGAACCTCTTCATGTTGCCGCCGCCGCCCGTGAGCGTCGCTGCGCCGTGCATTAGCAGGGTGGAAACCGCGAAACCCACCAGGATGCTGACGGCGACCCCTATGCCCGCGAACAGCCCCATGCTGCCGCTAACCTGGGAGACGTCTACGCCAGCCTGGCCTATCTGAGGCACCAGCACCTCCAACGGTATCTTGGACATGTACGTGGACGCCGAAGCGGCGGCGAGCACCACCATCAAGAACACTATCAGGAGACCCCTCACGAGGTCTCTCTCAGAAACGTACTGGAAGGTCTCCTGGGGCCTCCTCAGCACCCCGGCGACCAGTTCGACGAACCCCTTTCTCTCTTCACTCATGTCTCAAAGCCTCCACTGGGTTGAGGTTGGACGCCCTCCACGCCGGGTAGAGCCCCGACAGTATCGACGTCACCACGGCGAAGCCCACCACGAACAACCCCAGGCTCATGGACGGCCTCACCGTCAAATCGATGAAGCTGCCTATGACTGAACCAAGCAGGAACCCGAAGGCCGCGCCCATTGCCCCGCCGACGAAGCCGGTCACCATGGCCTCGCTTAGGAACATGAACAGCACGTCCCCGCTCTTGGCGCCTCCCGCCTTC
>CAZTZC010000014.1:0-20997 GCA_964618045.1 uncultured Candidatus Bathyarchaeia archaeon | reverse complement strand
CCTATCTCCCTCGTCCTCTC
The DNA here is from genome assembly GCA_964618045.1 of uncultured Candidatus Bathyarchaeia archaeon. Classification (GTDB taxonomy): domain Archaea; phylum Thermoproteota; class Bathyarchaeia; order TCS64; family TCS64; genus RBG-16-57-9. Next base: position 20,977 of record CAZTZC010000014.1, on the reverse strand, counting down.
CATGACTGAAACCGTCATGGTGTTTATAATCCCGACGCCCGCCACCAGCAGCGAGATGCCCGCTATTCCGCCTAGCACCGACTGGATGGTGCCCAGCACGGAGCCCACCGTCTCCATCGCAGACTCCGAGGAGACCACGGTGACCCTGTCCCCGAGCCTGTCCTCTATCCCCTCGACGGCGGCGTCCACGTCGTCGATGGTCGCAGCCTTAGCGATCACGAAATCAAACTCGCCTGCCACCTCGTAGAACTGCTGGGCCGTCTGCAGCGGCATCGATATGCTGTTGTCGAGGTTGAACCCGAAGCTGCTGCCCTGCCCCTCCAGGATGCCTATGACCCTCAGGGTGAGCTCCTTCTCGACGTCGTTCACGGTGGACTTGATCTTGATCCTGTCACCTAGGTCGATGACCCTCTCGTCCGCGTCCACGGGCTTCGCGATGTTGGCACCTATGACCACGACCGCCGAGTCGCCGCGGACGAAGTTCCTACCCTCCTCGATGACGGTGTTCTTGTTGATCTGGGCGTACTCCTCCGTGACGCCGTAGACGTCAGTGTAGAAGCTCCTTCCCTTGACGGTGAAGCTGCAGTACTTGTTGGCGATGATGGGCGTCGCCGCCTCCACCTTGGCGGTTCTATCGATGATGTCAAGCTCCCTCCAGTCGAGGGTGTCAGCCACTATCCCCTGCCCCTGACGGACCTCGCCGGGGATGACTATTATGTTGGTGGGCCCGAAAACCTCTAGCTGCCCTGTGACGCTGTCGGTGAGCCCCTGCGTGACGGAGACGAGCCCCGTCACGGCCGTGCAGCCGATGAGTATACCAACGAGGTTGAGCGCGAAACGGAACTTACGCTCCCTCACCCCCTGCGTTGACATGAGTAGGATGTCGAGGGGGTTCACAGCCTCACTCTCACGGGCCCAGCCCTAGCAGCCTGCGTATCCAGACCCAGAACCCGGAGGGCTCCACATCCTGGCCTGGCTGCGGGGCGTCACCGCCTACGCTCATCGTGAACCCAAGCTGCTCCTCGTGCTCCCTGTTCAGGTGGTCCCTGTAGTCGATGCTGATGGTAATCTCGTGGTCGCCCTCCTCCGCGTCCTCGGCCACCTTATAGTTGATGTCGAAGGGGATTGGGCTGTCCGGGTCGACGGCGCCGATGTACTCGGTGCTGCCGGCTACCCGCTTGAATATGTCGTCCTCGACCAGGTTTATGCTCACGAAGTCAACGCTCTCCGTCCCGATGAGGAGGAGGTCGGCCTCAAGCTCCTTGCTCTCGCCCCGCCTCACCGTCTCGGTGGGGGTGTCTATGAGATCAAACTCTATGAGCCCCTCAACCATTACCGTCAGAGTCTCGGTGAGGCTCCCCGAACCGCCCCTGGAGGTCGTGTATGTTATGGTCGCAGTCACCGGGTACTGCCCGGCTGCGATGTTGCCCGACGCGAGGAGCCGGTAATTGGCTACGACCGTGCCGCCGGCTTCCAGGTCGCCGAGGCTGCTCGTAGTGGGGCTAAGAGGAGATATGGATGTGACGGCTCCAAAGCTCAGTTTGCAAAGCAGCTCGTAGGCGTCTGCGCCGCTGCACTGTACCTCCAGCTGCACGTCGAAGGCGTCTCCAGGTCTCACGCGCTCCTGAACCACCTCCATGCGTTTCAGCGTGATGACTGTGGCCTTCGCCGCTGCCGCCGAGTCGACGTTCACCGGGAGGCTGAAGGATTGGTAGTACCTGCTGTCTTCGGCGTCCCTGTAAGACACTGTGGCGGTCAACGTGTAGACGGCCAGGGGAGTGCCCTCCAGTATGCTCAGCACGGGCTCCACGGCGACTAGCTCTCCGACACCTAACTCTTCGAGGCTTGTGCTGAGGCCGTCGACAATCGATATGTAGCCTGACGTTGAGATCAGAGTGAACTCCAGGTCGTAGAGCGTCTCGTCCCAGTTGTTGGTGAACATGTAGTTCAGCTGGTTCTCTGCCCCAGACTTGGCCCTCACGCTCCCCTGCCCCGTTGAGTACTTCATCTTGGGGACGTAGCTCTCGTCGACGACGAGGCCGATGGGCACCGTGACCGTGGAGTCCTGGGCGGCGCCGAACCTCCTGTAGATCACCGTCAGGCTCAGGCTGTAGGCGCCCAGCTCCACGCTCTGGCCCACGTATATAGTCGGCTCATAGGTCTTCGTCTTCCCCTTCTCGATGGTGTTGAAGACCATGTGAGCCCCGCTGAGGATCGATACTCCCGGCTGGGCGGAGGTCAGGAAGCACTCGGCGTCAAACAGGTTATAGTCGCCCGTGTTCTTGAGGTTGATCTTTATGGTGTTCTCTTGGCCTGCGATCAGGTAGATGTCGTCGGTTGACACCTGTAGTATGGCCGAGTCGGCCAAAACCGTTGGAAACTGGATGGCTAATAGTATAGCCAGGATTAACGATACCGTGTATCTCTTCTTCATCGAATGATCAAATCCTTGAAGCTTTTATCGCTCATTATGACGCCGTCATGTAGCTGTATGAGGCGGTCCGTGTTCTGGCCCACCATGGCGTCGTGGGTGATGAGTATGAAGGTCTTACCCTCCTCCTTGTTGAGGTTCCTGAGCAGGTGAATTATCTCGTCCCCCGTCGTCGAGTCAAGGTTACCTGTGACTTCGTCGGCGAGGATGAGGTTCGGCTCGTTGGCGAGGGCCCTGGCGATGGCGACGCGCTGCTGCTCGCCTCCGCTGAGCTGGCTCGGCTTGTGATCGGCCCTATCGCCGAGCCCCACAAGCTCCAGTAGGAGTTGCGCCCTCTCATGCCGATCACCCCTAGACACACCAGCGATGGCCATGGGTAGCTCCACGTTGCCGCGGGCGTCCATCCTTGGGATGAGGTTGAAGAACTGGAAGATGAACCCGATCTCCTTGTTCCTGAGCTCCGCCAACTTGTTGTCGTTGAGCTTCGAGAGGTCGACGCCGTTTATGTAGACCTTGCCCGAGGTGGGCCTGTCGAGAGCCCCTATCATGTTGAGGAGGGTGCTCTTGCCGCTGCCGCTGGGGCCCATGATGGCGGTGAACTCGCCTGGCTCTACTTTGAGGTTCAATCCTTTGAGCACCTCCAGCGGCCTCCCGCCCTGCATGTAGGTCTTCACGAGGTCGACGGTCTCTATCAGGTGCGTCACTGTGTCTCCTCCAGAAGCTTCTCGACGAGCTCTAGTCTATGCTCCGTCATATTCCGTACCTTATTAAGGAAGCTCTTCTTCACGTCGGCGTCCAGGTTGCCGTAGAACTGGGTTAGCATCCCATGGGCCAGGTCCTCGTCCTTGTCGACGACGAGGCTCATTAATCTGAGGGCGCCCTGCTTCATCTCCTTGGACATCCATTTGAAGAGGACGGTGAGGTAGTTGACGGTGAAGCCGAGTGAGGCAGCGAAATGCGTCTCCAACTCGGGGAAGATTTTCCTTCCCTTCTCCGTTATGCTGTAGTACTCTGTGCCGTCCCTCTCCTCGGTCTCCACGAAGCCCTTCTTCGCGAGGCTCTTGAGGGCCGGGTAGACGGTGCCTGTCTTTGGCTCCCACACGCCTTCAAACTCGTCCTTCAGTGTCTTGAGTATCTCGTAGCCGTACTTGGGGCCGCCGTCGAGCTGTATCATGAGCAGCACCTGGAGCGGGCTCACGGGCATCCTTACCGGGGTCTTGCTACTTATACTAAGCGACATTGGGTTGACATCTACCTAGTAGACTTCTTCTATCTTGGAAGCAGGTCTCCTTTTTAAGGGTGTCCCCGCATAGGTTTTAAACGGTTTTTCAAGTTTAATACAGAATTTGATCAGAATCTCTTGACGGGCTCACGCGTTAAGAGTTTGCATGCCCTCTGCGCGGCGTGTTTCCTCACCCGACACGAATATAAATGGATGCGACACCCACGATGATGGAGACCAGATGAGCGTCCTCATATTCACAGACAACCCGAACACTGGCGAGACCCAGCTGGTCCGCAGAGAGCTGATATGCAGGGGAATAGACACCGACTACAGGGCGCCGTGGGACATATCTCTGCCTGACTACGACCCAGACTACGACCTGGTCTACGTGCCCAGCAACATGCTTCACAGGGGCACCACCTTCGAGCTGCTGCACAGGCTCCTGATACTGAGGAGGCTCGACGAGTCCGCCACGGTGATTAACCCCGTGGAGAGCATGCTCCACTACTCGAAGGAGCACCTCTCTCTGCAGCTGGACCTGATGGGGCTGCCACACCCCGAGACCATGATAACGGAGAACATCGAGAAGGCGTACGAGTTCGCCGAGAGACTGTTGGGGGAGGGCCGGGAAGTTGTCCTCAAGCCCATCTGCATGGCTAGGGGCGTCGGCGTCATGAAGCTCAGCAGGATAAGGAGCCGGGAGGACCTGCTCCAGTTCCTGGTCTGGTACACCCGCAGCCACGGCGAGGGCGTGTTCTACCTTCAGGAGTTCATACCCAACCAGGGCTACGACATAAGGCTCCTCGTCATAGACGGCGAGGTGGTGGGTAGGGAGAAGCGGTCGAACCCCGAGGACTTCAGGTACAACGTCGCCGTCGGGGCGTCGGCCGAGCCTTTCACGGACCCCGTCTACGACGAGCTAGCCGTGAAGGTGGCCGAAGCCGTGGGGCTGAAGATCACGGGCCTAGACGTATTGCCCCGGGATGACGGCGAGCCCTTCGTTTTGGAGGCCAACTGCTTCCCGGGCTACAAGGCGCTCATGGACACCACGGGTATACAGATCCATGAGTTCATAGTCGACTACTTCGAGAGACTCATACGGGGCTAGGGATAATCTTAAACGCTCCTCTACAGGGGGTTTCTTTGGAGTAACATGCCGTTTTGCACCAACTGTGGGTCCAAGATCGAGGATCACCAAAAGTTCTGCCCCAACTGCGGGGTGCCAACGGAGCAGACACCGACCCCCGGCGGAGGCGACACGCCGCCACCCAAGAAGGGCATACTTGGAGACGTCGACAGGGAGGACATCGAGAAGGGTGTCGAGAAAGGGGTGGAAGCCACCAAGAAGGGTCTCAGCGCCGCGTTCAGGTTCGCCCGCAGGGGCATCAAACAGGGAGCCGAGCTTGCCGGTAAAGGGATAGACGCGGCCAAAGAAACCATCGAGGAACATAGATCACCCAATGACGAGGCTGGGCCTCCTGCTCAGGATCAGAGGCTCTGCCCCCAGTGTGGTCAGCCGGTGACAGGCACAGGGAAGTTCTGTAGTCACTGCGGCCAAAAACTGGAGTAACTTTCACTTTTTTCTCGGCAGATGCTTCCTCTGGTAGTAGTACAGCCCCTGCAGCGTGACGTACTGGTACACCGCGGTAATGATCGTCGAGAACTGCTCTATGTAGAAGAGAACCACGTTGAGCACCAGCAGGGATACCAGGAGCGCCACCGATCCCAGCTCCAGCCCCCAACTGTCCCTTCCCATGAAGAGGAGGACGGCGCTCACCGCGAGGGCCAGCCCCACCGCTCCGTCGAGCACGAGGTGCATCTGGGCCCAGAACATGCTGAACCCTGAGGCCGAAGGAAGATCAGACAGTATGGTGGCGAGGTAGCACTCTCTCTGGGAGGGGTCGCCCGCCAACCCGTTGTACTCTAGGAACCTCATGAAGCTGGGCGTGCCCAGTATTATGAGGCTCGCCACGAGGAACACCCTGACTCTCCGCTGGTTCAGGTAGTTTTTCTCGATGCCGTTGCAGAACAGGATCAATTCGTCGAAGAAGTTGGGCTCCTCCGGCGCCAACTGAAGGGTGTCCGACTCGATGAAGTCAATGAGCTCGACTGAGAGGCTCCTTAGGTCAGGGTTACCGGTCTTTTCGAGTATCCTGTGGAGCCTGCGACGCATGTCCTCGTGCTCATCTGGCTCTAGGTTGTGGTCGAGCACCTCGCCGAGGGTGTCAAGCACGGCGTAGAGCTCGCCCCTGGCGTCCAGCGTGGGCTCCTTGGAGAACTTCAGGTAGATGAGCGCCGTCAAGAGGAAGAACGCGTATATTATGGGGGCGGCTGCCGGGTAGAAGTAGTCGTTGGATTGGGTGATGAACTTGCCCACCTCGTCGATGAACAGCCCGATACCCACCCCGGAGAGCACCGCGCTCCACGTCAACGCCCACTTGTTGGCGTACATGAGTGGCAGCAGGCTTGCCGCGAACAGGAACACCCCGCCGTAGAGCACGTGGGCGACGTGCAGCGTCTGGTTCCCGAGCTGCGGGTAGCCCGTGAGTTCTAGGAACAGCCTGGTGAGGGACACGCTGGCTGCGAAGCTCAGTAGCATTATCTGGAGGTACGTCTCGGCCCTCATCCTCTGGACCGGCTCCCAGATGCGGCTCACAATGTGGCTCATCAAACACAGTTATCGCTAGAGTAACGATAAATGTGTTTTGACAGTAGCGGAAAGCCTGGTCTTATCTACGCTCGACCTTGTCCACGTCGACCAGGACGACGATGCAGGCGTTCACCATGACGACGCCGTGGGTTCTCGCCTCCTCTGCGGTGTCCTCGGCGGGGAACTCCAGGCCCCCCTTCACCACGGTTATCCTTCTCCTACCCTCGGGGAGCACGCCTAGCACGGCGTCTCCGTCCACCTTCTCAGGGTTCGGGGCGGCCACGGTGACGTCCACCATGAGGGCTTCCTCGAGTTCCGAGAAGCTCTCGAACTTGAAGAGGCCGCCGAGTCCCACCATGCTGCTGTGGCTGATGGCGTCCTTCACCGCCCTCTGAGCGGCCTTGGTCTCGTCCTTACCGTGGAGGTCTATGCCTGTCCCCACCTCCAGCAGGTATCTCCTATAGTCCATTTCAATCAAGGGTTACGCGGGCATCCGCATTAAAGTCTATCGCGGCGGGGAACAGTTAAAAGCGTGTCTTCGGTCTTTCTTCAGAACCAGGTGAACTATAGCCGGGTGAGTCATGCATGAACCGATCTAGACAGCTAGCAAAGGACAAGATCAAGGAGTTCCTGAGAGAGGACTTGGGCTATGGTGATATCACCTCGGAGGCCCTCATCCCCGTCGATCAGAGGGCTAGGGCGCGCCTGTTCTTCAGGGAGCCCGGAGTAGCTTCGGGGCTCATGGAGGCGTCCATCGTCTTCGAGTTACTGGGCTGCACCGTTGAGTGGCTCGCCGAGGACGGCGACGCCGTGGAGACGGGCCAGACCCTCTTGGAGGTGGAGGGCCCCGCGGCGGCTATGCTGTCGGGGGAGAGGACGGCGCTGAACATAGTCGGCAGGATGTCCGGGATAGCCACCACGACTGCAAGGATCGTTGACAAGGTAGCCGAGGCCTGCCCCGGGACACGTGTGGCAGCGACGCGGAAGACCCTGCCTGGGCTGCGTGACCTCGACAAGAGGGCCGTTGAGCACGGCGGCGGCGACACTCACAGATTCAGGCTGGACGACTGCGTCCTCATAAAGGACAACCACCTGGAGCTGGTGCCGTCGGTCACGGATGCGGTGCTCAGGGCCCGTGAGGCGGTGAGCTTCACCAAGAAGATCGAGATCGAGGTGCGTAGCCTGGAGGAGGCCGAGGAGGCCGCCCTCGCCGGGGCGGACATAATAATGTTCGACAACATGGCTCCGCTGGAGATGCGTCGATGCCTCACCGAGCTTGAGGAGAGAGGGCTGAGGAAGGGCTTCATATACGAGGCTTCGGGCGGGATAACTTCCGAGAACGCTGTGGAATACGCCGCGTCCGGCGTGGACGTCATCAGCCTGGGCGCCCTAACCCACAGCGTCAGGAGCCTCGACGTGAAGCTCGAGATAGAGATGATGTGATTGGGGCTCAGCGACCTTCAACGCAGCATACTCGAGCTAAAGGACGAGAAGAAGGCAGTCCTCCTGGCCCACAACTACCAGATACCCGAGATACAGGAGATCGCCGACTACCTGGGCGACTCGCTGCAGCTCTGCAGGCTGGCCCAGCGTGTGAAGGACGCGGAGCTCATCGTCTTCTGCGGCGTGGACTTCATGGCCGAGACAGCCGCCATACTCAACCCCGACAAGAAGGTGATAATCCCGAGCCGGGAGGCGTGTTGCCCCATGGCAGCGATGCTGCCCCTGAGCAGGCTCAGGGAGGCCAAGGAGAGGCACCCGGGGGCCCCCGTAGTGCTATACGTGAACACCCTCGCCGAGGCCAAGGCGGAGGCGACGGTCATCTGTACGTCGTCTAACGCGGACAAGGTCGTCGCTGGACTGGGCGCTGACAAGGTGATCTTCGGCCCGGACAGAAACCTGGCCTACTACGTGGAGAGACGGGTTCCCGATGTGGAGCTGGTGGTGGTCCCCGAAGACGGTTACTGCACCGTACACAGGTTTCTAGGCAACGGCGACGAGGCCATGGAGCTGAAGAGGCTGCACCCCGGTGCGGAGGTCTGGGCTCACCCGGAGTGTGAGCCAGAGTTCCAGGACAGGGCAGACTACGTGCTGTCAACCGGCGGCATGACGAGGCGGGCCGTGGAGTCGGAGGCCGAGGTCTTCATCGTCGGGACCGAGCAGGGCCTCATAGACCGGCTCAGGAACGAACACCCTCACAAGACTTTCCTGCCCGCGATGAAGAACGCGGAGTGCGCAGCCATGAAGCGCATCGACCTAGAAAATCTCTACGAGGCGCTGCTCAGGGAGCGGTACGAGGTGACGGTGCCCGAGGACACGGCGGACAAGGCGCGGAGAGCCATCGAGCGCATGCTTCAGATGAGCTAGCAGAACCCTTTTCATGATCCTTGCTACTTGATTCTTCTCGGTGAAGCCATGTCAGTTATAGAGTTCCAGGGTAAGAAGCCCAGGATTCATCCCTCCGTATTTCTGGCCCCTGGCTCATGGGTCATCGGCGACGTCACCCTGGACGAGGACGTCAACATATGGACCAACGCCATCATCAGGGGCGACGACGACACCGTAAGGATAGGCGCCCGCACAACGGTGCTGGAGGGCTGCCTCATCGAGGCCCCCACCGGCAACCCCGTGGAGATCGGGTCGGACGTCATCGTCAGCCACGGCGCCACAGTCCACGGCGCCAAAGTGGGGGACGGCGGCATCATCGGCATCGGCGCCATAGTGCTCGACAGGGCGGTGGTGGGCGAGGGCTCCATCGTGGGCTCGGGCGCCCTGGTCTCCCCCGGGGCCGAGGTGCCACCCAACCACCTGGCGCTGGGTGTTCCGGCGAAGCCCGTCAGGGAGTGCAGGGAGGCCGAGCACGAGTACATGCGCAAGGAGCATGAGAGGACCCTCAGCAAGGCTAAGGTCTACAAGGACATTTACAGCAAGACGGCCTAGTGCGTCGTATCCAGACGATGCCCAGAGGTGACGATCGTTTAACGCCTATACTTCATGTGAAGCAAACATCGTGCCACATGTTTCATACCAGTTGCGAGCCTCGCCTTACCTCAAGGATTTCTCTGATGAACTCGACCTCCTCAACTTTATACGGAGAGCCATCACCCCTGAAAACATCGTGGAACCATTCCTCGGGCTCTGGCGCCCCAGGGGGTGAACCCCACGGGTAGATGGTCTGGGTCTTGCCGCTCACCAGGCCCCAGTTGATGCACCCAACCCCCTCACGTTTGAAGACAGGGAGATGGGTCTTGAAGCGGCTTCCCCGTGTCCGAGCCATATACTCCGTGCATATCAAAGGCCTGCCACGGTGTTTCAGCATCCTTATCTGCGCCTCGAGGCTGGCTTTTTCGTTGTAGTTGTGAAAAGACACGATATCCGAGTGGCTGAGCTGGAGTTCGTTCAACTTGGGGCTCTCGTACCACACCCCCACCGTCAACGGGTGAACGGGGTCAACCTCCCTAGCCCAGATGAAGACCTTCTCGACGAGGTCCAGCGAGTTCTCGTTCAGATCATTGTTCCCGGGCTCGTTATACAGGTCCCACATCAGCACCCTTTCGTCGCCGCGGAACGCCCCCATGACGTCGTGGACGTACTCCTCCAAGCCTCCCCAAGTCGAGGGGTCGAGCACCTTTCTGGCTCCCGGGCTCTGAACCCACCCCGAGTTATGGACCCCAAGCTCCGGCTCGGGCTGCTTCCCTGCCTTGAACTCGGTGTTCCAGCAGTCATCGAAGAAAACGAACACAGGCTTGATGCCCGCATCCGAGGCGACGTCAAGGAACCTGCCGATACGTTTCTTGAAGCCGGAGGCATCGTTTTCCCATACGAGGTCGTGAAGATAGACCCTCACCGTGTTGAACCCGAGTCCCTTCGCCCAGCCGAGTTCACGGCGGATGGTCTCCGGGTCGAAGGTTTCTCGTTGCCACATCTCAAGCTGGTTGACAGCCGTGCTCGGGATGTAGTTGCAGCCTACCAGCCAAGGCTGTTCACGGTACCACTCCCATGCCCGTTCGGGTGTCCATCTCTCAGCCATAGACAAGCGTTGGTTTCTGCGGTTAAAACGTTGCAGCTACCAGACGCTGTACCCGCCGTCGATGACGAGGTCATGCCCCGTCATGAAGTCAGAGGCTTCCGAGGCTAGATACACCACGGCTCCCTGCAGGTCTGTGACCTCGGCCATCCTGTTCATGGGGGTGAGGCTCATCCACCGAGGCATCATGTCCCGTCCTGTAGGCGTTTCAATGAGGTCCTCGACGAGCCGGGTTCTGGTGTAGCCCGGGCTGATGCAGTTGACTCTCACGCCGCGGGGCGCCCACTCCGCCGCCAGGCTTCTGGTCATGTGGATGACGCCCGCCTTGGACGTGTTATAGGGCATCTGATTCTGGGGCGTGTTCACGATGCTCCCGGACATGGAGGCCGTGTTGATGATCTTTCCGTACCCAGCCTCCAGCATGACCCGCGCCTCCGCCTGCGCACACAGGAAAACGGCCTTCAGGTTGACCTCCATTATCTTATCCCAGTCGTCTACGCTGAGCTCCTCGGCGTCGTGCCACATACCGATGCCGGCGTTGTTGACCCCGATGGTCAGCTTACCCCATTTCCTGAGCACCTCGTCGATCATCGACTGCACCTGAACGGGTTTAGTGACGTCGGCTTCTATGGATATGGCGTCCACGCCCTTTTCACCGAGTTCCCCCGCGACGGAGGATGCACGACTGGGCACGATGTCGACGACTGCTACTGAGGCGCCGGCTTCACCCAGGGCGTGAGCGAAAGCCCTGCCTATCCCCTGACCGCCGCCGGTGACCAAGGCGACTCGGCCATCCAGCCTGAAACGCTCCAGGACAGGCTTCGCGTCTAACACCGGATCGGGCATGGCTTTCATAGTCTCTCTGTTGGTATAAATCATAGACTCCTGGGTGGCTGCCTACCTTTTTCCCTGTTGTGCTTGAATGTGAAGGCCGAGGGGCAGATGTCGTTCAGGACACAGTTCTCGCAGTCGGGCTTCTTGGCGTCGCACACCCTTCTGCCGTGCTCTATGAGCAGGTAGTTGGCGGCGAACCACTTCTCCCGGGGGATGAGCGCCATGAGGTCTCGCTCAACCTTGTCCCTGTTCTTCTCCTCCGTGAGCCCCAGCAGCCTGCTGAGCCTCAGGACGTGGGTATCCACGGCGATGCCCACCGTCTTGCCGAAGGCCCCGGAGAGGACGATGTTCGCAGTCTTCCTAGCCACGCCCTTGAGCTTGGTGAGCTCCTCCATGGTGTCCGGGACCTCACCACCGTGCTCCTCGACGATGGTTTTGGCGGCTGACTGGATGGCGTCTGCCTTCCTGTTGAAGAACCCGCTGGACCTGATGTCCTCTACGAGCTCCTCCCTGGGCGCGTAGGCGTAGTCCGCCGCGGTCCTGTACTTCTTGAAGAGGCTGGCGGTGACCTTGTTGATCTGCTCGTCCGTGCTCTGGGCGCTGAGTATGGTGGCCACGAGGAGGTCCAGCGGCGTGGACCAGTTGAGCACCGTGCCGTGGACGTCGGGGTACGCCTCCTCCAGCCGCCTTATGATCTCCTCCGCGCGTTCACGCTGCTCCATGACAAGGAGTCGTGCGTGGCTCCATAAAAGCGTTGGAAGCCTTTAATTTCCGCCCATCTGATGCGTTGCTTGAGCGCCTTGTTCTGGAGAAGAAAGAATGATAAGCCGCGGGAGAGGCTTCCGCCGAGGCAGCGTTGGGTCCCCAAGATACTGGGCTGGGGCGTGGAGCACCCCGGCATCGTCCGCACGCTCCCAGACGTCGAGAGGGCGGAGTGGAGCCTGGAGGTCTCTGGGGAGGTGGAGAACCCCCGGACGTTTACCTGGGATGAGTTCATGGCGTTACCTCAGACCGAGTCGGTGGGAGACTTCCACTGCGTCGAGACCTGGAGCGTCATGGACCAGAGGTGGGAGGGCGTCAGGTTCAAGGACCTCATGGACGAGGTGAAGCCCAGCCGCGACGCCAAATATGTCTCCTTCGAGTGCTACGACGGCTACACCACAAGCCTACCCATAGAAGAACTGAAGGGCGACGACATAGTCCTGGCGCACAGGCTGAACGGCGAGGACCTGCCCCAGCCCCTGGGCGGCCCCATGAGGCTCGTGGTGCCCCAAAAGTACGCCTACAAGTCGGCGATGTGGCTAAACAAGGTCGTATTCATGAAGAGGGACAGGCTCGGCTACTGGGAGTCAGGGATGTACAGCAACACCGCGGACCCGTGGCGTGACGACAGGTACAGGCTGCGCTGATGTAACCGTTAAATCCACATCCGCCAACTATTCACCGATTGTTCATGGAGTATGATGTTTTAATAAAGAACGCCACCATCGTGGAAGGCACCGGCAAGAAGGCTTACAAGGGAAGCCTAGCCGTAAAGGGTGACAAGGTCGTCGAGACTGGCGCCGTCAAAGGCGACGCCGCCGAGACCATCGACGCCAAGGGGCTCACCGCGGTCCCCGGTTTCATCGACGCCCACAGCCACGTGGACTGGGCGCTGCTCTGGTTCCCCAAGACGGAGAGCCACGTCATGCAGGGCATCACCACCTTCGTCGGCGGCCAGTGCGGCGGAAGCCCGGCGCCCCTCGGCGAGTACATACAGGTTCCGTGGCTTCTCCAGGATCACCTGGTGGACCTTGAGCCCTACAAGTACTATCCAAGGACGCCTTGGCACAGGCTGGAGCAGGTCAACGAGTGGATGAAGGAGATATACGGGTGGACCCTAGACTGGGAGACCATGGGGGGCTTCTTCAAGCGGGTGGAGAAGACGGGCATCAGCATCAACTACGCCCCGCTGCTCGGCCACGGCACCGTGCGCACCAAGGTCATGGGCCTCGACTACAAGAGGCACAGCACCAAGGAGGAACGGGAGCAGATGCACGAGCTCATCCACCAGGGCATGGAGGAGGGCTGCATTGGCGTGAGCGCCGGCCTCGACTACGACCCCGACGTCTTCGCCGACCAGGAGGAGATGGTGGAGGCCATAGCGCAGATCAAGGAGTACGGCGGCGTCTACTGCCCCCACTGGAGGCGGACTGGGCGGAGACGCGGCGTCGCTGCTGGCCACGTCGCCAACGAGAAGATCACGGCACTCATGGAGTGCGTCGACGTCTATAGGCGGACAGGCGTGAGGCTCCACTTCGCCCACCTCAGCACCGGCTGGGATATACACCCCACGGCGCCCCCTGAGCTGGAGGAGGCCAACCTCAAGGCGACCATAGACATGATCACCCGGGACAGCAAGGGCGAACTCGACGTCACGTGGGACGCCATACCCTTCCTCATACGAGGCGGGTTCAGCGTCATGCCCTACCTCTGCGGCCTCCTGGAGCCCTGGCTCAGGGAGCTGGGCAGCCGCGAGGCCCTGGGCAAGTGGCTGGCGGTCCCGGACTTCAGGGAGGAGATCCTTGACGCGATTAAGGCGGGCAAGTGGTTCATCAGGGTGGCCTACAACCCCAACACCAACCCCCGCTGGGCCGAGAACCTCACGGTCACAAGGAGCAAGGTGAAGGGCGTAGACGGTAAAACGGTCGCCCAGATCGCCGAGGAGAGGGGGAAAGACCCGTGGGATACGTACTGCGACATAATCGTCGAGGACCCCGACACCAGGGGCGTCACGGGCACCCTGAGCTTCAGCCCGGCCTACCTCCAGTACTACACCCATCCCAAGGGCATGGTGGGGCTGGACACGCTGGTGCAGGACGAGGAGTACCAGGAGAAGAACCCGCCGTGGAGCCTCCCAGGCATCAACTCCTTCGCCGCGTTCCCCATCTTCTACAAGACCCTTGTGAACGAGCGTAAAGTCTTCACCCTCGAGGAGGCGGTGCAGAAGACCAGCGCCATGGCGGCGCGTGTCCACAACCTCGATGGGAGAGGCACCATAAGCCAGGGTAGCTACGCCGACATAGTTCTCATGGACCTGCCTAACCTCGAGGTTGAGGCAAACGAGATCGAGCCGAGGAGGTACCCCGAGGGCATCAGGTACGTGTTCGTCAACGGAGTCCCCGTCGTCGAGAAGGGCAAGCACACGGGCGCCACCCCCGGCAGGGTGCTTAAACGGGCATAAAACCCGTTTTTCACTCATTTTTATGTGAATAATGACTGTATGTACCGGAGTAATCCCGTGGATTCGCTAAGGGAAAATCCTTTTAACCTTTTGTTATGCTTATCTTACGCACCAGCGTAAAAACTAGTGAATGAGGAGTCAAAATGGAGAGATCTAACACCGTTTACATCGGACGGAAGCCTGTCCTCAACTACGTACTGGCGTGTATGACCTTGTTCAAGAGCGGTCACGGGGAGATCATCGTGAAGGCGAGGGGCCGAAGCATCAGCCGCGCGGTTGACGTCGTGGAGGTCCTCAGGAACAGGTTCATGCCCAACGCGGAGGTAGTGAAGATCGAGATCGGCACTGATCAGGTCGAGACCGATGACAGGGGTCCCACAAACGTAAGCAGCATTGACATACACGTCAAGGCTTAGGTGGAACGGGCAGATCATCCACGTTGACCCCTCCGAAGCGCCGGAGGACCCATCGACGTGCAAATACAGCTATGCGAGTTCTGTCTGAAGAGCGGGATGCTCTGCTCGAAGTGCCAGCGTAAGGTGGAGTCAGGCGAAGTAAGCGAGAAGTATATGGAAGTAGCCAAGGCGCTACTGGGCATGGAGAACGAGAACCAGTTTCTCCAGAAGGTGAGGCTCGACAACGTGTTAGACGCGGGCGGCTTCCTCGTCCTCGTGGTAGGAAAAGGGGACGCGGCGAAGTTCAACGCCGAGCCGAGGCTCATAAGGGATATCGGGGACAGGTTCAACAAGCGTGTGCTGGTCATCGAGTCCGGGACGAAGGACAGGCAGTTCCTCGAGGAGCTGTTCGCCAACCAGCACATCGTGACCATAAACATAATCTGGTTGCCTGACGGGACCACCGAGACCCGGGTCGTGCTACAGGGCCGGGGGTCGAGGCGATTGAGCAAGAAGCGGCTGCAGGCGCTGACGTCCGTCGCGAAGAGCGTCCGTAAAATGGACCTACGCGTCGAGTACGCCTACTAACCGCCAAACTTTTTATACCCTACAACTGTTCCTAGCCTCGTAAACACTGGAAGCCATGGACATGTTTGAACGCACATACATCGAGGAGGCCAGGCACCACGTGGGCGAGAGGATTACCCTCGCCGGTTGGGTGAGCCGGACCAGGGACCTGAAGAAGATACGTTTCATCGTCCTAAGGGACAGGACGGGGGAGATCCAGGTGGTGGTCAAGCCGGACGCCCCGGAGATGTTCAACCTGAGCCTCGGCCGCGAGGACGTGCTGTCTGTGACCGGCGTGGCGGTGGAGAGCGACATGGCGAAGGCGGGCGTCGAGTTCCTCCCAGACTGTATCGAGGTCATCAACAGGTCTCAGCAGCCGCTGCCGGTGGACATACTGGAGAACAAGAAGAGCGACCTGGATACTAGGCTCAACTGGAGGTTCCTGGACTTCCGCAGCCCTACCACAAACGCCATCTTCAGGGTGCAGAACGCGTTGGTCACGGCGTTCAGGGAGTACCTGACGGCTGAGGGCTACATGGAGTTCCAGCCGCCGTGCATCATCGGCAGCGCCAGCGAGGGCGGCGCAGACCTGTTCGCCATCCCCTACTTCGAGAAGACGGCTTACCTGGCTCAGAGCCCCCAGCTGTATAAGCAGATGTGCGCCATGAGCTTCGAGAAGGTTTTCACCATCACCCCGATATGGCGCGCCGAGAAGTTCGACACGCCTACTCACCTCAACGAGATCAGGCAGATGGACATAGAGCAGGTTTTCGCCGACGACGAGACCGTTATGGATGTGCTGGAGAAGACCCTGGTCCACATGCTGGAGGAGGCGAAGGAGAAGACGGCCGACCAGCTGGAGCTTCTGGGGCGGGAGCTGGCCATACCTAAGACGCCGTTCAGGCGGGTCAACTACACGGAGGCCATAGAGATGCTTCAGGGCGCCGGCGAGACCATACTCTGGGGGGACGACTTCACCAAGACCCAGGAGGCTCTCCTCACGGGGCTCGTCGGGGAAGAGGCTTTCTTCCTGAAGGACTGGCCCGGCGAGCAGAAGACGTTCTACGCCATGCCCTACGACAAGGGGGACGAGAGGGACGCCAGGTATCTGGAGGAGACCTACGGCTCCGCGGAGATCGGCGACAGGCTGGTGAGGGCGTTCGACTGCCTCTACGGCGGCATCGA
Source organism: uncultured Candidatus Bathyarchaeia archaeon (assembly GCA_964618045.1). Classification (GTDB taxonomy): domain Archaea; phylum Thermoproteota; class Bathyarchaeia; order TCS64; family TCS64; genus RBG-16-57-9. Next base: position 4,440 of record CAZTZC010000014.1, on the reverse strand, counting down.
GATAAGCAGCGGCACCATGCGCATCCACCTGCCTGAGCTGCTCAAGGAGCGCATCAGGTACAAGGGCCTGAACCCCGACAACTTCGAGTACTACGTGGGGGCTTTCAGGTACGGCGCGCCGCCCCACGCCGGGTGGAGCATCGGATTGGAGCGTATAACCATGACGGTGACGGGGCAGAGCAACATCAGGGAGTGCTGCATGTTCCCCCGAGACCGTGACAGGCTGGTGCCTTAGACTTGTCGAGGCCCCACGACTACAAGATGGTGATAGTGGTTCGCACAGACCTGGGCATGAGTGTCGGCAAGATGGTGGCTCAGGCGTGCCACGCCGCGGTCTCTGCAAGCGAGGAGTCCAAGAAGACGAGGACCAAGGACTGGCGCAGGTGGATGAACACGGGGGGCAAGAAGGTTGCTCTGGAGGCGGAGAGCCTTGAGGAGCTGGAGACCCTCGCGTATAAAGCCGAGGAGCTGGACATCACCAACGTGCTCATCCGGGACGCTGGGCACACGGAGGTCCCGCCCGGGACCGTCACGTGTCTCGGCCTCGGGCCGGATCAGGCCATGAACATCGACAGTGTCACCGGTGACCTTCCCTTGCTGAAGTAGGTCTCAGGTGGCTTGTACCAAGTTACTTGGAATAAGCGTTTTTTTGGGGCTGTTTCAGGTTACCTGTGATATGGGGAAAAGAGTTCTCTTTCATCGTTTGAGGCTTGGACGTGGAGGCTGCCGTAGATTACTGTCTATGAAGTCTGTGTCTCTGTGTGTGCTAGGCTTCTATGTTGAGGTAGTCGTGTTCCCTCAGCCAGTAGGCCTGGTTGCTCGTGTACCGGAAGATGATGTCGCCTTTCTCTTCCTTCTGGAAGTCCCATGGGCTCACGAGGACGATGTCTCCTTCCCGTACCCATCTTCGTTTCTTCATCTTGCCTCTCACGCGGCATATGCGTGTCTCGCCGTCCTGGCATTTTACGTTCATGCGTGTCTGGCCGTAGTTCTTCGTCACTATGCCGAGTATGTCGTTCTTGTTGGGGTACATCATCCCCTTGCGGAGGTCTCCCTCGTTCTTGACTAGTCTCTTACCCAAGTTGATACCAAATCCATCCAGTATAGGGCGGGGCTCCTTTTAAAGGGGCGGTTTTCCGTGGGGGACGGGGCTGTTCATGGAGTTATGGGGTGTTGCGGGTGGGCGGGTCGCTTCTCGTCGGCTTTGTCTCTGGATCGGCGCCACGCGGCCGGTTTTTGCTGGTATCATGGAGGAACTGGGTTTCAATACTCAGAGAACACTTTAATCAGGCATGATCAAGTCATTTTCTTATATAATCGTCTTTTTTTTACTTATTTTTTTGTAAACAATATTCTTTGCATACGCAGAGACTCGGTTTTTATTATCTATAGAAGCTGGTCTCGGGCTTGTTGAGTGATCTCAGGCCGGTTCCTCTTTGTGAGTATGCCGTTATGCATCATGGTTCGACGGGTGCTCTTGGGGAGGTTCCTGATGGCGGCCTCATGGTCTCCGCTTCTTAGGATGGTCATGAGCTCGGGTTTAAAGAAGTAGACCATGTTTTGGAAAGACTTCTCCTGGAGCGTCATGCCAGTCATGTAATAGAACCTTTCCTCGCGTTGTTTAGAGGCAGACCGCTTCTCTTTTTCGACCATGGCTTGGCCGTTGCGCTGGGCATCACGTAGGTCGGGGTCTCTGCTTCGGCGCATGGCTTTGACGTCTTTAAGTAGGTCGCCTCTTCTGACTCCTAGCTGGACGGCTATCTCATTATAGTTGAGGTTCTGGCTTATTCCCTCGAGAAGGGCCTGACGGCGTGTCTCGGGTTCTCCTAGTGTGTGTGTCATTTGTCTTCACTGCGTGGTGCTTGCCTCCACGCCTGGGGCGTGGCTTGGCGAAGAATCCTGCACATAGCTATAGGGAGTGAACGCATTTAAAGGAGTGTATTGGGGCGGGGTCTAGACGACACGTCATTGAAGCGTGCAGACGAGTCAGCCTCAGAGTATGCACGAGCCCTAGAGACCAAAGTGCGTGTGGGACTCATAATTAATCGTTAACGTAGGTAGGGTGGGTGGGGCCCGCCCTCCGAGTACATGACGCGGTTGTAGAGCGCCATGAGGCTGTCCTCGGTCACCTCGATCCTCATGACCAGCCCCAGCTCCGGGTCTGTCCGCGCCTCCGTGAACCCCAGATGCTCGTAGAACCGCTTCAGCCGCCTGCCCTTGTCGTCGGTGTCCTCGGTGTAGAGAACCACGTGCCTGTACCCCAGCTCGTAGCAGTACACCAGCAGCAGGGTTATCAGTATCTTGCCCACGCCACTGCCCTCCACCAGGGTCACGACCTCGTCGAGGAAGAACGCCGAGGGTTCGTCGGCGTAGTCGTAGCCGTAGAGGAACGCCGAGGGCTCCCCGTCCGCGGAGAGCACGAAGCAGACGAAGTCACGCTGCCTCGTCTTCTCGATGAAATCGTCGTGGCTGTACCATAGCTCCTGTCTGAACTTCTGGTGGTCGATGGCCTCCAGCTTGGCCAGTAACGCGTCGCTCAGATGAGTGTAAACTACTAGGTTGCAGGGCCGGCTGAGCTTCTCCGTCGCCCTGTCTTCAGCGCGTCTCATCGCGTCCTCTAGTAGCGGGGGTGTCTCCAAGAATGTCACTGGGAAGACTATGCAGTGATCTCAGATATCTGGGTTCTTGCTTTAAGCGTTTTTTTTGGGGGGTTATGCTTCTGCTCCGAGGATGTTTATCATGCTGAGGGCGTAGACCTTGGTGGTGGCTACGACGTCCTCGACCTTGATGCGCTCGTTCGCCGAGTGGACTCCTTCTCCTCCGATGCCGTAGCTGGCGAAGGGCTTCCCGTGGCGTCTGACGAACCAGCCGTGGTCGCTGCTGTGGCTGCCTCCCATGGGCTTGGGGGTGTACCCGATGACCATCTCGGCGGCCTTCTGGATGCCTTTGACTATGGGCGAGTCGGCTGGGGCGACGGACACGAGGTTCCCGGGCTGGACCTTGTACTCCACCTCCAGGGCCGGGTCTTTCTGCTTGGCTCGCTTGATGACCTCGGTGTACTCCTTGTCTACCTGTTCCTCCGTCTCCCCTGGGGTGTAGCGTCTGTCGACGTAGACCTCGCATGTGTCGGGGACGTTGTTGTTGGCGACGCCGCCGTGTATCCTGTTGACGCTGAACCTGCTCTTCATGACGCTGTCGGTGCCTGGGAGATGGTACTCCCGGCTGTTTACTTCATCGGCAAGCCTCTGCAGCTCGGTTATGAGGCCGGCGGCGTGGGCTATGGCGTTGACGCCGTCCTCTAGCCGGGCGGTGTGGGCGCTTCGCCCCTTGACGGTGATGGCGGCGCCTCTGCTGCCGTTGGCCGCTACGCCGATGTTGGCGGGGTCGCCGCCGTGGGCGTAGAAGAGGTAGTCTACGCCGTCGCCGTAGCCCCGGTTGAGTACCTCCTGGAAACCGTACCTGCCTCCCCGCTCCTCGTCGCCCACGTGGGTGAACACGATGTCGCCCTTGAGCCGGATGCCCAGCTCCTTGAGGGCTCTGTAGGCCATGGTTAGGCCGCATGTGGCGACCTTGTCGTCCTGGGCGCCCCTGCCCCAGATGTAGCGGTCGCGTATCTCGGCGCCGAAGGCCGGGTGCTTCCACGTTTCGGGGTCGCCCGCCGGGACCACGTCGTAGTGGCTGTACATCATCATCCGGGGGCCGTCCCCGGTGCCGGTGTGCTTAGCTACGACGCTCACCCTGCCCGGTTGGGGCTCCACGAGGTCGACATCCAGGCCGTCTCTGGCACACTCCTTCTCCATCAGGGCACCGATCTCGGCTTCCTCGCCCGTGACGCTGCGGGTCTGTATGAGCCTCTGCATGAAGGAGATGATCTCATCCCTCTCGGACTCGACGTGATCTAGGATTCTCTGTTCAATAGACAATGAAGATCATGTTGTTTTAAGTGATATAGCTTATAACAAGTAGTATTGGATAAAATCATGCGTTATACCCACTTCCGAGGCAACCCCTAACACCACCCTGAGATAGTTTCAAACCCATATAAAGGAACCATATGTATCAGTACCTAGGAGAGATATGAAAATGCGTTATGGATTTTACAGGATCAACTCCTTTCTTATCGTCTGATCTAAGGGATAAAAAAGGACTAATCCAAGAACCTTTAAGCTTGTTTAAATTGTCGATTATAAAATTTTATCAATAGACTATTTTAAATATTTTTTACTTAAATATAATATTTTAAGAGGAATGCTATATGGTTGAACACTTTTTACATGGGTTAGATGAGGCTGGACGTTTAGGGGAAAAATTATTTTTTACTAGTAGTGAAATAAGTATAAATAACGAAATCTCTTTAATGATAAAAAATTTAGATTATTTTCATAAATTAATACTTAATAAAAAAGATGTACATGGTTATGAATCAAAAACATTAATGAA
>CAZTZC010000013.1:0-25838 GCA_964618045.1 uncultured Candidatus Bathyarchaeia archaeon | reverse complement strand
TTCCCTTGACTTGGGGGGCTCACAGCTTCGAGTCCATGCCTTACTCTGACGAGCTGGGCGACGGCGTGGACTTCAACCTGTGTTTCACCATGGACACCATAGCCCCGATGCCCATCACCATGGACGTGGAGGCCGTCGCCGTCACCTCCAGCGAGACGGAGTCAGGGGAAGTCACCCTTAGCTTCCACGTGACCCTGGCGGAGCCTCCGCTGCCCCACCAGTCTTACACAATCGAGATATGCGTGGACGTGGACAGGGACCCCTCGACGGGGGCGAGCACACCCATCTGCTTCTTTAATGGACAGGGAGCCGACTACGACATCGGCGTCGAGGTGCAGGAGGGAGCCGTCAAGTCGGTCTGGGTGGAGCACTACAGGCCGGACGGCTTGTGGAGCCCAGTGGGTGAGCCTACCCATGACATCGTCGATCGCACTGTGACCGTCAGTATTCCCGTATCGACTTTCTTGGGCTCACCGCTGGACTCGGGTGTGAATGTTTATTTGATAACCGAGGGGGGGCTGGACATGGCCCCGGGGTACGGCGAACCTCCGATGACGTTCACGTTCAACTACCTGCCTGAGGCAGTCTTCGAGGCCCCTGACTCCGTTGACGAGGGGACGCCCTTCGAGCTTGACGCCTCGAACTCTGGCTCCAGCAACGGCGAGATAAGCCTGTACGAGTGGGATCTGGACGGCGACGGGGTGTACGAGGAGAGCCGCCCAGACCCTGTGCTGTCGCACCTGTTCACCGACGACGGCGTCTACGCCGTCGGCCTCAGCGTAACCGACGCGGCGGGGTTCAGCTCCACCTATAGCACGCTGATCACTGTGGTGAACACCCCGCCCTACGACGTAGTGATAACCCAGGCGGGTGAGACGATGGAGGGCGGCGAGGTGGCCTTCACTGGAAGCGCTTTGGACCTCGGCGAGGACCAGCTAACCTACAGCTGGGACTTCGGCGACGGCACCACCGCGGAGGGAGTTGAGGTCGCCCACACTTACGCCGACGCAGGCGACTATACGGTCACCCTCACCGTCACGGATGACGACGGCGCCGAGGCCACGGAAGAAAAAGGTGTACAGGTCACCCCGATAGGCACCGGTGTGTCCGACGAGGAGGAGGAGCCAGAGCGGGGGATAGACCCCCTGCTGGTGATCCTCGTGGCGCTCTTCGGGTTGGGTGGTTTCCTCATCTACGACTACATGAGGCACGGAAAGAAGGACGAAGGCAAGAAAGAGGAGCCGAAGGAAGAGAAGGGCTTCTGCGAGGAGCACCCCGAGGTCGTAGAGGAGGAGAACAAGAAGTGCGAGGACGCCATGTGGGACCTAGACGAAGCCCTCGGCCCCATCGAGGACGACCTTGACGCGGCCCGTGACCAGTGGAGACAGGACATGAGGGAGGTGGGCCTCCTCATCATGGAGTGGGACATCGCCTACGCCGTGATACAGAGCCTGACCAAGTCCGAGGAGGAGATACGGAAGGAGGCTGAGAAGGTGCAGCAGGTGGCCGCCATCGTCAAGCCGGGCGCCAGCATGGGCAAGACCGCGTTTAAGAAGGGCGGCGAGGAGGCCATGAAGGAGATGGGCAAGCACATCGCAACCGAGGTTGGGAAGGGCATAGCCAGCGAGGTGAGCCAGACTGTGAGCGACCTCCTCAGCCTAGAGGGCTGGGCCATGAGCGAGATAGGCATAGGCATCGCCAAGCTCATCACGGGCATCGACCCCAAGCAGGAGGCCTCCGACATAAGGAAGGAGTCCATGAGAACCTGCACGCTGCTCCAGAGCTGGGTGGACCACAACCTCGCGCGGACCGAGAGATACACGTACAGGACCCTACACACCTGCATAGACGAGGCGCAGGACCTCATAGACCGCATCGACAAGGCGTTGAAGGACTTCGAGGACGCGGTGGCCGGGTTCGTCTGCGTCACCTGTGAGCTCACCCCGGAGTACATGGAGCACATCCAGGGCATGATCAACGAGCTCAACGACTTCATGAAGGCCTTCGGAGACCTCATCGACCAGGTGGAGCAGAGGCTCAACCAGGCGGTGGCCCTCTATAACAGGGAAGACGTCTACGACAGCCCCTACGTACGGGTCAACGTCCAGAACAACAAGGTCCCTAACATAAAGAAATCCTTGGAGAGGAGCGCTGAGGCCAAGAAATAGCTCAGGGCCGAAGGGCTGCCTTCACCCGCCGTGAATTCCTTCTAGAGCCGCCTAGAGAGGCGACTACGAGACAGAGATCAACGTCGGCGGAAGATGCGCCATGGTGACCCATGGTCAGCTCGTAAAAAACGGATCTGACCTCTAGCAGGTCACGGGCTCGCCCAGAACTCGTCGGCGTGAGCCTCGGTCCGCCCCGTGTTGTAGGGGCAGACGCTGATGCAGGTGCTGCAGTCGGTGCCGTTCTCACACCAGAACCTGTAGCACTTCTCGCCGTCGATCGCCCACTTCAAGGCGCCTGGGCTGCTGCTCTTGCAGACCCCGCCGTAGCTGGGCTCTTCCTCGAAGCTTATGGCCTCCACCTCACACGCCTCCGCACACTTCTTGCATGTCCTGCAGAACCCGTGCACCCCGAACTCGATGGGGCTATCCGGCTCAAGCGGTAGATCCGTGTACACCTTGCACAGGCGCACCCTGGGCCCGTACTCCGGGGTGATGAGCAGCCCGTTCCTGCCTAGCTCGCCGAGCCCCGCATCCACCGCCAAAGGCACGCTGAGGCCTACGCCGTTCGAGGCGGGCACGGCCGTGTAGCCTAGGTTCCTGATGAACTCGGCCAAAGACGACGCGAGGAACGCCAGCCTGCTGTACCCGACGCCCGTGGCGGCGGCCGCTGGCGCCTCGGGGCTCGTCGCTATGCCCAGCTCGTCCATCTCAACCGCCATGACCACGGCGTACCTGACGCCCTCGGGCAGCTCCAGGGGCTCGAGGCTCTCCCGGTGGTTGGCGTAGAGCCAGTTCATGTTGATCTCGGCTACTCCGACGAGGCTTGCGCCGAAGAACCTGGCTGCCTTCTTCAGCTTCCTCGTCATCTCGGGCACGTCCTTGACCTCGTAACGCGTCTTGTACCATTTGTCCCCCATTAGGCTGGGGCCGCCGGGGCGCTCCAGCCGGTCCCAGCTGAAGCTCTCTGTCCACACGTCGTGGACCGTCCAGGAGGCCTCAGTCAGGGCGTAGTCGACCCTGTCATACCCCGGCTTAGAATCCTGAATGTTCTGTAGGCCGACCTCCTCCTCGGTGTGGAGGTAGCAGTCCCAGTCCGGGTCGTTCCCTATCCTGTTGAACATGAGGTTCACCTGATCGTACCGTTTTATCCTCGACCAGTCAACGTCGTAGGGAGGCTCGTCCACCCGCCTGACCCTTATACCTCGCCTCAAGCCGGCTTCCATCTCGATCACTCTTACGCGTATCGGGAGCCGGCGCCTTAATAATTATGCGAGCCGCTGCCCAACGCTTTTCACCTAGCCCACCGTATACATGGTCGAGTTGTCTATGGAAGATAGAGTGAGCCTAGTGGAGGCCGTCGAGGACGACGCCTACCTCCTCGCCGACATATCCAAGAGGGCGTTCGAGAGCGACGTCGAGGTCGGAGCCAAGGAGCCGGGCGGGCCCCCGGGCTACGACTCGTCCAAGGACCAGATACGCTACATGGAGTACTTCGACTACTACCGGATACTGCTGGACGACTACACGGTGGGCGGCGTCACGACGGCGCACCGAGGCGAGGGCCACAGGGAGCTGGTCAGGATATTCGTGGACCCGGAGAGCCAGCGCCAGGGCGTAGGCCTCAGGGCCGTGGAGCTGGTGATGTCTCTGTACCCGGACGTCAGGCTCTGGACCACGGGCACGCCCGAGTGGAACACCAGGACCAAGAGCTTCTACGAGAAGATGGGCTTCACACAGGTGGGGTGGACCATGGAGGCGGATGGGAGGGGCCGCTGGTACCAGAAGAAGCTGGGGGAAGGCGTCAAGTTCCACGCCATAGGCGAGCTCAGGGACGGCATGAGGAACGTGACGGTGGAGGGGAAGGTGGAGGAGAAGGCCATGGCACGGATGGTCCGGTCGAGGCGGAGCCGCGAGACCCTGTCGGTGACCGAGGCTGCGCTCGTGGACTCCTCGGGCAGGGTCCTCCTCACCCTCTGGAACGAGCAGATAAGGCAGGTGGAGGTAGGTGACCGGCTGCGCGTGGAGAACGGGTACACCTCGACTTACCAGGGCATTCTTCAGTTCAACGTGGGCAGAGCGGGGAAGCTGGTCAAGCTGATATAACGCCCATGGCGCCCCGGTCCATACACCAGATCCATATATTCTGCTGCCTAAACCCTTCAGAACCGGGACATCGGGGGCCCGTATCTAATTGGAACGATGGTTTCGCCACGTTCACCCGGGTTCTTATTATAATAAATGGACTGTGGCTTATCTGGCGAGGCAGATGGAGGCCACCGAGATGGACGAGGTTCGGGTGATCCGTCTCAAAATGTCAGGGCCATCCAGTGACAGTTACCCGAATGGAGGCGTCCAGCGTGGCTCTCTATCCCTCTCTAACTTTCTCAACACGCGGCATGTCAAGACGTACAGCATCATCGACAGCCGCCTCAAGAGTAGCGGCCCGTGAGCCTGATCACGACTAGGCGCCGGCCTGCGCAGTATCACTGGGAGTTTATGTGCTCAACGATGGCAGACGTCAGGTCCTCGATGTAGGCTCTCCCGTGGTCGCCGCTTGCGTCGGCCGGGTCACCCAGGACGCCGTTGGGGGACAGGGCGCCTATGCCGTGCTCGAATATCCGCTGGGCAGTCTCCTCGTCGAACCCGCCCAGGTAGCCTCCGGCGTCGGGGATTCGCTCCGTCCTCACCAGATCCTCTTTTATCCACATCATCATCGAGACCTCGGACTCGCCTGCGTGGGCCCCCGAGGCCTCCGGGGAGACGCCTAGCCTCCCGCTGGTCTTCATCAACACGCCGACGAAGCCCTGAAGGTCGCTGTAGACGACCACCTTGACGCCGGGGTGCGACCTCCCCAGCTCCTCGCCTATCTCCTCGAGGGGCCCGAAGTTGCCGCCGTGTGACGGCAGCACGACGATCCTCTTGAAGCCGTGCCTCGACAGGCTGTCCACGTGCTCCCTGACCACCCTCTGGAGGGTCTCCTTGCTGAGGGTTATGGTGCCGGGGAACCTCATGTGGTGCTCCGAGCACCCCACGTTTATGGTCGGCGCCTTCAAGGCGTCCCCGAGGCTCTCGGCCACCGAGAGCGCCAACGCGTCCCCCAGCACGGTGTCGGTGGACACGGGGAGGCATGGGCCGTGCTGCTCGTTGCTCCCCACCGCGAAGACGACTGTTGTGTACCCCCTCTCTATGGCGGCGCCTATCTCGGGGGAAGTCATCTGGGCCAGATCGATCATGTCGTTGAAGGTTGGAGTCGACGGAGAGATAAAACTATGCACGTTTCTTCTGTGTTATGACCGCCTAGTGGTTACATCGGGAAAAAAAATTTCCTATACCTTGAACATCTCGTGTCCCACGTTACGCGCCTCGACGCCCAGATCGGCGGCCCTGAGCCTCCGGCCGCCGTAGAGCTCGGCCTCCTCCTCGCCCGAGTGGACCGCGGCCACGGTCCTCCCGAGCGCGTCGGACTTCGTGATCCCGTACCCGGTCGCTGAGCCTACGTAGATCATGCCCGGCGCCGGGGCGACGACGGGAGTCCTGTCCACGCTGTTTACGGAGCGCTGTCCCGTCCACATGTTCACGGGCCGCAGGTCTCTGAAGCATGGGAGGTACTTCACCAGGGCGTGGTAGACGTTGTTGGAGTATAGCCCGCCCTCGGCCCGGGGCTCGTCCTCGAGCCCGTACCTCCTCCCGAAGTCGTCTGCGCAGCCGAGCCAGACGCTGCCCTCGGTCGGCTCGGCCTTCAGGTAGACGCTTATCCCGGGGATGTGGGTGAAGGGCAGCATGTTGAGGCCGCTGAACCCCTCCGCCTCCCTGAGCTTCTCAAGCCTCTGGTCCTTGAATACGAAGATGGACCTCGACTTGGGCCTCGCCAACGTGTCGAAGCCGATGGGGTCGAGCAGCCTCTCCGACCAGGTGCCGGCGGCCACCACGGTCGTCTCGGCGTCCACGCGCCCCCTGCTGGTCTCGGCGCCGGCGACGCGTATGTCCTGCCAGACGAATGGCTCTCCGCGGACCCCCAGCCTCCTCTCAGGCTCCACGATGAGCCTCTCGGCCTCGGTGTTGTAGCTCACCTCCCCGCCCATCTTCTTGAACTCGGCCTCCAGGCTCCGCGCGAGGGCGTCAGTGTTGACGCTGCCGCACCTCACGCCGAGGACGCCGCGCTCAATGGGCTCGAGACCCATGAGCTCCGCTTCGTCGTCGAGCTCGGTTGCTAGGTCAGGGATCATGCCTGCCAGCTCCTCTCTGTCGAAGGTATCGACCTCGACTCCTCTGCCACGCACCTCCTCCACCGACGCCCTCAGCTTCCTGTACCTGTCCTCATCCAGGAGGTAGAGGTAGCCGCACTGGTGCAAGCTCAGGTCGTAGCCTAGGTCGTCCTGAAGGTGATGGAACCAGTCGATGGTGGAGTCGCCTAGGAGGCGGTTGACCTCCGTCGTGAATAGGTTCAGGAAGATGCCCGCGCTCTTGGCGGTGTTGCCCTGCCCAGGGCCGCCCAGCCTGTCGATCACGGTGACCCTCTTATCGGGGTTCCGCCTCTTCAGGTGTAGCGCGGAGCTGAGGCCCAGCACCCCGGCCCCCACGACCAGCACGTCGCACTTCATTGGTTGAGTAACGTCGAAGATGTTACTATAGTCTTTCACCTGAACAGGGGCCTCTGCTCCCTGACGCTCTGCTCCGTGAGCCTTCTCACGCCGTAGAGGTCCAGCCACCTGATTATCCTGAGGTCCTGGCGGAGGTGGTCCTCGATCCCCTCGTGGTCCCCGGCCTCGTAAAGGTCCTTGACCCTGGCGCCGGACGGGGGGTAGTCCGGCGGGTTCAGCCCGAGCCTTATCGCTGTGCTGACGACGTTGCCCAGCCCGGCTCCCTTGAAGCTGCCCCAGTTCGCAACGAGGAGCTGCTGCATAAGGTCTATGACGAAGCAGTCGTGCCACATCTTGGAGATGTACTCGAGGCCCGACTGGGAGGCCCTGCCCGACTTGGCTACGAGGAGGGGGACGTCGAAGCGGAGGATGTTGAACCCCACGACGGTCGTGAACCTGTGCTCGCCGCACGCCTTACGGATCGTCCTCTCGACCTCGGACACTATGGCCTTCTCGTCCAGGCCGTCCCACTCGCTGATGAGAACCGGCTCGAAGTCCCTCTTCAGGCTGCGTTCATGGTAAGAGGTCCTGTCGACAGTGATGCCCGCCGAGATTATCCTCTCGTTTATGAAGGCCTCGTCCACGTTTGGGCGGTACGTCTCTAGGTCAAGATACAGCCGAACCATGATCATTCATTGGAGGTAAAACGGGAAAAGGCTTCTGTGTTCGGTTTATAAGTGGGTGCAATATACCGAAAGAGAGGGAGGAAGCTACCAGAAGGCTAACGGTATCTTGACGTGTATGGCCTCGGATGGGCACTCCACCTGGCAGATGAAGCAGAGCTGGCACTCGTCTGGGTACTTCACGTAAGGTACATCCTTCTCTTCGTTCCACGCAATGATGTCGAGGGGACATAGCTCGTAGCAGCGCCTGCACTTGGTACACTTCTCGTAGTCGAAGGTTGCGGTCATGGCTTGACCTCCTTCACAGCCTCGTATTCCTCGCGTGTCGGCGGCCTCTGCTCAACCGTCTTCCGCTTGTACAGCTTCATCTCTCCACCCTCGTTCTTCACCACGACCCTCTGCCTGTACCACGTGGGGCTTTGCGTCGGGTAGTCGAGCCTATGGAGGAAGTGGCGTCCATAGGGAACCGACTCGGTGCGGAACAGGGACGCCGCCATGTGCACCTCGGCGACGGTCATGATGTTCCTCACCTCTGCTGCCCTCATAAGCTCATGCGGGTTCTCCGCCTTCACCTTGGGCCACCACTTCTCGCGGACCTCGCGGAGCAGCCTCAGCCCGTTCTCCAGCATACCGCCGGTCTTAGAGATGTAGGCGTACTTGGTCATGATGCTCCGGATCTTCTCCTCCAACTCCTGAGGAGAGATACCCTCCTCACGCTTCATGGGCGCCGATACGGCATCCTCGATCTCCTTCAGCTGAGCCTCATCTATCGGCGTCCAGTCCTCCTGCAACCCCGCGTACTTAGCCGCCGCTATCCCAGCCCGCCTGGCGAACACAAAGGCACCTGAGAGGCTATCCTGCCAGATCTCGTCGCCGGCGGCGTAGAGCCCCGGCAGGGTCGTGCCGCCATAGTAGTTGAATTTAGGTCCTCCAAGAAACCCTATGGGCTGGCTCTCGAACTCTGCCGGAGCCTCCCTCCTATCGACTCCACGCTGCCTATACGTCTCCGTGAGGACGACGTCGGGGTAGTTCTTCTCGTCACCGACGTAGGCCAGCTGCTTCTCCATCTGCTCATCGGTGAGGTCTCTCGCGTCCCAGAAGAGGGGCCCGTTGCCTTTGTGCTCCTCCAGGTGCATCGCGTAGCTCCTGCTCCACCGCTTCCTGTAGGTCTCGGCGAGGAAGTCCTCACCCTTGGCGTTTATGCACTTTCCTCCCCAGAACCTGGCCATGACGTTGCCCCGCATGTGGTCGGTGCGGATGAGCTCCATCATCGTCAACTCAGCCCCGGCGCGGTAGGCCATGCCTCTACCATCCCCGCTGTTGGTGCCCATGTCACGCATATAGAACCACTTGGAGCCGGGGTTGACGACGTAGGTCCTGCTTGCGCTGCCCGTGCACATCACGACGGATTTGGCGTGGTAGGCGGTCAGCTCACCGCTTCTGGTGTTGAGTCCCACGGCTCCCACGACCTTCAGGTCGTTGGTGAGGAGGTCCACTGCCATGGTTCGCTCCACGATCTCTACGCCGCGTCGCTTCACCTCGTCCATGAGGCATTTCTTCATGGTGCCGCCCTTGACCCAGCAGCCACTCTCCATGCGCTCGCCGATGTGCTTGTGCCAGTAGCTGTCCCAGCTCCCGTCCCCCCTCTTGTAGATCTCGAGGCCCCAGCTCTCCAGCTCCTTCACGATGGGGGTGAACTCCTCGGCGATGATGTACTTGTCCAATGGCCGCTCGACGCCCGACCACCCCGAGCTGCCGCTCAGGTAGCCCTCAACGAATTCCATGCTCGTGGGGCCGCCAGGGACATTGCACATGGGGTTAATCTCACTCGTGAAGTGCCCGATGCCCAGCGCTCCGCCGCTCCTATGAACAGCCTTCTCCAGGACGATGACGTTCTCCGTGAGGTCACTCGCCTTGATCGCCGCCATGCTGCCGGCGGCGCCAGCGCCTATGACTAGGACATCGGTCTTGATGGTTCTCATAAGATATCACTTCGAGGTTCTATTTTTGAGATTTATAATTTCTGATGACGGTTTTAAAAACAGAAAGGGTAATGAAGTAACTGAATCCTGTACACGGTGTGGTTGGTGTATTGAATAACATCATTCGGATTTCAGGAGGGGAGCCCGAGTTCGATACCCCTCATCATATCATCGACGCGATGAAGAGGGCGCTGGACGAGGGTCACACCCACTACGGGGACTTCGCCGGCGTCATGGAGCTCCGTGAGGCCATCGCCGGAAAGTACGAGGGGTACGGGGTGAAAGCTGAACCCGGGCACGTCTTGGTGACACCCGGGAGCACGCAGGGCATCTACCAGACGCTGAAAGCCGTCACGAAGCCCGGGGATGACGTGCTCTGCATGGATCCCTGCTTCTTCGCTTACTATTCGACCTTCGAGTTCCTGGGATTGAACGCGGTGACCGTCCCCCGTTACAGCGAGGAGGGCTGGAGGTTCCACGTCGACGAGCTTGGCGAGGCCGTGACGCCGAGAACCAGAGCCATCCTCTACGCCAGCCCAGACAACCCCACGGGGGCGGTGCTGAGTGAAGGGGACATCAGGGGCATCGCGGAGGTAGCAGAGAACAGTGATCTCTACGTCATATCCGACGACATCTACGACATGATCACCTACGATGGCGTCAGGTTTAGGAGCATCGCCTCCCTCTCAGGCATGCGGGAGCGCACGCTCATCCTCAACGGATTCTCAAAGTCCTACGCCATGACGGGCTGGAGGCTTGGCTACATCATCGCCCCGACGAAGGAACTCTACGACAGGCTGATGACCATCCAGATGGCGACATACCTCGTAGTGAACGCGGCCGTCCAGAGAGCCGGCGTCGCAGCGTTGACCGGCCCCCAAGACTGCGTCCACGAGATGGTGAAGAGCTACGACGAGAAGAGGAGATACGTCCTTGACAGATACGAGGAGATAGATGGCATCGTCTGCCATAGCCCACAGGGGGCGTTCTACATGTTCCCCGACGCCTCCTCCTACGGCATGAGCTCCGCGAAGCTCTGTGATACCCTGCTCAAGGAGGGCAAGGTGGCGGTGATGGATGGACGCGCCTTCGGGAGCATGGGCGAGGGGCACTACCGGCAGGCCTTCGCCCAGTCCATGGAGGCGCTCTCCGAAGGCCTGGACCGCATCGAGAGAACCCTAGGGAAGCTGAGATAGGCTCAGACCCTAATGACTTCATCTCAACTTCCGGTGAAGAATTTGACCATGCTCAGGGGCCCGAGGCGCAACCACCTCGTCTACAGAGCCTCGGGTATGATGTCCAACCTCGGGGAGAACCTCTGGAGAACGATACTGAACCCTGCCTGGACTACATCTGAGTCGGCTCCGTCACAAATGGGTTCATCCCCACCCTGAGTATCTTGTTGCCCTGGATCGCCACCGACTCCGTGATGGAGCTTTTTTCGTCCATGGAGATCACGTATCCATTGGTTAACACTATCTGAGGGTATAAACAAGATGAATGAGGTCCTGGTTTAATTAACGATTTACAGAGTTACCGTTGATCGAAGGCTGATGTGCTGGGTTAAAGGATGTTAAAACTCTCAATGTCTAACCTCTTAGCTTCTTTAAGGTGGTGCCTGAAAAGCTCCTCACCCCACTCGATCGCCTTCGAGCTGCTGGATACCAGATCCCTGGTGTAATCGTATTCTCCGTCCTTCATGAAGAGGCCCATGGAGAATCCGTTCTCGGTCACAGTCAAGGCGATCCTCAGCTCTTCCGTCAAGAATACCCTCAGCTTGTCTCTCATGATGTAGTCAATGATCTGCTCCGTGTCCGCCAAACCCAAAGTCTTGTCGAGCACGCCTCTGGTGAGTATGAGATCGACCGTCGCCCCTTCTCCGAGCAGCCTCTGGAACGCCCCGACGTAGTCAGAATGGAAGATGGGAGAGACCCCCCACACCCTCCTCGAAGCCATGAGAAGCCGTTGGAAGGTCACATGAACCCTATCCAGCGCCATGGAGTTATCTTGGATCAGGGTCGAGTCCTGCAAGGCTCCTATCCTCTGCAGGAGGTGGCCAGGGATGGCCGTGATATCGTGCTGGAGCCAAAAGTCTTGAAACCTTTCGAGCACCTTCATAGATAAGGAAGCCTCCTCGATGAGCATTGCCTCCATGACTCCGAGCGATGTAAGTTTGTAGTATTTGCCCTCCTGTCGAGTCAGGCTCATCTCCTCCAGATCTTTGAGGGCGTGAATGATCGTGGATCCGCTGCTGCCTAGCTCATCCCTCATGGCGCCCAGTTTCTTTTCTCCTCGTAATAGACTCGAAAGCATGTTTAACTTGAGCTCGGATCGAAACAACTTGAAGTATGGTGAACTCAAGGCTGTACCCTAATTGGTTGTTTAGTCAAAGCAATATTTATTCGCTTGGTTTCGTGATCAAAGCAGCCTCATGATCCCCAGCAGGGGCATCCACTCCCCGTCCACCGCCAACTCCACAAGGAGCCTATCGCATCCCTTCCTGGAGAAAGCCCAGATTATCAAGTAGCCGTACCCCACGCCGAAGAACAGCGCCGGCACATACTCCTGGAACAGCCCCCGCGTCGCGCAGTAGAGCAGCCACGGTAACAGGAGGGTGTTCACGGTGAACAGGAGTTTCCTGGTAGCACCCAGACCCAACGCTATGGGTAGGGTGTTCACTCCTGATGCCCTGTCTCCGTCAATGTCGCGGATGTCGCACAGGATGGTGTTCACCAGGATCTGGATGAATATGTATGTGAACGCTAAAACTATCTTCGCGGCGTCTACGGCTTGGCAGCTGGCTGGCAGGAGAGCGCCCGTGAATCCCCAGCTGAAAGCCACCAGGACGCTCTTCAAGCCCAATATTTCTTTTAGCCGTGGGGTCGAAGGCGACAGCTTGAAGCTGTAGAGAATGGACGCAGTGAAAGAGGTGATGATCACCGTGAGGGCTTGGGCCCCGACTGAGGCGCTCAGCATGAGGCACGACGCGGAGGCGATCATCGAAGGCACCAGGTAGAAGAGGATGCTTCTTGAAGCTGCTCGTGGTCTGTTTATGGAGTCCTCGGAAATGTCGGTGGCTCTGTTCATGTTATAGACTGAGAAAGTTGCGAGGAATGCTATTAACAGAATCGTGGGCTTGACTTCTAGCCCGTATAGCAGGGAGCTGAACGCGGCGACTATCGAAGCGTTAAGCGCCAAGAATATAGAGGTCGAGGTTAAGAGCTCGAGAACACTCGATAAACCGCTCAGGGCTACGGATGAGAACGATACGGACTGTGTCTCACCTAATACAACCGTGTCGCCCACCATAGCCCCGGTCGTCCTTTTCGGGAATCTTAAAAGAGGTTTGAGGAGGGTGAATCTGAACGGTGAATCCCTAGGTGAGCTATGCTTTAGCCGCCAGCATGACTGAAGGAACGGTCAATTGATACGTGTCCGTCTCAGATACGGTTGGACTTTTCGTGCACTACTTATCACACCCTCCTTTTTTACACGTTCATGTAAGTTATAGACTCATCAAGCAGTCATAATTGCATCTTATATGGAGGGTGGATCGCTATTGTATGACAAGCTTCAAATATGTAGAATGAATAATCATAATTTAAAGCCCTTTTCTGCCTCCTTATATGTTATTTATTTCTATCATATAGAAATATTATCCACTCATAACAATATTGTTTTAACATAACAATATATTTTTTTCTTAATGGTTATATATTATGAAGATATTTTATACTCAATTAATATATCTATAATCATCAATCAAATAAAAGTCATAAGGCGGTGAAGGGCGGGGAGAGGGCGGAACAACGGTGACCGGGGTGAAGGTTAGCAACGAGAAACCGATCCGTGTTCTCCACGTAGACGACGAGAAGAACCAGCTCGAGTTCACCAAGATGTTTCTAGAGGAGCTGGACCGGGAAGTCACGGTGGACTCCGTATCCGATCCTCTGGAGGCCATACGGCTTCACGGCAGGAACAACTACGACGTCATCCTCAGCGACTACAAGATGATATCCATGACGGGCCTCGAGCTGCTCCAGAGGGTGAGGGAGGGGAGCAACGTCCCCTTCATCCTCTACACGGGGAGGGGCAGCGAGGAGGTGGCAGAGTCCGCGTTCAGGGCGGGGGTGGACGACTACCTGAGGAAGGAGGCCGATCTCAGCCACTACCAGGTTCTCTCGAAGCGGATCAGGCAGACGGTTGAGAAGCACAGGGCGGAGGAGCTGTACCAAAGGGTCGTGAAGGACAGCAGGGACGGCATCGTCATCATCTCTGACGGCAGGATCGTGTTCGCGAACGACGCCGTTGATCAAATGTACGGGGGCAGCTTGCCCGAAACCCTCGTAGGTAAAACCTTGACGGCGTTCTTGGTCGAGACCGAGGAGGAGATCAATACCCGCCTTGCATCAATATGTAACAATGGGGTGAACCAGTTGTTTGAGATCAGCTTCAGGACCAGCACGGGCACGGTGAGGACCGCCGAGGTCTCCGCGTCAAGTATCGATTATCTCGGCAAACCCTCGTACCTCTGCTACCTCAGGGACATCACCCGGAGAAGGCGCATGGAGGAGCAGCTGGAGGCGCTGATTGATAGAAAGCCTTCCTAGAACCCTGTTTTTCCTTGCTCCCTGATATCACAGGTATCAGGGCTTTTGGACGACACCGGTTACGTGGTCGCCTATGAAGAGGAACTCAATAAGGCGTCAGGCCAAATCCAGCCTATCAATTTTAAAGAATATCAATGAAAAGCCTTGTGACACAAAGTGGTTGGTGTGCTGGGTGTAACCCATCTTCTGTCGTGGGCGGCATTCAGCTATGCGGGCTACCCGCGCCCCCCGTAGGAGGGTATCGGCGCCTATTCGCCCTTGCACCCTGCGGGTCAGTCGTCTCAACCAGGCCCGTGGCGATCTCATCCTCCAAGGATTCACGGCGTGCCACGGGAGGTGTCGTTTCTGTCTGTTGCCAAGAGTCTCCCCTTACGCCTCACGGCGTCGCAGCCCTACGTGGTGGATGGAGTTTCCTCAGACCAGTGGCCCGGAGGCCGCCCCCCAGCTCACCAACCACATGCGTAGAGAAAACAGTCGAATAAATATATAGTGGATGTGCCCCGTGCATATCAATATGACAGACGTGCTGCTCGTGGGCGAGAGCTGGGTTAGCGTCACCACCCATTACAAGGGCTTCAACCACTTCGTCAGCGGCACCTACGAGACTGGGCTCAGGTGGTTCAGCGAGGCCATGGAGAGGCATGGCCTCGACGTTACTCACATGCCTGCCCACGTGGCGGCCGAGGAGTTCCCCTTCACCCCGGACGAGCTCGGCTACGACTGTATCATCCTCAGCGACGTGGGCGCCGACACGTTCCTGCTCCACCCGAGGACATAGCTCCACGGTGAGAGAACGCCCAACCGCCTCAAGGCCATCGTAGGATACGTGGATCAGGGCGGCGGCCTCATCATGGCGGGAGGCTACATGAGCTACCAAGGCATCAACGGCGCCGCCATGTACCAGAGGAGCCCAGTCGCTGACGTGCTGCCCGTCGAGATGATGGCTACTGACGACAGGTGCGAGCGGCCCGAAGGAGTGCAGCCGGTTAAACAGGCTAGGCACCCGATAGTCGATGAGCTGCCCGATAGATGGCCTCACATACTGGGATACAACCGTGTCGAGCCGAAAGGTGGAGCAGAGACGCTGGCGAAGGTTGACGACGACCCTCTTCTGGTGGTTGGTGATTACGGCTCAGGCAGAGCCGTGGCCTTCACCACGGATATCGGCCCACACTGGTGCCCCCTGGAGTTCGCCGAGTGGGACGGCTACGGCATCCTGTGGAGAAACATGGTTAGGTGGGCAGCGGGAGAGCTATGAACGAGGAACCCGTCGCTCATGAAGCTTACCTCAACATCAGGGCTATCCCAAAATCCTAATCACTCTTTTATCCTCAAAATCTCTTCAATATCAAGAGGCGGAGCAGTTGAACCCCAACGTCCTGAGCCAGCGGTACGCGACCCATGAGATGAACAGGATATTCGGCGAGGAGGGCAAAGCCCTCATGGAGCGTGAGCTCTGGCTCAGCGTGCTCAAGGCCCAGAGGAAGCTGGGCATGGACATCCCCGACGCAGTCATAGAGAGCTACGAGGCGGCAAAGGACGATATCGACCTCGAGCGCATCAAGGAGATCGAGCTGCGCACCAAGCACGACGTCAAGGCCAAGATAGAGGCCTACAACGAGGCGGCGGGCGGCGTCGAGTACATACACCTGGGCCTCACGAGCAGGGACCTCACGGACAACGTTGAGCAGCTCCAGATCAGGGACGCCATGAGGCTCATCCACGGCAAATACGTCTCGGTTCTCCGCCACCTGCTTGAGAAGGCGGAGGAGTACGGCGGCGTCGAGCTCACCGCGAGAACCCACCTCCAGCCGGCCCAGACTACGCTGCTGGGCCGACGGTTCAGCATGTGGGCGGAGGAGCTCCTCATACACCTCAAGGAGTTCGAGGCCTTCATCGAAGGCTACCCGCTCAGAGGCATCAAGGGAGCCGTGGGCACACAGTTCGACATGGCCAACCTCCTCGGCTCCCCCGAGAAGGCGCTCAAGCTTGAGAGGATGGTGGCAGAGGAGCTCGGCTTCAAGGAGCTCATGGACTCCACGGGCCAAGTCTACCCGAGGAGCCTGGACTTCAAGGTAACCAGTCACCTCGCAGCCCTCGCCTCAGCGTGCGAGAACTATGCCAAATCCATCAGGCTCATGGCCGGCAACGAGCTCGTCACGGAGGGCTTCGCCGAGGGCCAGGTGGGGAGCAGCGTAATGCCCCACAAGATGAACACCAGAAGCACCGAGCGCATCTGCGCCTTCAGCGAGCTCCAGAAGATGTACGCCGACGGCGCGTCGAGGCTCGCCGGCGACCAGTGGGAGGAGGGCGACGTCTCGTGCTCGGCGATACGCAGGGTGATCATACCCGACGCCTTCTACACCGCCGACGGCCTGGTCGAGACAACCCTCACCGTCCTCAACCAGATGGGCGCCTACCCCGCTGTCATCGGCAGAGAGCTGGACAGATACCTACCTTTCCTCGCCACCACCGAGATACTCGCCCTGGCAGTGAAGCACGGCATGGGGCGGGAGGAGGCCCACGCGACAATCAAGAAACACGCCGTCGCCGAAGCGCTCCGGATGCGTGAGAGGGGAGCCACCGATAACAGGCTCGTGGAGCTGCTGGCGAAGGAGCACGTCTTCAGGGCCGTGGGCGTCACGCCCGAGGAGCTCCGCGGCGTCATGAGAGACAAGCGCCACTTCGTCGGGAACGCCTACAGGCAGATCTCGGCGGTCAAGGAGAAGGCCGCGCCGCTCCTAAAGAAGTACGGCAAAGAAGCCGCCTACGAGCCAGGTAACATCCTCTAACAAAAAGCGCATATACCCGATTTTTCAGGTAGATCCCTTCATGGATGGTTACACGGAGATCATCCACCGATCTTAATCGTCGGAGCTGGGAAACCAGAAAATTTTGGCCAGGCTACTGGGAGCCTCGTAGGTATAGGATGAGGCTCGTGGCTATCCCCAGTATGACTGTTATCCCCACGAGCACCGGTGCCTTGCTTCGGATGAAGAAAGGCAGCGAGTTCAGGGGCTGCCGTATGTACTCGTTGAGGTACGGTACCGCGACGTAGATGGCGGCCGTCGTCGCGGCCGTGGCCGAGACGATTAGTGTGAGGTACCCCATCTGGCCCCGGCTGACCTGGTTGACGTCCTCCTCCAGCGCACCTCTGCTGAGCAGCTCCACACGGTCCTCCCTGAACCTGTAGGTGTACCTGAGCATGAGGTAAGTCACCTGTAGGAGTAGGCCGACGCTGAAGACCCAGAGATCCGTGACCCTGGGGCTGGGCATCAGGTCCAGTATGAGGCCGACCCAGTTGAAGGTGCTGAAGTCCAGGACGGCGAAGAAGAACATGAGCATGTTGAGGCTGAAGAGCTTGCTGAAAGACCCGATGTCGCCTTTCCTCCAGAGCATGAAGCAGAGGGCGAGCGCCAGCACCATGACCGCGAGGTTGAAGTAAGGCATGTATGGCTCCAGGAGGGGCCCCATGAAGCTGTCAGTGATCATTTTGATTATCTTATCGTAGAGGGTGGTCTGGACCATGGTCACGGCCGCCATGTAGCAGGCGGCCAGGGCTACCCCCAGCTCGACGGAACGGATGACGTTCTCCCTCATCTCGACACCCTCTGGCGCTGAAGCGCTTGCGCGAAGCTCTCCCCCACCGGGTCCCAGTTGACGACTATGCAGCCCATGCCCCTGAGGGCGTCGTAGTAGGGCTGGTTGTGGTACGTGAGGAACCCGGCGGCTATCTTCTCCTCCTCTGACTGGGCGGCGATGCTGTAGCCCTGCACGTTGAAGATGATTATGGCGGGCTTGGTGCTGGCCCGACCCACGTACCTGTGGAGCTCCCTGACGCCGTCTACGATGCCCTTGATCTTCGGGGGCTCCACCATGGTGACGATGACGAAGAGGGGTTGAGTGCCCACGATGTAGCGACGGCAGCTGTGCACAGCCTCCTTGAGGCTCTCGCTGCTGTACCTGATGTCTACGTGGAGGAGCTCCCTAGTGATCTTGTACTGCTGACGCTTCCCCACGTCTGGGAACAGCACCCTGCTTCTGGTCTTCTGCCTGACGGTGGGCTCCCGGGTCCTCTCCTCCTCAGAGATGTCCTCTATCTGGTCTATGCCCTCCATTATGCTCTCGTCTATCTCGGGCGCCTCCTTCCTGACGAAGGTGCCCTCCCACTGGTAGGCGTCGTGGTCGTAGACGCAGAAGCCGACGCGGCAGTCTCTGTCGATGTAGAAGTTGGTGAACCCCATGACCGCCCTTATCGCGTACTCCAGGGTGTTGTTGACTGCGGTCCCCAGCGCCATGTGGGCGGCGCTGTCGAGGAATATCCAGACCTGCTTCTTGCCCTCCTTCTCGTACTCGTTGACGAGGAAACTCCCGGGCCTGATGCTCATGAGCTTCGCCGAGGCCTTCCAGTTTATGGTGCGGTAGTGGTCGCCGGCCGTGTAGTCTCTTATCTCCCTGAAGTCTGTGGTGGAGATGCCGAACCTGAACCTGGCGTCCATGGGCATGGGTATCTTGCTTATGCTCTTGTGGTTCTTGATCTTCCTGACGAAGAGGGGCTGGGGCTGCACCACCACGGCCCTCTTGGCGTTGAGGGCGCCCAGCACGTTGCTGCTTATCATCAGGGGGTGACGCACCTCGTAGGCTACCTCGCGGAGGTCGAAGTACCCCCTCTTGGCGCACACCGCCATGTACTCGAACTCGACGGTCTTCGGGGCGAGGCCCTTCCAGAGGGCCTTGAAGTTGGTTCCCTCGTCGAGGGAGAAGCTGCCTGGGAGGATGTCGGAGATCGTGACGAGGCCTGGCCCCCCCTCTATGGTCACGGTGAGCCTGTCTCTCACCTTGTCGTCCACGTTCACCTTGACGTCCTTGCCGACGCGCTCCACCGACGTCACCCTGGGCTGCCCTATGAGGACCCCCGTCGTCAGGAATATGATGGGGGCAAGGCCCAGGGTGATGAGGACCATGTTCCCCAGGAACATGCCCAGCACTAGGAAAGTGACGGCGGTAATCACCAGCTCTAGGGTGTCCTGGGTCAGTGTCCGGGTGGTCATCTCTTACCTATGAACTCTTTCGGTACCTCTATCTGCTCGAGTATCTCGTTGAGGACGGCGTCGACGCTGAAGCTTCCCTCCAGCACGTACTCCATCTTCATCATCACCCTGTGCCCTATGGCGTCGTGGACGAACATCTTGACGTCGTCCGGGGTCACGAAGCCTCGGCCCGTGATGGCGGCGTGGGCTCGGGCCACCTTGAGGAGCGAGAGCCCGCCTCTGGGGCTCGCCCCCACCTCCACGACGGGGTGTCTCCTGGTCTCCCTGATTATCTGGCTGATGTAGTCGATGATCTTGTCGTCTACGTATATGCGCTCCTCTATGAACTTCTGCATCGCCTGGAAGGTCGCCTCGTTGGTCACGGGCTGTATGAGCTCCGACGGGTCATCCTGCTTCCAGTAGATGCGGCGCTTCATGATGAGGCTCTCCTGGGCCAGCGTCTCGACGTACCCCATGTTCAGCTTCAGGAGGAACCTGTCCATCTGGGCCTCCGGCAGCGGGTACGTGCCCTCCATCTCTATGGGGTTCTGGGTGGCGATGACGAAGAACGGCGGCGCCAGCCTGTGGGTCTCGCCCTCTATGGTGACCTGCCTCTCCTCCATGGCCTCCAGGAGGCCTGCCTGGGTCTTGGGGGGCGACCTGTTGATCTCGTCGGCGAGGAGAACGTTTGTGAATATGGGGCCCCGCTCCAGGACGAACCTGCTCTCCTGCATATGCCAGACCCTGGTGCCCAGGATGTCTGCGGGCATCAGGTCCGGGGTGAACTGTATCCTGCTCCAGTGGCACCCGGTGATCCTGGCGTACAGCTTCGCCAGCAGCGTCTTCCCCAGGCCCGGGTAGTCCTCGAAGAGCACGTGGCCGTTGGCCAGGCTCGCGGCCAGCAGCTTCCGTAGAACCACGCGTTTACCTACGTAGACCTTGCCCAGTCCCTCCAGTATGGCGTTGCTTATCGCCCTAACTCTGTCGACGTGCATTCCCTGCATTCTCAGTCCTCCAAACTCTCTATCATCCTTTCTTGACTCGCTTGCTGCTCAGGCGCCCTGAGCAGTCCGCCCAGCCCCAGCCTGTCTATAGCCTCCACTGTGCGCCCCAGCAGCTCGAGGCGTCTCTCCTGGTTCATCCTCTCTATCCTGTCGGAGGTGCCCCGCCTGCTGAAGCTGGGGGGCTTCTCGTCCTCGTAGTTGATGAGCTCCCTCAGGGTCACCGTTAACTCGGCCTCCGCCGCCCTGTTCTCGTCCAGGAACATGAAGAGCTTCACCAGCACCCTCTCCTTCTTCCCGGCCTTGACGAACTCGTCGAGTATCTCGGTGAAGTCCGTGAGGGCCTTGCCCTTGGTGGAGCTGGTGTCCTGGATGTGCTTGGCCCACGGCCCCACCTCGACGGGTGCCATCATGCTCTCCTTCATGCCCCGCCTCATGACGGTGAATATGAGGGCTCCCACTATGACGATGCCGGTCCACTCGACGTAGGGGGAGAGCTGCTCTATCACCGGGGACACGGCCTTGAGCCTCCCGGTTATGAAGTTCACGTACAGCGTGCCGATGAGGCTCATGGCCAGCACGAAGGTGTAGCTAGCCGCTATGCCGCCTATCTCCGCCAGGTACGGGTTCCTGGAGTCCCTGAATATGCCTATCATGGTTATGGCGGCCGCCACGGCGAAGCCCCAGTTCAGCATGTCCCTTATGAGGAGCACCTGCCCCGAGACCGGGACTCCCGGGGTCGTCATGTAGAGGTTTACCATCTGTATGGCTATCTGGCCGATGATGAATATGGTGGCGGAGCCTGAGATGACGCGTATGTAGAACTGTTCCCTTATCTCGGCGACGGCCGAAAGGATGTTGTACGTGAAGAAGAGTGCGAACGCCGCTATTACCAGGTAGCCCGCCATCTTGCTGGGCTCGCTTATGGGCTGGAGCACCATGAAGACGGCTATTATGGCGGCGAACCCGCCGGCGTAGAGTCCGCTCACGATCACCCTGTTGAGCTTCCCCTCGAAGATGATGCTCAGGAGGGCGCCCATGTACCACAACGTGATTCCCGCCAGCAGCGGCAGCAGCACCACGCTTATGCTCACGTTGATGAGCGAGTCGGGCATGTAGGGGAGGAAGGTCCCGAAGTCGCCCACCGTGTAGGGTGTGGCGAAGCTGATGCCGCTGAGCACGACGGCCACGAACATGTATAGCGCCGTGGCCCTGATGAGCCGGCTGCGGTTCTCAGCTTCCATTCTTCATCAACTCTACGATTAAATCTATTGTCGCGTTGGTACGCTTAAAGTCCTCCACCGAGATGGGCATGTTGCTGTACATGGCTATCTCGTAGCTGGTGACGAGGTCCTCCAGTGCGGCGTGGGCGTTCGCCGGCAGCCTGTCTATGAGGGTGTACTCGAACTCCCTCGGCGTCATGGTGTCGTCTATGTCGCCGTATATGCGCGTCATGGAGACGTAGAACCTGTTGAAGAGCTTCACCACGCCTTCCTCGTAGCTGCTGTACTCAAGGGGGACGCCGTCCTCGTACCCTATTCTCTCTCTCCCTTTCGGGAGGACTACCCTGGGCTCGGCGAAGTCCTCCTCCCTCATGCGCCTGTTTCTCCTGGCCGCGTAGACGCCTACGCCCATGGCGCCGCTCAGAGCGATTATTATGTTCTGTGGGAACCCGAAGATGAGGGCTAGGAGGTTGTCGGGGGAGGGCGGCGGCAGCATGACGCTGACGCCGAAGGACGTGTAGGAGCCCACGTAGTAGTCTGTGTCTCCCATCCTCATCCTGATGGTGGCTTCGCCGTCCTCCGGGAACAGCGCCGGGAAGCTGATCTGGCCCCGGCCATCGCTTACGAGGTCCATGGTCTTGTTCAGGTACCATACGCGGAGAGTGGCGTTGGGGAGGGGCTCGCCTGTGGCTGTCTCCACGATGTAGCCCTTGTACGTTATGTTCTTGTCGGCGTAGACCCGTTTGGGGCCGGAGATGGTTACGTCTGTCTCCGACATCAACCGTATGGGTGGGTCGCTGACGCTCTCCAGGTACCACCTGTTCTCCAGGGTGTGGGCTATGAGGTTGTAGTCTCCGACCACGAGCTCCGGCGACGCGTCGCAGGTCACGTTGAAGAAGCCTTCCTCCACGAAGCCGACGCCCACGATGAGCCCGGTCTCGTTCATGTCCATCTTGTCTACCTTGAGTATTATCTCCACCTGTGGGCCGCTCACCGCCGAGCCGTTGACGTTGGTCACGGTGCCCCAGACGTTGAACGTCTTCCCCTTGAGCGCCACGGGGTCGTTCCCCGTGATGTTGGTGAAGGTCGCCTCCCTCGTGATGTTGACCTCGCCCTCGTCGTAGTGCTTGGGGGTGGCGTCGAATATCGTCCAGCCCAGGCTGCCAAGGTTTGCCTCCACGTATAGGTAGGCCTGCTGGGGCATGACGTACTGGTGCTCGGCCCATGGGTCTATCATGAACCCTATGACGGCCCTCGCGGGGAGATCGATGCTCCTGGCCATCAGTATAAGCGCGGAGTTGAAGTGGGCGCCTGTTCCCTTCCTGTCGTTGAACAGGAACCATATCACGGGGTCTATGTTCGCCGGGGGAGGGGTGAAGTCCTTGTTGAACTCGTAGTTGTCCCTCAGGTAGTCCTCTATGGCCTTGTATTTCTCGTAGGGGCTTGTCTTTCCCTCCGTTATCTTCAGCGCTAGCTCCCTGAGCCGTGGCTCTATTCGGACGGGCACGTCGAGGGTGGTCTCCGTGGGGATCGGCTCCGCTGCTCTCAGCGCGGAGTCGGAGAATCGGTGTATCGAGTGGCTCACCCAGTATGGCTCTGAGAAGGCTTCGGTTGACTCGAAGCTCTGCGCCTCGGGATAGTACCTGAGGCTGCCGTTGAAATCCACCGCCTGGGTACTCGGCGCCACCGTCACGTATCCTGTGAACACGGTGAGGGGATTCACGTAGAACTGGTTGTTGATGGTGGCCGAGGCGCCCACGGTGGGGTCCGGTATGAGGTCTCCGTCGTAGGGCTCGGACGTGAAGCCGGCCACGGGGTACCATGTGCCCCCGGTGTAGTTCTCCGCGGGCACCCTTCTGAGGTACCTCGTCTTGGGTGGGAGCCGCAGCTCCATTATTGGGCCGAGCTTCCTGGGCTCCACGCCGCCCACCTCGACCTCTTCGGATGATTTGCTGAGGGCCCCGGGGTTCATCATCGGGTTTGCGGGCCCGGGCTTGTCCTCGTCCAGCTCGAGGCGCGTGATGTCTCCTAGTATGTTTATGGCTGTGCTGAGCATCCCCACGCTCAGGGTCAGCACTAATAGCAGGAGTGCGAGCCTCGCGTACCGGTTCAACCTGTTCGAATAATCTCCTTGAGCGGTATTATTCTTTATCTAACCGGGGGAGCCTTTTTCCGGCTTCTACCCCCGGTTGTCTCCCTTTTTTGCAACGTTCCTTGATGTTTGCCTCAAAACTTGTCTCTTTATTTCTGGGGAAATGTCAACGGATGTGTCAAGTTATTCCCGGGAGACGAGAATAACTCATCGACGCACATAAATACTTTAGCCCACCCAAGCCCCCGATATACCATGTGGACCGTCAAATCCGAGTCAGGCAGGCTCCGCGCGGTGCTGATCCAGGACTCCACCGAGCAGCTGTGGACCAGGAGGATGCCCTTCGCGGGCATCGAGTCCAGCACCCACTACGTCAGCAGGGACCCCCACGCACAGATGAACCCCGGCCACGAGGAGTGGCTCCAGCTACCCAAGATGCTCAGAGACGAAGGCGTCCAGGTCTTCGAGGTCAAGTCAATGCTGACGAAGATACTCGAGGACGCCACAGCAGGGGAGCGCAGGCAGATGGTCGACGACGTGTGGGGCGGGGTGCCCGAGAGGCCCGAACCGGAGAAGCTGACTGTCGACCACATCTTCTGGGGGTATCCACCGAGACCCTACTATGATCGGCAGAGGGATCAGGTAGTGCTCCCTGACTTCAGGCGCGTCGCGTGGACCTACACCCGGGACACCAGCTTCACCACACAGGTAGGGACGGTCATCTGCAACATGAGGCGGTACAGCCGCCGCCACGAGCCCCGGGTGGTCAAGCTCTGCTACGAACACGACCCCGTCCTAAGCGAGAACGTAGAGATCGTGTACGACGCCAACGACGCCGAGGGGGTGTTCAGCGAGCCCCCCTGCGTGGAGGGCGGCGACGCCCAGATCGTCGACGAGGAGACGATCGCCATAGGCGTCGGCCAGAGGTCCACGGTCACCGGTGTCCTTGAGACGGCTAAGAGGCTCTTCGAGGCAGACACGGACGGCGATCTGAGGTATGTGTGTGCCGTCAGGCTCGCCGAGAGGCCAGCCGTGGACTATATGCACCTGGACGTCACCATCAACTACCCTGACAGGGGCGAGGCGCTGGTCATGCCCTACGTGTACGACACGGAGCTGGTGCCCGACTACCCGCCGAAGAAGCTGCTGCTGAAGACCCTGGAGGCCATGAGAGCCCAGAGCGAGGCACACGGGAGACCCATGGCCCCGCTCGTCCACCCGGATCACTTCAGGGGCCTCGGCAGAACCGCCGTCTACGTGAACAGGGACGGGAGCCCTGAGCTGGCGAGGACGGAGCTCAGCCTCCTCGACTTCCTCATCAAGGAGGACAAGCTGGAGAAGGACGGGTTGATCTACGTGGGCGGCGTCCCCGAGGACCCTTTCGACGTGGATCACCTGCTGGAGGCCATGATGGAGCAGAGCCGCGGCGCCGCAAACATCGTGACCGTGAAGCCCGGGGTCGTCATCGCCTACGACAGGAACAGGAGGACCAACCAGGCGCTCAGGGACCACGGCGTCACCGTGCGCGAGTGGAGCAGCGGCTACCTGGATCTGCTGGGCGGCCCCCACTGTAGCACCAGCCCACTGTGGCGCGACCCAGCCTAAACCCTGTGGGTGGTTGACCCGCAGCCCCTCGTCCGGGGAGGGGGGGGGTAAACGAGAAAAGGCGAACTAGTGCCCCTTCCACTGAAAGAAGACCTAGAAATCCCCCTTTTATATCCAATCATATACAAAAGTGTCGTCCACCGAACGCAAGAACGCTCCTCTAAAACGCTTATTCCATGTTACTTGGTATTACGGAAGAAATTTCTGTGGCGGGGAATTTTCTTAGTAACATGAAACTGTATCCTACTTACGATTTTAGGTGCGCTAAGACCCGCATGTACTTTCTATAACCGACACTCCTTCTTACTTGGGAACGTTTAAATAGCGTCCTCAAAAGGGGTTCACTTGATTTTAGGAGTATTACTTATGGATGAAAAAAAGAGACCAATGATAACTTCAGGTGCTCGGGGCACATCGATCCGAGATTGGTGGCCGAACCAGTTAAACCTGAATATTTTGCACCAGCATTCCTCTCTGTCCAATCCGATGAGTGAAGAGTTCAACTACGCTGAGGAATTCAAGAGTCTCGACTTAGAGGCCGTGAAGAAGGACCTCTACGCCCTGATGACAGACTCACAGGACTGGTGGCCAGCCGACTACGGTCACTACGGTGGGCTCCTCATCCGTATGGCGTGGCACAGCGCAGGCACATACCGAAAAGGTGACGGCCGTGGCGGCGCCTCCAGGGGCGCGCAGCGTCTAGCGCCTATCAACAGCTGGCCTGATAATGCTAACCTCGACAAGGCGCGTCGTCTGCTATGGCCCATCAAGCAGAAATACGGCAGGAAGATCTCCTGGGCCGACCTGATGATCCTCGCAGGCAACTGCGCTCTAGAGTCAATGGGCTTTAAGACGTTTGGCTTC
>CAZTZC010000012.1:0-27041 GCA_964618045.1 uncultured Candidatus Bathyarchaeia archaeon | reverse complement strand
TCACCCAGAAGGCGCGTACCAGTGCGTAGACACGGTCACCCATCGTCCACATGTCGTCGAGGCTCATCTTGACGCCTGTGGCTGCCTCGAAGTACTTGGGGTAGTCCTCGAGGGGGTAGCCCAGCTCGATCCATGGGAACCTGCAGCCAACGAGGGTCTCGAACAAGCCGCCGCGGATTCGCTGGAACTCTATGACCTTGTCCGCCATCTCTGGGCCGTAATCCTCTCGGATGCCGCTGCTTATCTCCCAGCTTATGACCCACGCGTCCTTGTGGTGGGCTCCAATGGGGCTGGTGCCGAAGCTCAGAGCCATTCCAGGGCAGGCGTGGCAGTCGTAGGCGCTCACCTCCAGGCCCTTGGCGTGGATGGCGAAGTCGGGGGCCTCGCCGCCGATCTTCTCCGCCGCCGCCCTGGTACCCAGGCCGAAGAGGGCTCCGTCGCCCTTCATCTCCGCCATCTCGTACAGCAGCTTCTTCGCCCCCTCGAAGTCTCCCCACGTTATGTCGAGATCGACGAGACCCTTCTCGGCGCACTCCATGGCGAACCCTATGGCGTTGCCCGCGCCTATGGTGTCCAGGCCCAGCTCGTCGCACATCCTGTTCAGTGTCCCTATCTGCTTGAGATCGCCGAGCCCGATGTTGCTGCCGAGCATGGTGACGTTCTCGTAGTCCAGTTCGGACTCCCTGCCCTCGCTGTCGATGATGGTGTTACCGCAGATCATGTTACAGTTAGGGCAACCCCTCTGAGTCACCGTGGCGGCGTGGACCGCGTCACCGTTCACGTTCTCGATGTGCTCGAAGACGCCCTCGCTGAAGTTCCTCGTCGGCAACGCACTTGCCGTCTGCATCATGGCGGCGGCCATCATGGTGCCCTCCCTCTTCCAGCCGGGGTAGGCATCGAACTTCAGTATCTTGTCGAAGCCAGCCTTACCGAGTTCCTTGAGCTTCCCCGGGTCCGCAGCCGGTATCTCCCTGCTTCCCTTGAAGACGAGGGCCTTCAGGTTCTTGCTGCCCATCACGGCTCCCATGCCGGGCCTGCCACCGGCTCTCCCCTTCTGGCTGACGACGGTGGCGAGCCTGCATAGGTTCTCCCCGCTCTGCCCGATGAGCAGAGCGCCCACCGTCTTGCCGTGTTTCTCCATGAGCCAGTCCTCGGCCACATAGCTGTCCTCGCCCCAGAGGTGGCCCGCGTCCATGAGCTGCGCCTCGTCGTCCTCGACGTACAGGTAGACGGGCTTCTTCGCCTTACCGGTCACCGCGACGGCGTCTACTCCGCACTTCCTCATGTTGGTGGCCGCCCGGGTCCCCAGGTTGCCGTCGCCGTAACCCCCCGTCAGCGGGCTCTTGGAGGCGACAACCATCTTTCCGCTGTTGGGAACCTGGAAAGCGGTGTATGGGCCCGTGGCGAAAACTATGATATTCCTCGGCCCGAGGGGGTCGGCTCCCGGTGGCAGCTCGTCCCACAGGAGCTTGACGGCGAGGCCCCTGCCGCCTATGAACTTCTTGGCGATCTCCTCGGAGTATGGCTCGACCTTCGCTGTACCTTTCGATAGGTCTACTCTGAGGATCTTACCGTTCCATCCCTTCATAATTATCGTTTAACTGAACCGTGAAACGGGTTTAAGCGTTTTACCCTCGAGCTGCACATACGATCACATCGGCCGTTGGGGTAGGGATGCTTCACCCGCCGACGACGAAGGGCATGATGACGACGTCAGCCTCGTCGAATAGCTTCGTATCTACCCCATCCAGCAAAGCGATGTTCTTGCCGTTAACCATGATGGCCAGATCCGCGCCGCCGACCTTGAACTCCCCCAGGTAGCCGCGTCTAGTTTTACCCGCGTTCTCCTGGATGATGTTTGTCAAAGATAGAACCGTTGCGCCTTCGCTCAACTCGACCGTGTGCTTGCTCCCTACGGAGGAGGCTACGTCGCCGAAGACCCTGACCCTGACCTTCATCTCTCAGAGATACTGATCGGTGGAAAATAAGTAGTTAGGCTCAGGCTTCACCTCGATTGCAAAAACCCGGGCTTTATCGACACAAAGTACTCTCTGGTCATGGACGTCGATGAACGCTTAACGTTTTAGCCGTGTATAACACACTCACAGGGTCTTGATTGGGTGTCCGCCGAACTCCCGGCGGATCGCGGCCACCACCTTTCCTGCGAACGTGTCCGCCTGCCTTGAGCGATACCTCATCATCAGGGACAACGCTATGACGGGCGTCGGGGTCTCCTGCTCAAGGGCGGCCTCCACTGCCCAGCGGCCGGTCTCTCCGCCGCCTACCAGACCCCTGAGCGATCCCAGTCGGGGGTCCTTCCTGAAGGCTTTCCCCGCCAGCCCGAGCAGCCATGACCGGATGACGCAGCCGTTGTTCCACACGTCTGCGACGGCGGCGAGGTCCAGGTCGTAGGGACCGCCCTCAAGCATCTCGAAGCCCTCCCCCAGAGCCTGGAGCATCGCGTACTCGACGCCGTTGTGAACCATCTTGACGTAGTGGCCAGCGCCGCTAGGCCCACAGTACAGGCACGCGCCCTCCCTCGCCACGTCCTCTAACAGGGGCTTGATCTCCTCGTAGGCATCCCGCGGGCCCCCGATGGTCAGGGAGGCGCCTTGCTCGGCCCCCTCCAGGCCGCCGCTGGTCCCAACGTCAAGGTATCCGACGCCTCTCTCCGCGAGCCACTCAGCCCTCCTGACGGAGTCCTTGTAGTGGCTGTTGCCCCCATCCACCAAGATGTCTCCCTGGTCGAGGCTTGGCTCCAGTTCACGGATCACCTGCTCCACGGGGTCACCCGCCGGCACCATGATCCAGATGACCCTGGGGGCTTCAAGCCTTGAAGCGAGCCCCTCGAGGGTCTTCGACGGCTCAGCGCCGAGCGCCCCAGCCTTCTTGACGGCTTCCTCGTCGATGTCGTACGCGACCACCTGGTGCCTCATCAGCAGCCTCTGGACCATCCTCAGCCCCATCCGGCCGAGCCCAACGTAACCTATCCTCATTTGCCTCGAATACGTGTTGGGTGGCTGAGTTTATCACGTTTCTGCAGGAACCATCACTGGGCTGCCAACATTTACTCATTAACTTTGGGGATACCCTGAATATGGGATCTAACATGGTTGACGCTTAGGGTTCCCCCGTCGAGCTCCACCACACGACCCCCAGAATAGCGTGGGCTAACATCACCGAGGAAAGACTCGGCTCCGAGATCGAACGCTAAAAAATAAGTCTATGAAGTAGACTAGAAGTCACGATTCATGGGAAAAAAGGGGTGGAGCCTGACACTCTGTACCCTAGGACTCTTTGAAGTGTGGCATAACCTCGTTTCCGAAGAGGTTTATGGACTTCTTCTTGCTGGGCCCCAGCGGGGAGCCCGTTATGAAGTGGGTTATTCCTGTCTTGAACAACTCTTCGATCTGCTCAACACACTGGTCGGGATCACCGCATATGGAGAAGGCTTCTATCATGTCGCTGTCGACCGCGCCGAAGGCCTCCCCCCAGTTGCGTTCCGCGAGGTTCTTTCTGATCTCGTTGGCGCTCTCGACGGATATCTCGTGCCGCTCAAGGATCGAGGGAGGACTCCCAGCGACAATATACGCGACGACGGGTACGACGCTCTTCTTTGCGCTCTTCCTGTCGTCGGCCACTGAGAAGGACGTGTAAGCGGCGACGTCGATGTCTTCCATGCTTCTACCAGCCTTATTCGCGCCAGCTTCGATCAGTGAGACGGCTCTCTCGATGTCACGCGGATGGGAGGCGTTTATCAGTGCGCCGTCACCGATCTCACCAGCAAGCTCCAGCATCTTTGGGCCCTGGGCCCCGATGTATATGGGGACCTCGCCTTTTGTTTTGAAGTTGAATCGGGCGCCGGCCGACGTCGAGAACATCCGTCCCTTGTATCCGCTCTTCTCTCTAGCAATCTGAGCCCTAATTAACTCCACTGACTCCCTCATGGCGCGTAGCGGGGACTCCATCTTCCTGCCCAGCATCTCCAGCGTCGTCCTGTCGCCTGCCCCTATGCCGCATATGACGCGGCCAGGCGCCACCTCGTTGAGGGACGCCACGCTCTGGGCGGTGTAGACGGGGTGGATGAGGTACGGGTTGGTGACGCCCGGACCCATCTTAATCCTGTCGGTGTAGTTGGCGATGAAGGCCAGGCTGACGTACACGTTCCTGTTGTTGAAGTGGTCGGTGATCCAGACGCTGTCGTAGCCCAGCTTCTCGGCCTGCATGGCATAGTATGTGGTCTTCCAAAACAGCTCCATGGGCACGAACTCTATCCCGAAGCTCCTCATCCAGCTCTACTCCCAGTGGGCGTCTACGCTGGCTGGAGAGCCACCCTGAGCTCCTTTAGATCGAAGGTGTCTATCACCTTGAGGGTTCTCTCGGGCGCTGCCTCGAAGGTAGCCTTAAGCAGGTTGGTTAGCCCCGCCTCGCTGTCCAGCTGGTCTCTCTGCCAGTAGTGAAGAATAGTCTTCGCCAGGGACGGCGAAATAGCTAGGCTCTCGTCACCCTCAAGGATTATGTCTATCAGATTCTCTGATAGAGGCCCCCTCATGGTCCTAGGTACCTGTTTCACGAATTCGTTGTAGTTCATTTCCATTCTAATAATACTAAACAGGACACAAACAAATGAATATTGGAATACCTAAAATACGGATTTCGTTCAGTTCATTCAGTAAAAACATACATTTTCATTACTAATATAGTACATTTCGTTTGGAAAACGAGACACATAAATAGGTTTTTCTTCATTTTATATTTAAAAGAAAGAGCGGAAAAAATTGTACAAAACTAGTAAAAACGGCAATGAAATCTACCTTCTTTTAACAGGAAACAAACGAGAAAATGTCATTAGATCGCCTTGATCTGAGGATAATCAGATCCTTGAGCCAAGACGCCCGGAAACCATACAGTACTATAGCGAATGAACTCGAAGTAAGCGACGCCACCGTGCGGAAACGCGTCAACCGGTTGATAGAGGAGGGAATCATCAAGCAGTTTAACCTCCTCCTCGACTACCACCGGATAGGCCGCATAGTGAAGGCGTTCATCGGGCTGCGCGTGAACGCCAACAAGCTGATGAACGTCGTCGGTCACCTTGAGGGAAACCCTGACGTCCAGGTGCTTTACAGGACCACGGGTAACGTGGACCTGTTCGTTGAGGTCATCTTCAAGGACATGGAGGAGCTGAAACAGTTCCTGGAGAAGGAGCTGAACATCGACGGCATATCGTACACCGAGGTAACCGTCGTGATAGGCCCCTACAAGAGGTGCCCATGCACGGGGCTTTAGAGTCTTCGCTGAACACCTAGATGGGGCGTAGTATGATCAGCTCGCCCCCTTTAACCACGTGGGTCTGGAACTCCACCCTGAAGAGGCTCTCGAGGTAGCCTCTGAGAAAGGTCAGCGGTACGCCTAGGAATTCTATCACTATCTCGTTGCCGTCCCTGGTGAACCTACCCCAGCCTAGGTTCTCCAGCTCGCTGAGTATGACGCCCCAGTTCTCGACGCTTGTGAGGTCCAGGTTCGGGTCCGCGGAGCGAAGAACCTTCCTCTTGAGCGCCGTCGCCCTGGCGACGTCGTAGAGGCGTGACTCGGACATGGTGCTCAATATGTCGTTGAAGGTGCCGTGGTCGACGATGAGGAGCCTCTCGGTGCCGCTCCTGTAGACGTAGGGGAGCCAGTCATGCATGTTCAGCTTCTTGTAGATGTGGAGAGCCGCGAGCACCGCCTCCTCCCTGTTCTTTATACGCTTGATGCGCTTGAGGAAGCTGAGGTAGCGTCTGAGGTCGTCGTCAAGCTCTATGGTGAGCTCGTTGTCCTCGGAGCGCTTCCGTACAGGTAGAGCATCCTCTTCGTCGTTCAAAGACATCATCTCATTTCGGGGGCGGCTCGCTAAAACTGTTACTATACAGGAATAGTCAGATATCCTAGCGAAAGAGGTCCTCCTCAAGCGGCCTAATTAGATCTGAGGCGCGGCCGTCCCCCTCAGGGTAGTCGTAGCCCCTGATCAGCACGACGGGGACGCCTTCGGCTTTTCCCTTCACGAGCTCGGCGGCCGCCGCCAGCTCGTCTACGATGGCTATGTTGGTAACGTGCAGTGTGTGGCCCATCATGTCCTGCTCGCCACGGTAGTCCCTGAAGGGTGACATGCCGGCGACGCCTATAGCGAAGTCGACCTGCCCGAGACGCCAGGCCCGCCCCCAGGTATCCGTGATGATCACCGCCGGCTTGACGCCGGTGATCTGCCTCAGCCCTTCTCTAATCTTTCTGGCAGAGGCGTCAGGGTCCACAGGGAGCAGCGTGACGTAGCCGTCCTCGACGTTGGAGAAGTCTACGCCGGCGTTCGCGCACACGTGGCCGTGGCGGGTCTCGACGATCAAGGCCCTTCTCTTCATCCCTATTATCCTGGCGGTCTCCCTGAGGACGACCTCCGCGACTCGAGGGTCCTTCTCCATCGTCTCTCCGATGTGCTTGGCGAAGCTGGAGGGCTCAACCTCGTCAAGCTTTACTCTCCTCCCCTCAGCCTTGGAGACTATCTTCTGCGTGACAACCAAGATGTCCCGGTCGAGAAGCCGCAAGCCCTGGTTTTTAGCCGCCTCTGCGATTATCTTCGAGAGGTCGTCTCCCTCGTGGATCATGGGTATCCCTGTGAGGGGTGTGATGCTTAGAGCCATACTAAGGGAGTGATGCCATGCTCTTTTATAGGTAGTGGGAGGCGGAGGCGAGCCCCCTGGAAAGCTTGAGGCAGCCTGATATCAGGCACGTTTTATACAGCCCGAGGGCTGATCACTACCCATGTTAGAGAAGCTCAAGGTGGCTGTGGCCCAGACGAGCCCAGTCTTCATGGACAAGGAGGCCACCATCGACAAGACTTGCAGGGCGGTGGAGGAGGCGGGCAGAAACGGCGCCCAGCTCATCGTCTTCAGCGAGACTCATATCCCCGGGTACCCGTACTGGAGGGGCGCCAACCCCATCAGCAGGTGGAGCATGAACCAGGTGGAGTACATGAAGAACGCCGTGAAGGTCCCCAGCGGCGACACCGAGACCCTAGGAGAAGCGGCGCGGGACGCCGGCGTAGTAGCTGTGGTCGGCTGCACCGAGATGAGCGACATCAAGGGAAGCAACACCCTCTACAACACCATACTCTTCTTCGACAGCGACGGCAGCCTCCTAGGCCGCCACAGGAAGCTCATGCCCACCCACGGCGAGCGCACCGTCTGGGCGCCCGGCGACGCACGGGACCTCATGGTCTTCGACACCGGCGTCGGCACAGTCGGCGGCCTAATCTGCTACGAGCACCACATGACCCTCCTCAAGGCCGCTATGGCGTACCTGGGCGAGGAGATCCACTGCGCCCTCTGGGACGGCTACTGGGTCATGGACTGGCACCCCGGCAAGAAGCGGCGGTACAGGGAGGGCGACGACTGGCATCTCTGTGACATCGAGTACGCGTGCAAGGAGTACGCCATGGAGACCCAGAGCTTCGTCCTCAGCGCCTGCCAGTACATCCCCGACGACGAGATGCCTGACGACACACGGGACTTCAACATCGCTTCCGGGGGCTCAAGCATCCTAAATCCTGCCGGCGTCTACCTGGTAGAGCCTGTCTTCAACGAGGAGACCATCCTCTATGCTGAGCTGGACCAGGACGACCGCCGCCACACCAAGGCCTACGTGGACGCTCTCGGCCACTACGCCCGCTGGGATGTCCTTCGCCTCGACATGAGGGGGGAGCCGAACCAGCCGTTCACCGTGAAGCCCCAGGACATCCCCTATGGCAGGATCAAGGAGGTCGCCGAGAAGCATGGAGCCGACCCGGACAAGCTTGAGAAGATGCTCAGGGAGCTGGAAGACTAGGCTACCCCGGCGGCTTCGCCAGGTACGTGGTGAGGGTCGCTAGAGCCATCATTGCGCCCAGGAAGAATAGTGTGGCGTAGTAGCTACCCGTTAAATCCACCAGCCAGCCCCCGATCAAGGGGAAGAGGCCTCCGCCGAGGCCCCCAGCGAGGGTCATGATGCCGAAGAGCGTAGTGTTGTATCTTCTGCCGAAGTAGTCCGTGGTTATGGCTGCGTACTGCTCCGGCGCCCCGCCGTAGGACACGCCGTATAGGACCGCCCATGCGTAGAGCAGGGTGATGTTCGCCGGGATTAAGGTGGCCACGAGGAACGCGACCGACATACCACCCGTGGTGAGCAGTATGGTGATCTTCCTGCCGTACCTGTCGGAGACGATGCCGAACACGAAGCTGCCGGCGGCGCTCATGAGGCCTATGACGCCGAAGGCTGCGCTCGCCTGCAGCGGCGGTATCCCTATCTTGATCATGTGGGGCACCACGAACGTCAGTATAGATATGATGCCGCCTATGGCGAAGAAGTATGATATCGCCGTCAACCTGAAGGACGTGGTGGCCACGGCCTCCCTGGGCGTCCAGTTGATCTCTCCCGGGTTTCCGCTCTTCTCGTCACCCATGATAGACGCATCGTCGCCGTCTGGGTGAAGCCCGAGGCTCTCCGGGTCCTCACGCAGGAACAGATACCCGATGACGGCGGTGACGATCATCACGACTAGCCCGAGCGCCCTGATGGATGCCCTCCAGCCTAGGATCGGGATAAAGGAAGCGACGATGGGGATCAAAACGGCTTGACCTGCGCTGACTCCGACACTGCTCCAGCCCACGGTCATCCCGCGCTTCCTGTGGAAGAACTTGCTCAACGCCATCGTGGGTACCACGTAGAGGGCGGCGGAGCCCATGGCCGCTATCACCCCCCAGGCCACGTAGAGCTGCCAGAGCTCCGTGATGAACGAGACCATGGCTCCGCCTCCCCCGAGGAGCAGCCCCCCGAGTAGGACCGTCTTCCTGACGCCTATGCGGTCGGCTAGGTTGCCCACGAAGGGGGCGCTCAACGCGTAGACCCAGAAGAAGATGGTGACGCCGCTCGCCGTCGCAGCGGTGCTCCACCCGAACTCCTGTTGTATGGGCGTGAAGAATATGCCAACGCTGTATCTGAGCCCGTACATGAACATGTAGATTAGGAACGTCAACACGAAGACCACCCAGCCGTAGAAGAAGGGCAGCCGGGCCTCCCAGCGTTCAGCCATAAACCAAACCCTGCCGACGCCAATAAAAACCTATCAACAGGTTCAAAGCAGAAGAGACGGGGATCATTGTATGCATAGCTGCGCCCTTTTCGACATCGACGGAACCCTCCTCAGGGGCTTCATCATACGGAGCTTCCACGAATACCTCGCCAAGCACAAGGTCGTCGACGAAAGGTACACAGGTGAGATCACCGACATCTCAGATCGGAACATACGGGGAGAGCTCTCGTACAGGGAGACGGCAGAGAGGGTACCCGCCCTCTTCGCCGAGTCGCTGAGGGGGGTGAAGGTGGAGCTTGTCGAGTCCCACGCAATGGCCTTCATGAGGGGTTACGTCCCCAAGACTCTGCTCTGGTATAGCCGGATGCTTGTCGACGCGATGAGGGCGACCGTGGATGTAGTCATCGCGTTGTCTGGTTCGCCCATAGAGCCGATCAGGCGTCTACACGATCTGGGATTCCACGGCGAGTACGGGACCGTATTCGAGGAAGAGGAAGGCGTCTACACTGGGAAGGTGGAGAGGAACCTGATCCTTGGCGAGGTCAAGGCGGAAGCGGCGAGACGAATGGCCATGGAACATGGCGTTGATCTAAATAGGTCGGTGGCTTTCGGCGACTCCGATCAGGACGCGGAAACGCTGGGGCTGGTCGGGCTCCCCATAGCTCTCAACCCGAGCCCAAGGATGAGGAGCATATGCGGTGAGAGGGGCTGGCTGTGGTACACCGAGGAGTCCATCAACATACGGAGGATCGTAGAGATGGCGAGCCAACTCAGATGAATGCCCATGGAGTCCCCAACACGAGCTTGTTCGACCGGCTGAGGTTTATCCTCGGGAGAGGATAGGCAAGAAGGTTTCATAACTTCGCGTCAATGATCAGATGCCATGGATAGGCCGGGGCTCTCGCGTAACGTTGTGTTGCTGAGCCTGTCCATCTTCTTCACGGACGCGAGCCACAGCACCGTGATACCCATCTTTCCGGGATACGCCAAGGGAGTCGGGGCGTCCCTGAGCATGCTGGGCTCCTACGGCTCCGTGGCGGCGATGGCCATGCTTCTTCTCTCGCTTCCGCTGGGCCGGCTCTCCGACAGGTATGGGCGTAGACGCATGATGGTGCCGGGGCTCATCCTGTTCGTCGTGGTTCCTCTCTCATACATGGTGGCTCAGAGCCCGTACCACCTGTACCCGATCAGGATTGCCCTTGGCCTCGGCGTGGGCCTCATCTTCGGGAACGGCTTCCTGCTGATGTCCGAGGTCGCAGAGGAGGGCTTCAGGAACGTGGCCCAGGGCCTCTACATGACTTCGATGGGCCTCGGCTTCACTCTGGGCCCCCTCGTCGGTGGCTTCGCCGCCAAGTTCGTCGGCCCAAGCCTCAGCTTCAAGATCAGCAGCGGGTTCGCTGTCCTCGGGCTTCTGCTCCTGTTGATGGTCAAGGAGAACAGGGTGAGGGAGAGCGGCAAGACCGAGGCCCGGGCGGGACTAGGCGAACTCGTCAGAGACCCAAAGATAATCGCGTCTGGTGTGGCTAACTTCGTCAACTCCTTGATGTTCAACGCCGTCACCCTGTTCTTCCCCGTGTATGGCTCAGACATCGGGTTGGACGAGGCGGATGTAGGCATCGGGCTCACCTCGAGGGGCTTGGCCAGCACAGCGGTGAGGCTCCCAGTCGGCGCATTCACCAGACGAATCAAGGCGCTGAACCTGATGGCCGCGGGGCTGCTGCTCTCGGCGGTGACGATGTTCACGGTCTCCAACTCTTCGGGTCTGGTGCTGGTGAGCGTCTTGATGGGGGTTCAAGGCGTAGCCTACGGCGTCTACCTCACCTCGGGAAACGTGTACGTGTCAGAGGAGGCGCCTAGAGACCACAAGGCTACAGCCATGGCCGTCTACAGCATGTTCGGGAACATCGGCGGCATCGTCGGCCCGGTTATGCTGGGCGTGATAGCCGAGAGAATAGGGGCGAGAGGAGCCCTGCAGTTCTCCGCGGCCGCCACCGTGCTCGGCGTGGCGTTGGCAATGATACTTGCCCGAAGGGACGCCGGGTCACCTGATCTGGCTTCTTAGCACCTCGAATGCCTTGGAGGCGTCCTCCTCCCTGAGGATGAGGCTGGCCTCGTCGCCGCTGAAGAAGGCGTCCACCAGGTGCACGCCGTTCCTGAAGAGGAGGTCGCTGAGGAGGGCTATCCTGTCGTAGCGGTCGTCTCCCTGGGCCATTGATATGTTGAGCTCGGTGTACCCTTCCCGTATCTGCGGCTCGTACTGCCACAGGTCCTGCATTATCTGGGTCATGGCCTCGGAGGTGGTGACTATCTTGAGGCTCTCCGGGAACTGGTAGAACCTCAGCTTGAGGCCCTGGCTCTGAAGCTCCATGAGCTGCTTGACTATCTCCACCTGCTCCCTTCGTGACGCCTTGATTGTCACTTCCTTTATGTCGGTTTCCAGGTTCAGCCGTGAACCGTATAGAGCCCCCCGGCGCTCTAGGGGCTGGGCCTCTATGGCTTCGCGTGAGAAACGCATGATCGCCGTGACTATGGTGTTGGGGTCCACGTCGCTGCCCGCCAGGCTCTCCACCTCTTCCTGGATGTAGCGGGCGGCGGCGCTGTAGTTCACGACCTGCATGCGGATGCCTCGGTAGAGGTATGGGTTCCTGGTGATTATGACCCTGACTGCTTCCTGCACTGAGCTCTGTCTGGTGGACATCAATCTTTAATGAAAAACTGCGCAATATAAGATTTTATGACATACGGTCAGGTATGCGGCAATATCAGCGGCATATGTAAAATACACCCTTAAAATGTCAGATACATGACATTTTGACATAAAGTTTATATTGAGGCGTACTGCAGAGACCCCCAGCGAATAAACATGTCATGGATAAACGACGACTTCGATAAGATCATCGAGAAGATGTTCAAACGGTTCGGGATGGACCCGACCATGGACCCGGACGACCCTAACGTCAGGACGTGGAGCTACGGCTACACGATGACCATGGGGCCGGATGGCAAGCCAGTCGTCAGTGAGTTCGGCACAGGGCTCCCCCAGGCAGGGCTCCCCCAGGCAGGGTTCACCCTAGATGAACCCACCATGGAGACCCTGAGCCAGGTAGACATAGACAGGGAGAACGGCAGAGTAAGGCTACTCGTCGAGATGCCCGGTGTCACGAAGGAGTCCATCAAGATCAAGGCGACGGATAACCGTGTAAGGATATCCGCGGGAAACGAGACCAAGGACTACGACACCGAGATACCCATCGACGCTGAGGTGGATCCAAACTCTGCCAAAGCAACCTACAACAACGGCGTGCTCGACCTCACCTTAAAACTGGTCAAGGCGCCCGAGGACGATGGAGTCGACGTCAAAGTAGAGTAAACGAGGAGGAACATTAATGGATAAAATCACATTAAAAGTAGCAGAGGCTCCGCCGAACCTAGTCGGCAGGGGCATAGCCGTGCTGGACCCCAAGGTCATGGAGGACCAGGGGTGGCAGAGCGGCGACGTAGTTGAGATCACGGGGACGCGCAAGGCCTACGCCAAGGCGTGGTCAGGCCAGACCGTAGAGTACGGCCGCGGATTAATCAGGATCGATGGCCTTACACGGAACAACGCGGGGACTGGAATCGACGATAGGGTGGAGGTCAGACGCGTGGAGGCGCGGCAGGCGTCCAGGCTCACCCTGTACCCCACCGAGCCCCTCCGCATCGTCGGAGGGGAGAGATACCTGACCCAATTGCTGGAAGGCAGGGTCGTCAGCCAGGGCTCCGTCATCACCATAAACATAATGGGCAGGAGGGTCGACCTCGTCGTCACCCAGACACAGCCCATGGCCGACGCCGTCATAGTCAGCCAGGGCACCCAGATAGTCTTCACGGACAAGGCGCCCCGCCAGCCCATGGGCAACATCCCCAAGGTCACTTACGAGGACATCGGCGGCCTGGACAGGGAGATCGCCAAGGTCAGGGAGATGATAGAGCTGCCTCTGAAGCACCCGGAGCTCTTCGAGCGTCTAGGCGTGGAGGCACCAAAGGGTGTGCTGCTGCACGGCCCACCGGGCACAGGTAAGACTCTGCTGGCGAAGGCCGTGGCAAACGAGACCAACGCCAACTTCTACCACATCGGCGGCCCCGAGATAATGAGCAAGTTCTACGGTGAGTCCGAGGAGAGGCTCCGTGAGGTATTCAAGGAGGCCCAGGAGAACGCGCCCAGCATCATCTTCATCGACGAGATAGACAGCATAGCCCCTAAACGTGAGGAGGTGAGCGGCGACGTCGAGAAACGCATCGTCTCGCAGCTCCTCACCATCATGGACGGCCTCGAGAGCCGTGGAAAGATCGTTGTGATAGGCGCAACCAACAGGGTCAACGCGCTGGACCCGGCGCTTCGCCGCCCCGGCCGCTTCGACAGGGAGATCGAGATAGGGCTCCCCGACAGGAAGGGCAGGCTACAGATACTGCACATACACACCCGAGGCATGCCGGTCTCCGAGGACGTGGATCTGAAGGGCCTCGCGGACAGGACATACGGCTTCGTGGGCGCCGACCTGGAGGCCCTCGCCAAGGAGGCGGCTATGGGCGCCCTCAGGAGGGTGCTCCCGGAGATAAACCTCGAGGAGAGCAGCGTCCCAGCCGAGATACTGGACAAGATCAGCGTCACCATGAAGGACTTCGAGGACGCCCTCAAGGAGGTGCACCCGAGCACCATGAGGGAGGTCCTCGTGGAGAACCCCAACGTCCACTGGGACGACGTCGGCGGCCTGGAGGAGACCAAGAAGGAGCTCAGGGAGGCGATAGAGTGGCCCCTCAAGTACAGGGCCATCTTCGACCACGCCTCCGTGGAGCCCCCGAAGGGCATAATGCTCTACGGCCCATCTGGCACGGGCAAGACCCTCGTCGCCAAGGCGGTGGCCACGGAGAGCGGGGTCAACTTCATCAGCGTCAAGGGCCCGGAGCTCCTCAGCAAGTGGGTGGGAGAGTCCGAGCGCGGCGTACGTGAAGTGTTCAGGAAGGCCCGGCAGGCGGCGCCCTGTATCATCTTCTTCGACGAGGTGGACAGCATAGTTCCACCCAGGGGCAGGGACATGGGTACCAACGTGACGGAGCGGGTCGTCAGCCAGATACTCACCGAGCTGGACGGCTTGGATGCCCTCAAGGACGTGGTGGTCATCGCGGCCACCAACCGCCCCGACATGGTTGACCCGGCGCTGATGCGGCCCGGCAGGATAGACAGGATGCTAC
The DNA here is from genome assembly GCA_964618045.1 of uncultured Candidatus Bathyarchaeia archaeon. Taxonomy (GTDB): domain Archaea; phylum Thermoproteota; class Bathyarchaeia; order TCS64; family TCS64; genus RBG-16-57-9. Next base: position 12,709 of record CAZTZC010000012.1, on the reverse strand, counting down.
ACATACCCAACCCAGACCTCGAAGCCAGGAAGGAGATAATCAAGATACACACCAGAAACAAGCCCCTCGCAGACGACGTAGACATAGATGAGCTCGCTGGGCTGATGGAGAACTACAGCGGAGCAGATATCGCCGCCGTATGCGGAGCGGCGAGCATGGCGGCAATCAACGAGCACCTGACGAAGTACAGCGACCCCAAGACGGCCGAGGAACACAAAGGCGAGCTTGAGATAACCATGGCTCACTTCGACACGGCCTTCCAGAAGGTCAAGACCAGCAGCTACCAGAAAGCCACCATCTACTGGGACAGCCAGAAGAACGCGCCGTCCACAAACATAATCTAATTTTTTTATTCATCCCCTCAGGCAAGGAATAGTATCAATAACACGGATACGATGCCGGTGAGGTAGACGCCGTCGAAGGTGCCGGCGCCACCTATGCTTATGACAGGCCCCACGCCAGCCACCTTGTGCAGGTTCATGAGGTCGGCTCCAATCAACGCGCCAAGCGTGCCCCCAATATACGCGATCTGGGCGGGGCATGTAACCGGGCTAAGGTGGTTGACGATCATCACGACGAAGGCCGTCATGGTCGGAGGACCCCACGCCGGCGTGGTTATGCCCAGACCTTCCACGATCTGGGCACTCTGGTGCGTGCTCAGGGTCACTACCACCAGGACCACCAGAGCCTTCAGGTAGGTCATCAAGGGGTAGGGTGAACAGGCCGGTATTGAGAATATCAGGAGATACAGCGAGATAAAGGCCGGTATGATGGCTCCACCCAGGTTCATCATGACGAGCGTCTGCCTTGGCCCCGCGTCGACCTCGGGGATCATCCAGGTGACGCCGAAGACGTCCACCTCCTCCTTGTAGGTGACAGGCTTCTCGGATTCTAGGATGGCGAGCGGCAGATTCACGTAGCTCCCTATGAGGCTCAGAAGGGCCACGGCCCAGAAATACTCCTGGGGGATGCCCAGGGTCTCTACCAGGAGGCCCCGGAAGAAGCTGAGGAACCACGAGGCGACGGTGAAGAGGACGAAGAACAGGAAAGCCATGTATAGCATGTTGAAGGGCTTGTAGACTAGTCCTTTGATGCTACGCATCATATTACACAATAGGCGGCTGTGTCTGATAAAATGTTTCAAACGATGTTTTGGTATAACGGTGTGACGTAGATGATAGATGTCTCTACATGACAGGGTTATACCTTTCTATCATCTTGTCTTGGAAGTAGTCTGCAAGCCTGAGACACTTCTCATGCTCCTCCGGGTCACTGGGGGGAGCCTCCATGTCCAGCACGTCCAGGTAGGGGCAGCACCTCAAGACGACGTGAACCCTGTCGGCTTCACTCGTGGCCCTCACCTCCACGGCGAATCTGTTCCTCTGTATGTAACCTATGAACAGGTTCATCATGGTCGCAACCAGCTGGGAGGTTCTCTTGGAGTTGGCTCCGATCAACGTGAAACCGTCGTCTGTTTCCTCACGGTGAATCAAGGTGAACCCTGCATCTACAAGCAGTTCAAGAAATGTGTTTCTCAGTTCATCCGCTTCGCCTTGAAGCATGAAAGTCCGGGTCACCATAGGATTTACCTAATATTACTGGTTGGATACATATTTGTTACTTGAAGGTAGATACGAGATGGTAGTAATAGACGGACACACCCACTTCGCCGGCCCGGGGAAGGGGCTCCCGCCGAACACGGTTGAGGCGTTCACCCAGATAATGGACAGGAACGGCATCGACGCGGTGGTCACATGCGCCCCCTACTCGGCCATAGGCAAAGACAGGACCTACGACGAGGTCAACGAGTTTCTAGTCAAATCCACGGGGGAGGCAGGCGGCAGGATCATCCCTTTCATGAGGGTCAACCCGCACCTGCAGGAAAACGCCCTAAGCAGCCTTGAGAATGGCGCCAAGAAAGGGTTCAGGGGCGTCAAGTTCCACCCCAGGAACGAGGCCTTCGCCATCAACAGCGAGGAGCTTGTGTTCCCCATAGCCGAGCTCGCCGTGAAGCTCGGGCTGCCCATACTCATCCACACGGGTGAGCCTGATACCTATGGCTACGCCCAGCCCACCCTCGTGGGGGATCTAGCGGACAGCTTCCCTGACCTCACCCTCGTGGTGGGCCACATGGGTAAGCGGCTCTACGAGGACGCGATATGCGTGGCCCGCTGGTTCGAGAACATCATACTGGAGACCTCGTTCAGGAGCCACAGGGACATCGCCAGAGCCGTGAGGAGGGTCGGCGCCGACAGGGTCGTGTACGGGTCAGACAATCCGTTCGGCGTCCCAGAGATCGAGATGCTGAAAGTCAGGGTATCCGACATCACGCCGGAGGAGAAGAGTATGGTCCTAGGCGATAACATGGCTCGCATACTGGGCCTGGAGGCTTCGAGATGAAGATAATCGATGGACACGTCTTCCTGGGGAAGACTGTCTACATGGAGCAGAGCCCCATGCGCCTAGTTTCAGACATGGACAGGCTGGGAGTGGACGTCTCCGTGGTAGTCACCCCGCCACCAGGTCCGTTCTACCACGATGCCAACAGGTCCGTATTGTCGACAGCCCAGAGCCATCCCGGGAGGCTGGCCGCGCTGTACAGAGCGAACCCGCTTCTCGAGGGAGAGGCCGAGAGGGTCGACGAGGCCCTACTCGGGGGAGGGTTCGTCGGGGTTCAGCTCGACCCCACCAACGACGGATACGGTGTCAACGGCTCAGCAGCGAAGCAGGTGGTAGGCGTCGCAGAGAGGCATGAGGCGCCGGTGTACATACACTCAGGCGACTCCATATTCTGCCCACCCGAGTACGTGGCCGACCTCGCATCGAGCTTCGAGGACGTGAACTTCGTGACGGATAAGAGCGCCAGGGCTCCGAGGGCTGCACAGGCTTGTGGTAACCTGTTCCTGTTGACCTACTCCTTCCCGACGACCGCCTTCCAGAGTGGACACACGGAAGGCTTCGACCTCGATAGACTCATCTTCGCTTCGGAGTCCCCCGTCGGCAGCCTCGACGTCGAGATGAAGGCGGTGGAGCTCGCTGGCCTAGATGAGGCCATCAGGGAGAAGATCCTCGGCGGGAACCTCCTGCGGATCCTGAAGTTATAGCCGACAACACTCAACCTTTTTTGAATTATAGAAGCTGTAACGCGGTCGACTTGCCTAGGATAAAGCGTCATATCTCTCCAGTTCGCAGGCACGCCACGTGGTGGCCGGGTCTACACTCCGTCAACGTAGGCTTCTTCTCTCTGCAAACGTCCCTGACGTAGCTGCATCTGGGGTGAAACACGCATCCCGAGATGTCGTATGGTGGCTGAGGCAGTTCTCCTGGCATCCCGATCAGCTCGAAGCGATCCGAGTCGATCCGGGGCGCGGAGCGCAGCAACCCCCTCGTGAAAGGGTGCGTGGGCTCCTCGAAGATCTCGTAGACGTCGCCGTGCTCTATGATCCTGCCAGCGTACATGACGTACACGTAGTCGGACATCTCGGCTATCACCCCCAGATCGTGGGTGATCAGCAGCATGGACAGGCTGAACGCCTCCTTCACCCTCTTCAACAGTTCGAGGACCTGCCTCTGGACGGTGACGTCCAGGTCGCTGGTGGGTTCGTCTGCGATGATCAGAGAAGGGTTGCAGATCAGGGCGGACGCGATCATTATGCGCTGGGCCTCGCCTCCGCTGAACTGGTGCGGGAAGAAGCGGAACCTCCTCCTCGCGTCCGGCAGCTCCACCTTGCCCAGATGGTCTATCACCATCTCCCTGAGCCGCTGCCTCTCGATCTCCTCGTGGGCGTCCACCGGCTCCCCCGTCTGCTCCCCCACCTCGAGTATAGGGTTCAGCGAGCCGGCGGGCTTCTGGAATATCACGGACACCTCGTTCCCCCTCAGGCGCCTCAGCTCCTCCTCGGACATCCTGTACAGGTCCCTCCCCCTAAACAGGGCCTCTCCCTCTACGCTCCAGGGCCGCTTCCCGGCTCCGATGGGCTGGAGCACGCCGAGGATCGCTTTAGCCGTGACCGTCTTCCCTGCGCCGGAGGGGCCTATCAGCCCAACCGTCTCGCCTTCATGAACGCTGAGGTCCACTTCCTCGACGATCGTCTTAGGGCCCGCATCGTCGATGAGCGAGACCTTCAGGCTCTTCACGCGAAGAAGCTCCTCACCCTCTCTCAAGGAAGCACACTACAGCCTGATCAGGGTCCACAAAAATTTAAGGCGCGCGCTACCGCCTTCGCAGCCTCGGGTTTATTATCTCCTCCATCGTCTGCCCTATCAGCACGAGCGACGCTATTGTGAGGGCTATCAGGAGCCCCGGGGGAATGATCCACCACCAGGCCGGGTACCCCTGGTTGGCATACCACCCGCCGTTGGTCTGGGCGTAGTGGAGCACCATCCCCCAGCTCTTGTGGCCGGGGTCGCCGAGGCCCAGGAAGGACAGCCCCGCCTCTGACATCATGGCGCCCGCCACCTGGTAGATCATGGTGGCTATTATCAGGGGCGAGACGTTGGGGAGGATATGTTTGAGGATGATGTGTCCTTCCCCGGCGCCGATGGCTTTCGAGGCCTCGACGTATGTTCTCTCCTTTATGGAGATGGTTGAGGATCTTACCATCCTCGCCGTTCCCGTCCATCCCGTGATTGATATCGCCAGGATCATGATGAAGTAGCTCTGTCTTCCGAAGATGGCCATCAGGAGTATGAGCAGGGGGATGTTGGGGAGGATCATTATGACGTCGGTGAACCTCATCAACACCTCGTCAACTGACCCGCCTAGGAAACCCGATACTACCCCTACGAGTGTTCCAATCACCACTGTAAACAGGGCCGCCATGAATCCGATGGTGAGAGAAACCCGTGTCCCGTATATCAGCTCTGATAAGATGTCTTGACCGATGTCGTTGGTACCCAGTAGATACTTGTTGGATGGCGGTCGAAAGGGCCTGTCGACCCTTACATATGGATCGTAAGGCGAGATGAAGGGTGCGAAAACCGCAGTGAGTATGAAGGACAGTAGGAGAGCTATCCCTAGGAGGCCTGGTTTACTATTCCTGTAGATGGATGCAAATTCACGAGCCCCATCGATGAATTGGTTGAGGCGTATCCTCGTTCGCGAGACGACCAGTTTCTGCTCAGTCAATTCATCTCAATCCTCATATCTTGATCCTGGGGTCCAACCAACCACAGATTATGTCGGCGATCAGGTTAGCGACCAGAACAGTTATTGAGACTATGAAGAATGTCCCCTGGAGCAGGAAGAAGTCGTCGTTCGTTATCGCCGTATATATTAGGCGTCCAGTTCCAGGGTATGAGAACACCGTTTCGGTCAGGATCGCCCCGTTCACCATGAACCCGAAACGCATCGCCGTGACGGTCACCATTGGGAGCATCGCGTTCCTGGCCGCGTGATGAAACATCAAAGACCGGGCAGGAACCCCCTTCGCCTTCGCGGTGACCATGTAGTCCTCGCCGAGGACCTCAACCGTCGAGTTCCGCATGTACAGGACGTACATTCCCACCTGCCGGAGGAGGAGGGTCGTGAGCGGCAGGGCGGCATGGTACAGAATGTCCTTGATGTACTCGAACGTGTTCTCGTAATGGATGCCAGGCGTCCTGGCGCCGTAGAGGGGAAATATGGGGTAATAGTACGCAAAAACTAGGAGGAGTATCATGCCGAGCCAGAAGTGGGGCGTGGAGCGGATGAACATGCAGAAGTTGGTCCCCAAGATATCGGTCTTCGTGCCTCTTTTCCACGCGAAGTAGACGCCGACCCCGAAGGAGATTATGGTGGAGAGAATTATGGAGATGCTCAACAGGAAAAGGGTCCACGGCAAGCACTCCATGACTTTATCGAATACGGGCCTCTTATAGTACAGAGAATACCCAAATTCACCCTGCAAGGTGTTCTTGATGAAGTCTAGGTACTGCAGGTGCAATGGTTTATCCAAGCCGAATTTTGCCCTCAACCGCTGAATCTGAGCTAGGGGGATACGCGGGTCCTCGGATAGGTAACGCTCAAACGGGTCCGTGCCGGTGCTTCTCGCTAGGAAGAATATGAGCGAGATGACCACTATGAAGGTGATGACCCTCGATGCTGTGCGTTTGATGATGTACGCCAATTCCATCACATATGCGTTAAGATTCTATCAATTCTAGATACTGCCCGCATCCACAGATAAATTATGTGCTTGTATCATCAACGTTGAAAAAAAGATGGAAATTAAGAGATTTACTTCTTTGCGAACCTATACACCGCTACGATTGCTACGACGGCGAGCACCACGACTGCGCCAGTCACGGTGGCCCCGTACGACTCCCAGAAGGACGGTTCAGGCGGTGGTGTGAGCGGAGCCGGTTCCGCCGCCTCTAAGGCGAAGGTAGTGACGCTGTCGAGGTAACCGACAGACCTGGAATCAACTTTTACCGTATAGTCTCCTTCCAACCATCCTGATGTATCGAAGGTCTCCCTGTAGACTCCGTCGCCGACATGCTCCAAGGGGTAAGACGTGGGGTCGCCGGTCACTAACGCGGACACCGAAGCCTCGGTCAGCGACTCGCCTCCTGGACCCGTATATTTCAGGCCGAGGGTGAAGGTCTCCCCTATCTCGACCTCGGGCGGCGGGGTGTTCACGACGGAGATGCTCATAGCCTTCAGCATCTGAAGCTCGGTGGCGCGTACGTTGATGTAGTCCCAGAAGTTACCCCTTCCAACGCCGTAGTGGTCGATCCAGCCTGTGAGCTCATCCGTCCTGTAGACGCTAGGGCTCTGGCGGAAGTACATGACCACCAGCGGTATCTCCTCGGCCAGGATCTCCTGCATCCTGAAGACCGACTCTCTTCGTTCCTCGACGTCGAACTGGGTACTCTGTAGCTCGGCAAGCTGGTCGTACTCTGCGTTAACGAATCCGTAGTAGTTGGGGTTGGGGATGGCTGAAGAGTGAAGCCTCACTCTCATCCATTGAGGATCTACGCTCTGGCTGGAGCCGAGAAGCCACGAGTCTACCTTGGTCGGGGAGTCTAGTGGCTGGATTATCTTGCCCCACAGGGTAGCCCACTCCAAATACTGTACCGTGGCCTTTATGCCAATCGTGTTTAGGTTCTCGGCGATCAGCTCCGCCGCTCTCACGCGGACAGGGTCGTAGATCGGTGGCCCTATGTCGAACTCAATAGGCTCACCTGCGTGCTCCCCTGTGCCTTCCCGTACTCCGTCGCCGTTGGTGTCGACGTAGCCAAGTTCGTCTAGGATCTCTTCCGCCTTGGTCAGGTTGAACGTGTAGGTTTCAGGCGTGTCTGGGTTGTACCAGTAGTTGTAGAACTGGGCTTCTACGCCCGCTGGGCCGGGTATCCCGTACCCGAGAAGCAGCGTAGCGACGAGGTCTTGCTTGTCGACCGCGTAGGCGCAGGCGTACCTGAACTCCTTCACGTTGAAGGGCCACTTGTATGTGTTCATGCCCCAGTGGTACATGTACTCGTTGTTGTAGATGTAGAGTCCTATGCCTTCTTCCCTCATGAGGGCTGGGATCGCTTCTGAGGCAAGGAAGCCGTTGAAGACATCCACTTCTCCCCTCTTGAGGGCGAGTAGCTCTGCTTCCCCGCTGGTTATTATGGGCCTCAAGTACTCGTCGATGTATGGCTTACCATGCCAGTAGTCCTCGAATGCCTCGTATTTTAGGTAGGAGTTGGGCACGTACTCCAACGCCTTGTAGGGTCCACAGCCGATCTGCTGATCCATTGTTGGGACGTAGGTCAGCCAGTCAAAATTCGGATCAGCCGCGATCTCCTCCCACACGTGTTTGGGATAGATATACGGTGTACCCAGTGTTTCACGCGCAAATGACACGAAGGGCGTCTTCAGGTGGAACAATAGGGTGTACTCGTCGACTATCTCAACGGGGTTCTCACGGCTGAGTATATCCCAGACGTCGGCCATCCTGGTGAAGTTGTTCTCCATGATGAAGTCGAAGCACCATTTTACGTCCTCGCTCGTCAGCTCTACACCGTCGTGGAACTTGACTCCTTGTGTCAGGTGGACCGTGTATGTGAGCTTGTCTTCTGATACCTCCCAGCTCTCGGCGATCCATGGGACAACCGCGCCGGTGATCGGATCCGTGCGTGTCAGGTAGTCGTTGAATGGATCTAAGAACTCGTAGCTGGCGGTCGCCCCCGCGTTCCACTGGTGCTGCTCCGGTGGATCCGACGGGGTCGCTATTACGAGGGTTCCCCCGTGTACAACCGAGGGATCGTAGAGATAACCCTCGAAGGGCTCCGTGAGCGCAACCCCTTGGGAAGTAAAGTCGGGGTCCCAAGTCTCCCAGACTTCGGTTTCCTGTGCAAAGCTTTGAACTACAAAGGAAGATAGTAATAGAGTTGTCATTAAAAGTAAGATTGCTAGTTTCTTCATTCTATATTCTCCAAGTGCTTGTATGTAATAATTTATATAACGTTTTAGATAACGCACTCTTTTTTTGATAAACATGACATCTTTGTATACTGGAAATTTGTTTGTACGTTCTATCGAAATGTATCGCAGCAAGATTCCTATAAAGTTGAGATTAATACGATCAGTTGACATCTACTCGAATGCTAGACCGGCAACCAAAGCCGTCAGAATCGAAAAGAACATAGTGAAGAAGATGAGTTGCATTACTTTCAGGAAAACGGTGTAGTTGAAAAGGTTCCTGTAAAAAACATCCTCTATTATCCCGAATGAGACAGGAGTCGTGAGCGAGATATAGGTAAGAGATGCCGCCACGAGGATCGATGCGAACGTCATCGCGATCGTCATCTTCATGTTTTTCAGGAACCAGCCCAAGCAGACCACGAGAGCGCAAGGGATGAAGACCACGGTGATAACGCCGGGGACATCGTATAGACTGGTCGCAACATAACCAAAATTGATTATGACTGCACACGCGACCACCAAACCGATTGTGCTCAGTCTTTGAAAAGCGACCATAACAGCCTACAGGGAGAACTGGTAGGTAGAATTCTTAAATCATTTTGCACGAGTGGCCTTTTTAGTCACTATTTGAGGCAAACATGATCGAGGGAACGATGGGTGAAAAGATGATATAAGTCACAGTATTTTGATCTGGGTTGAGAATGTCATTAACCGCGGTGGCTAAAGAGCGACGCAAAGAATACGCCCGTTTTCTGTTGATGTTCGTGTTCATCGGTTTCGCGATGAAAATATTAGGCGAGTTTATCCACGAGATGGGTCACGCCTTCACCGTGCTGATGTTGGGGGGCGAGGTTCTTGATGTCAGCGTCCGGGCGGAGTGGCCATTCACGCTTTCGCACACGACGTGGGTGATACCGAATCCAACCCAGATGAACCTCGCGATGATAGCCGTAGCGGGAATCCTTTTTGAGACTGTGACTTCATTGGTGGGTCAGTCTATCCTCATCTTACGGAGAAGGATGAGACCAGTATACTCGATATCGATCTTCTGGCTGAGTTTCTGGACATACCTGAGCCCAGTAGTTTACCTATTGATGGGGGCCTTCCACCCCTTTGGAGACGTCCTTGACTTGGTTAACGCGATACAAGTCCCCCGTTTCTTGATCGGTGGAATCGGCGTCGTAATTTTTATCTCCTGCACATACTTGCTTTCACTAATCTTGAGGGACATATTCTCGAACATACTGGATATTTCGACGGCGTCTGACGCCGTTTCGTATTTCTGGGCCTTCCTTCACACCTTTTTCGTACTGGTCACGATCGTCACCTATGGCCTGCCGATGCATCCGACGATAACTGCGGCGTCGATGGTGGTGATATTTATATGGTCTTACATATGTGCAAGGTGGTTGCTCATGTTCGTCTCAAGGCTCGGGGGCGCTGAGAGGTTTTGGCCGCAGAAACAAGTGAAAACGAGCCCCATGACCCCGATCCCTGTCAAGGACCCGGGTCGGAGGATTAAACTGGGCTACGCTGCGTTATTTTCGGCTGCCTTGATCTCGGCGCTGCTGACGGGATACATGGTCAACCAGTACCTCAGCACTTACAACGTCGTGATGAAGACCAGCATAACGGCCGAGGTGGTCAACATCGAGTTGGGTTCAAACGATCCCCAGTTAAACATGAGCGTGATGATATTCAACCCCACAAGCGAGAACATGACCATGAACAAGGTAGAGTATGATATCAAACTGAACGACAAATTCATGCATCATCAGGTGTTGTACCCAATACCCACGATAAGACCCGGGTCATACATCACCCTCAGTGTAGCCGTCATCCTGCCGAAGGATAGGATGTTCACGCTGGAGGAGGCCGCGAGGGACGACAGCTGGGAGTGGACGGTATCGGGGTCGGGATACGTCGTAACGATGTTCGGCGAGACCCTTCTCCGCTTCAAGTCGGATAGCATTTGTAAGCCATAAGTCGTCTTGGATGCTAAGCATTGAGCTAATCAGAGTTCTTAAGAGCATGAATATGGCCGCTGATCGACCATCACACTCATCCAACGGCGTGGCAGGCCACGTAGTGGCCACTCTCGACTTCGCATAAGGCAGGTTCCTCTGCGCGACAAATCTCCATGCATCTAGAGCACCTGGGGTGGAACCTGCAACCAGACGGAGGGTCTATCGGCGTGGGGACTTCTCCGCTAATGATGGCCCTGGCTTTCTCTAGCCGCGGGTCTGGGATCGGCACCGCCGCCATAAGCGCTATGGTATAAGGATGCTGAGGGTTTTTCACTAGTTCATCCATGGTCGCCATCTCGACGATCTTTCCCAGATACATTATAGCGCCTCTGTGGCATATGTGGCGGGCGTAGGCGAGGTCGTGGGTGACGAATATATAGGAGATGCCCCCAGCCTCCCCAACCTTAAGCATCGTCTTCAAGATGCCCGCCCTGATGGAGACGTCGAGCATCGATATCGGCTCGTCCGCCACGATGAAGCTGGGTTTCATCACAAGCGTCCGGGCAATGGCCACCCTTTGTCTCTGACCGCCGCTCAGCTCATGCGGGAACCTCAGCATGAACTCTTCCTGTGGCATAAGCTCGACATCTTTAAGGACATTGAATATGATCTCCTCCCTGTCTGCAGGTGAATCCGCGAGCTCGTGGACACTGATAGGCTCGGAGATGATGTCGTAAACGGTCATCCTAGGGTTTAACGACTCGTAGGGGTCCTGGTATACTATCTGCATCTTCTTCCTGAGATGCTTCATCTCGGACTTACCGAGCCTCGTTATGTTCTCTCCCTGAAAGTAGATCTCGCCGCTCGTAGGCTCTAGGAGCCTGAGGATAGTCTTGCCGGTGGTGGTCTTTCCACACCCACTTTCCCCCGCTAGCCCGAAGATCTCTCCCCTCTTCACTTCAAAAGATACGCCATCTACAGCCTTGACGTATTTTGTCTTCCTTGAGAGAAGCTTCGAGACGACCCCCATCCTCACCGGGAACCACTTTTTAAGGTCCACGACCTTTAGCTCCATCTCCTCGCTCATCATCCTTGCATCCCCCTGTTAATCAAGCAGATGACAGGCCACGTAGTGCCTGCCTCCACGGTTCCTGTACTCCGGCTCCTCCTCGGTGCATATCTTCATGCTGTATGGGCACCTGGGGTTGAACCTGCACCCTGAGGGAGGGTTCAAGAGGTTGGGTGGTGCTCCCCTAATCGACTCCAGCTCCCTTCTCTCTTCTTTAATGCTCGGGAAGGCACTCGTCAACGCCTTGGTGTAGGGGTGGAGGGGCTCCTCGAACACCGTGTTGATGTCGGTGTACTCTACTATCTTCCCTGCGTACATTATGGCGCACGTCGAACAGGTCTGTGCGACAACTGAGAGATCATGGGTTATCAACATCATCGTTAGACCGAGCTCCTTCCTCAGCCTGTCTATCACCTGAAGGGTCTGAGCCTGAACGATGACGTCCAGAGCTGTTGTCGGCTCGTCGGCTATGATGAAATCCGGATAGCAAGCCAAGGCCATCGCTATCATCGCTCTCTGCTTCATCCCACCACTCAGCTCGTGGGGGTAGCTTGATACGCGGTTGGCGTCGATGCCGACGAGCTTGAATAACTCCCTCGCCCTCTCCATAGCCTCCTCCTTTTCCACGTCTTCATGAAGCGTAATCGCCTCAGCTATCTGATCGCCTACCCTGAACACCGGGTTCAACGCGTTCATGGCACCTTGGAAGACGTAGGACAGGCGCTTCCACCTGTAGTCTGAATCGAACTTTTTATCATCTATCCCAATAATATCGGTGCCGTCGAATAGTACTTTCCCACCTACGATCCTACCATTCCATGGGAGGAGGCGCATTATTGCCAGTGCGAAAGTGGTTTTCCCGCACCCCGACTCGCCCACCAAGCCGAGGGCCTCTCCCTTCTCAACCTCTAGGTCGACGCCGTCGACGGCCTTGACGTCGCCTTTGAGGGTCGAGTAGTACATGCTGAGGTCTTGCACATTCAGAATAGGCATCTGAGTTCCTTGGATCAAGTAACCGTTTACGTTTATCAAACTTAGGATCGGTGATTATTGCTGTGCTGACGCCGTATTTCCTCTTTGATAAGTCTAGGAAGACGTAGCGTCCAATCCCAGATACTTATATTAACAGTTCCGCTGTTTCATAGTGCCGGTGTTCAAGGTGCCTATGAGACAGCCTATAGTCTGCATGCTGGGTCACGTGGACACGGGGAAGACCAGCCTCTTGGACAAGATCAGGGGCACAGCCGTACAGGCGAGGGAGGCAGGGGGCCTAACCCAGCAGAT
>CAZTZC010000011.1:0-28622 GCA_964618045.1 uncultured Candidatus Bathyarchaeia archaeon | reverse complement strand
AGCTCCAGGGCGAGGCACTGGGTGAGGCCCTCGAGGCCGTACTTGCTGGGGCAGTAAGCCGACTCGGCGACGAAGCCCAACTCGGCCGACCTGCTGCTTATGTTTATGACGCTGCCGCCGCCCCTCTCCTTCATGGAGGGGAGGAACATCTTCGTGAGAGCGAAGGGGGCCCTGAGGTTCACGGCGATGACCCGGTCCCAGTGCCCTATGGTGGTCTCTTCGAAGGTGAGCCATGGACTCGTGGCGGCGTTGTTCACCAAGACGTCCAGCCCACCGTACTCGTCGAGGGTCCTTTCGACGACTCTGCCTATTCCCTCGTCTGTGGATATGTCCGCTGACACGGTGAGCACTTCGCCGCCCTCCGCCATCATCGCCTCCTCAGCAGACGCCAACTCGTCGACGCTTCGGGCTACGACGACCACGTTTGCGCCCTCACGTGCATATGCCATCGCCATGGCCCTGCCGAAGCCCCGCCCCGAGCCTGTCACCAAGGCCACCCTGTCCTTGAGTCTGCCCATGATGGAGTCTTGTCGCGCTGGGCATAAAAGCCATATTCGCATGAGCCGCAGAGAACACAGGTCTACGATATGACTGACGTTCTTAAGGTTCAGGACCTCGAGGCGGGGCCCGGCGAGAAGGTGCAGGGCTACCTAAGCATAGCCGAGAGGCCCGCCGGCAGGCACAGGATCCCCGTCATGCTTGTGAACGGCGTGGGTGAAGGCCCAACGGTGGTCATCAACGGCGGCGAGCACGGCTCAGAGTATAACGGCCCCGCCGGGGTGCTGGAGCTCATGAAGACACTGGAGCCGGAGGATCTCGACGGCAAGGTCATACTGGTGCCCATGGTGAACACCCTTGCCTTCGAGGCACGGTGGATGCATGGTAACCCCATCGACTACAGGGACCTCACGGGCTACTACGTGGAGGAGATCCCCCGCGGCGGCTCGGGGCCGCCCAAGATCACGTACTACGTCACAACAACGTTCTACCGCGAGGTGCTGAGCCAGGCGGATTACAGGCTGAACCTCCACGGCGGCGACATCGAGGAGGACCTCCTCACGGGCACCATGTACAGGATGACCGGCGACGACGAGAAGGACAGGCATAACCTGGAGCTGTGCCGCTCCTTCGGGTGGGAGTGGATAAGGGAGAGCCTGCCGAGGCCCAGCGGCAGCCCCATGAAGTTCCCCGTGACCGTGGGCACCGAGGCAGGGGGCATGGGCAGGTGCCAGAGCGACATCGTGTCGGAGGTGGTCCGGGGCTGCAGGAACGTGTTGATGAAGCTGGGCATGCTGGAGGGGGAGCCCGCGGTGCCGCCTAAGGCGAAGGTGTTCAACCCGTACCACCTGTACGCTGAGCACGGCGGCTTCTTCATAAGCGACGTCCGGGCGGGCGACATGGTGGAGGAGGGCCAGACGCTGGGCGTCATAAAGGACCTCTTCGGGGAGACCCTGGAGGAGATCGTCGTCCCCACCGACGGCGTCATCCACATGGTGACCAGCCCAGCCATATGGCAGGGCGACGTCGTCTACGAGATAGGGAAGGACATCAGGGAGATCTCATAGCCAAACCCACCTTGTTCGACACTTTGAAACGGGTGTTCTAATCCGTGGGATTATCTAGATGCTCCTATAGGTTCAACCAGTGAATAGGATGTCGAGACTAGGTAACCATAGGACATTGTATGGGATCGTAGTGGTGTTTCTGGCCGCCTTGGTGGTGGGCTCCCAGTTACCTGCCGTATCAGACTGGCTCTCAGGGACCACGGCAAAGGAAGACGTGCCTTTACTCGACGACAGCGGCGCCACGGACCCTTCGGTAGAGGCCACCGTGGAAGCGTACAACGGCTTCGCCTTCGACCTCTACGGCAGGTACAGCGCCGGCGACGGCAACATACTATTCTCTCCGTACAGCATCTCGACGGCCCTATCCATGACCTACGAGGGCGCCAGAGGCGAGACAGCGGAGGAGATGGAGGCGGTTTTCGGCTTCCTAGAGGACCCCTCGATGCGGCTTCCCTCCGTCGCCAGGATATACAACACACTGAACGAGGAGGGCCGCGAATACGCGCTCCACACCGTGAACGCGCTATGGATTCAGCAGGGCTATCCCGTGCTGGATGACTACGTCGACGCCATCGTAGACTACTATGGCGGGGACGTCAACGCCCTGGACTTCGTAGCCGAGCCCGACGAGAGCCGGGTCACCATCAACGAGTGGGTGGAGGAGAGGACCAACGATCGTATCAAGGACCTGTTCCCCAGCGGCTCCATCGACTCTGCCGTGAGGCTGGTGCTGACGAACGCCATCTACTTCAAGGGAGACTGGCTCATAGAGTTCGACGAGGAGGCCACCGGCGAGGAGGGGTTCCACGTTTCGCCGACCAACACGGTCACGGTGGACATGATGAGGCTGAGAGGCGAGACGTTCAACTACGCTGAGACGGACGAGCTTCAGATACTTGAGCTGCCCTACACAGGCGAGGACATCTCCATGCTAATACTCCTGCCCAAGGAGGGCTCCATGGGCGAGGTCGAGGCTCAGCTCTCCCCGGAGAACCTCGGTGAATGGATTGGATCGATGGAGGCAACAGATGTGAACGTCCAGCTGCCGAGATTCACCTTCGAGACAAAGTACTTCATGATGGAGGATCTGGCGGAGATGGGCATGCCCACCGCGTTCACCGGTGCAGCTGACTTCAGCGGAATGAACGCCGAGGATCAACTGTTCATAGACATGGTGATACACCAGGCGTTCATAGAGGTGAACGAGAAGGGAACCGAGGCTGCGGCCGCGACGGGGGTATCGATAAAGCTCTCCGCTGCAGTTTCCCCTCAGAAGACGTTCAATGCGGACCATCCTTTCGTTTTCCTAATAAGGGACGTGGACACAGGCTTGATAATGTTCATGGGGAGGGTCGCAGACCCTAGCTAACCCCATTTTCATAAAAAAGCTATAACTTGAGGAGTCTCGCCGCGTTTTCTCCGAGGATGAGCTCCTTCTCCCTTGGGCTTATGTCGAGTTCCTTGATGCGGGAGACGGCCTTCTCGATGTCCCCTATCTGGTGGGGATGATCTGTGCCCAGCATCATCTTCTCGGCGCCGCTGAAGGACAAGGCCGACATCAGCACGTCGTTGTCGTATATTATGCTGTCCATCCAGACCTTCTTCAGGTAGGTGCTGGGCGGCTCCTGGATGTGGAGCTTGCACTCGGGGTACGCGTTGAACCCAGTCTCTATGCGGCCCCTCAGGAACGGGAAGACTCCGCCCACGTGGCTGGCCACCAGCTTGAGCCGGGGATGCCTCTTCAAGGCCCCGCTGAACACCAGCCGCAGGACTGCGAGGGAGGTGTCCACGCCGAAGCCCATGATGGGGACGAGCCGGTAGTCGTTCATCCACTTGTCGTTGATGGGCGAGGTGGGGTGTATGTAGAGGGGCACGTCGAGCTTCACCGCCTTGTCGATCACAGGCTTGAACTCCTCGGCGTCGAGGGGCTTGCCGTTGACGTTGCTGAGGAGCATGGCGCCTCTGAGCCCAAGCTCCTCGACCGATCTCTCAAGCTCCTCGACGGCGGCCCCAGGGTCCTGGAGGGGCAGGGTGGCGAGCGCCGTGAACCTGTCGGGGTGGTCGTCGATTATCTCGGCGAACCCGTCGTTGGTGAGCCTGGCCAGCTTGACGCCTCTCTCTGGAGTCTCCCGCTCCACGCCCGGGGTGGTCAGCGTGAGCACCTGCATGTCTATGCCGGTCCTATCCATGTCCCTGAGCCTGTGCTCCAGGTCGATGTGGGGCCCAACCACGACGTTGTAGTCGCCGGTGTAGTGGATTAGGAGCCTGCCCTGGGGGTCCGTTGACACCGAGGCGTACCCCTTCTCCTTCTTCAGCTCCTCGATGTAGGCGCCGGGGTAGAAGTGGTTATGGAAGTCGATAATCAAACGTTTCACCTGTACCCATCTGAATCCTTGGTATTAAAAAGAGACCGGCAGGTGGAGCTGCCCACCAAGCCCCGGAGATCCGGCATCACCTTCTCGGCGTCCCCTAGCCTAGCGTTTAAAATTGATAAGAGAAAAAGGTAATGAAAAGAGGTTAAGGCTCTAAGGGGGTCCCCGCTGCGACCTGTTTCCTCTACCCAGCGGGTCTACGGGCATCTGGATGTCCTCGCTGAAGCCAGGTGTGGGCATGCTCTCCCTTACCCGGTTGAACTCCATGAGGCGTCCCTGGACTCGAGTCCGAAGGCCGTCCATCTCCGCGTAGAGCTGGGTGGCGTTGCCTCCCTGGCTCTCCACCTGCTGAACCCTGTACGCCATCCTCCTCATATGGGTGGCAAAGGATTTAATGCTGGATTGGACCGCCCTGTCTATTCCCTGCCTCGCCTGCTCCGGGACGCGTGCCCTGAGCTGGGTGAGCACCCGCACGTGGTTCATGGCTCGCTCCGCTACCCACGTCTCGAGGTCGAGGGAGTCCGTGGCGTTGACCAGCGCCAAGGTTTTATTCATCTGGAGCTCGTATCTGTACCTGAGTCTCTCAAGGGTTGCTGCGTCCGTCCTGTTGCATATGGCCTCGATCTCCGCGAGCCTCTCCTCGGAGAGCCTCAGCCGTTTCTCTGTCTCGCCCAGTCGTCCGCGTGTGAGGCGGGCCAGCGGGACCTCGATGTTTTCCTCTATGAACAGCTCCACTCCGTAGAGGGGGTGCCCTGGCGCGAAGCCTGGGTTTGGAAGCTGGAAGTCCTCCGGCTGCGCCTGAGCCCACGTGAAGGTCATGGACGCCATCATGAGCGCCGCGAGGAACAGTGCTGAACTCTTGATTCCTGTCAGTTTCATGTTTTCACCTTGGCTCACCGGTATCCACGGCATATATTTAGGAACCCGCTGGAACAATCCGGAAAAGATATTCCAGTGTTTGAGCGGCTCCGCGTGAAAGACGCTGGGTGCGCAACGAGGGCTACTCAAAAAGATTATACTGATACTAAGGATAGTCTTAGCTGATGGAGAGGACAGTCACTCTGAGGGACGGTAGACGCGTCCACATCCGGCCGTTGCAGATGGATGACGGTGAGGGCCTTCACGGGATGTACCAGTCCATGAGCCCCGACGCCCTCAGGTGGAGCATGGCTCCCTACACCGAGGAGACCATAGACAGCTGGATCGGAAACCTGCCTAACCTGATCTCGCTTGTATCCGTCTACGACGGCGACATCGTGGGTTACGCCTCCGTCCAGAAGTTTACTCACCCACGCCTACATGGGACCGGGGACCTCAACATCTACATCCACCAGGAATACCAGGGCGCGGGCCTCGGCACGGCGCTGATGGTCATGCTCCTAAACGCGGCGAACGAGCACAGCCTCCACAGGATCAACCTGGAGGTGGTGGCCGACAACGAGACAGCCGTGCACCTCTTCAGGAAGTTCGGGTTCAACGTCGAGGGGCGGAGGGTGAAAGCCTACAAGGCCATGGACGGGAGGCTGTACGACGTACTCCTCATGGGCAAGACCCTCAACAAGGTGCCCGGCGGAGGCTGACGCCCGAGCCCGATATCTAAGGGGCCTCGGCTTCTATGTGCCTCTCGATCTCCACCGAGTCCAGCAGCTCCCCGTCCCAGTCGATGACCTTGCGGTGGTAGCCGCAGACGTGGAACCCCAGGCGCTCGTAGAACGCGATGCTCCCTGTGTTGTGGGCCATCACCGCGGCGCCTAGGTGGGTGAAGCCCTTCTCCCTGCACCATGGTAGCACCCCACTCTCCCAGAGGGCCCTGCCTACGCCCATGCCCCTGTGGCTGGGAGTTACCCATGTCCCCACCTCGGCGCAGTGCCTTGAGCGGTCGGTGTACGTCCACCTCGCCGCGACACCGGCGAAGCCGGCGAACTCGCCGTCTACTTTCGCGACGAAGACGGCGTCCCGTGGCCCCAGGTTTCTAAGGTACTCAGCCTCCTCCTCGGGCGTGTAGGCGTTCAGGACGGTCCTCCTCTCGGCCCTGCAGACGCCGATTAGTCGGCTGATGTCCCCGGCGTCCCTCACCGGGTCTGCGTGCTCCACGCGTATACTCATGGTTAATTTGATGCGTGACACCTAAAATAGGGGTTGCGTCGGCTTCTCGCCTCCAAACCTATTCATTCCTTGACGCTACTCGAGGCTCCGGGTTTTCTCTTCGATCGTTACCAGAAAAAAGAGTGAAAGATCGTTATAGACGGCTGATCTCAGGCCGAATGGGTTGTAATCGTTGGCAGGTACAGGCTCTATCATCGTGTACGGCTGAGACGGCGGGTACTGCGGGTTTGAGGTCGTGTACGAATGGTAGCCGAGGTCTTGCGGCGGGTTGCCCGTGAAGTATACGTATTGGTCGACATCGTCCGGGTCCCAAATGTAGACGCTGAACCCTAGGAGCCACGCCCCCACGGTGTCGTCCCAGACGGCGTGTGGATAGTACCAGGTGGGATCGGAGCCGTAGTGGTACCCCCACTGGTATGCCACCCCGTGCTCGAACTCGCCGTTCTCGTCGAACTCCATATACCCTCTCCAGTGTTCCTCTATCCAGAGGCCGGAGTAAGGGGAGAGGTACTTGACGGTGCCCTCGTTGAGTATCCACCTGTCGGCTTTCTTGTTGTAGACCCAGACCATGGAGGTTCCCTCCTCCTCGGAGACGGCTGGCTTGTAGGAGACCTCTGTGTGCATCACGTTCCCGGTCTTCACGATCTCCAGGGTCTCGTCGTAGTTCCAGTACCAGCTCCTCCACCCGGCGGGGTCCCATCTGCGGCACTGGAGCTGAACCTGGTGAATGGAGACTGTTATCGACTCGGGTTTCGCTGAGACGGGTGCAACAAGGGTGACGGCTAGTATCAGTGCTATGATTATGGCTGTTCTGGTTTTCACTTTGTTTCCTTCCGTTGTTTTATGGATCAACGATCTATATTTAACTATTATCTTCATATGACGATGAATATTGATGCTAGTCAATGGGTTATATAAATAGTTACAACTTTTTTTATCTAGCTCCTAATGAATCGTTTCTCGTAATCCTTCAACATGTCTTCGACGGCTTTCTCCATGTCTAGGCTGTAGGTTGCTGCCAAGACGAGTACGCTCCAAGTCAGGTCCGCCAGCTCGACTGCGAGCTTCTCCTTGCCGTAGGGCTTCTGGTGGGGGCTGTAGCCTTCGAGGTTCTTGACGGCATCGGCTACCTCACCGGCCTCCTCCAGTATGTCCACGACCGTCACCACGGGCGGCCAAGTCTGGTTGTTCTGGGCGCAGATCCTGTTGTGGAGCCTGTACGCTTTATGCTGTACCTCGCTGATCCTCATGAGTTTCAGTGACGTGACGGCTTGATAAAGTCTTGTGACGTTGCCTGCACTCGGGTGAGCTGGCTCAGCTTTGCTCGAGTCACAGGCCTTGGTATAACCTTGAATGGATCTCGTTCAGTGTTTCTCTGACGTTTACATGGGATTTATCGAAGAATTTCTGTAGAGTTTCGCAGGGGTACTCGATGCAGTGTGCGCAATTGGGGTGGCCTTTGCCCAGGGCGCACGCTCTCATCTGGCAGTTCTCTACGTACCAGAAGGCACGTGGGCTCTGGGTGGGGCAGCCGTCGCAGCTGACGTCTTCCACCCTGTACTCGCGGCCGTATAGTTCCCGGAATCTGTCGCCGTGCCCCCAATCCATCTGGCGTTGATACGCCGCTGTTCTTAGTTCTTCGTCTTGGCTCCGGGTGGCTTCGTAGACCTGACATTTGCTGCAGATTAAGCCACAGCACCCAACCAATTCATCCATTGTGGAGGCTTCAACTTCCAGTGAATAAAGTGAGATGAGTAAATCGGATCACGTATTATGGTATGAATCAGGCGCGTTAAATACCCCTGGACACCGTATCTCTTCATTGGTGTTCCCATGTTTGACCCCCTAGAAGTGGGACCTGGCTCAAAGAAGTTCGGATACGTCACCGTGGTGGACAGCCTGGCCGTCACGGTGAAGATGCCCTTCGGCGTAGTCCATGGGGCCGAGCCCGGGCCCACCCTCATGGTCACGGGCGGCCTCTACCCCACAGAGTACTGTGGCGTCGAGGCGGCAAGCAGGCTCTACAGGATGCTGGAGCCGGAGGGGCTCCGGGGCCGCCTCATCAGCGTGCCCGTCGTGAACATGCACAGCTTCCAGTGGCGGACGCGGTGGATCAACCTCAGCAGCACCGGCGCCACTCCCTTCGACGGCAAGAACGTGAACAACGTTTTCCCGGGGAACCCGGGGGGCTACCTCAGCGACAGGATCGCTTACACCCTCTTCCAGGTGCTGAGGCTCTGCGACATGCACGTGGACTTCAGGGGCGGCGACCTCCCCGAGAGCCACCTCGTCCACACGATACAGCTCAGGGTAGGCAAGCCTATCGACGAGAAGACGCTGGAGATGGCGAAGGTCTTCGGCTTACCCTACGTCCTACCGGGCACCCCGGAGATCGGTCACACCAGCCCCGGTACAATGATCCATGAGGCCGTGCAGGCCGGGGTCGCCAGCGTCATCAGCGAGGCCGGCCTCGGGTACCGCACCCAGCCCCTGGAGGAGTTCATCGCGGCCCACGTGGACGGCACCCTCAACCTCCTCAAGCACCACGGCATGATGGACGGAGAGCCGAAGAGGCCAGAGAGCCAGCGATATCTGGACATGGAGTGGGTCGGCGTGACGGCCCCCGAGGCGGGAGTCTTCCACGCGCACGCCGACCACGGCGACATGCTGTCTGATGGCCAGCTCATCGGAGAGATCACGGGCCTCGACGGCTCGACGCTGGCCATGATCAGGAGCCCCATAGACGGCGTGGTACACACCATGTACCCCCGGCGCCTCGTCTTCCCCGGCGACCGCCTCTACACCTTGCTGCGAATAGGCGAGCCCACTGGCTGGTAGAACCCATCATCCAGGAAATACCCGTGCCACTGCCAGTGTATCGAAGGACCCGGAAAAAACGTGAAAATCCATGTAGCATGGATTCAGCGTTTTGGGGGTGTTTTCGTGTTCGGTGGACGACACTTTTGTATATGATTGGATCATAAAGGGGTGTTTCTGGGGCTCCTTTCGGTGTAAGGGGATTCGATTCGGCTTTAATCGTCTACCCCCCCTCCCGGTGAGGATGGTTTTGGCGACCATAGGGATCTATTTTTCTTGGTTACGTAGAATAAGCGTTTTTGACGTGATCGGAGGCCTTTCTTGGGGGTTTGTACCATGTTACTTGGTATTATGGAAAAAATCCTGGGCTTGGCTTATTCCTGGTTACATGGGATTACTTATTTTCAATTTCCTTGTCACATGAAACGAGGTGCGCGTGCAGTTTCTATGATTCTCTTATTTCTATATTTCTCTTAAAAAAATAGTCACTTTGTCTATGAGCGAGGTACCATCTACGAAGAAACCAATAAAGATGCAGAGCAAGATATACTGTGCTTTCCACCGATGCATAAACTCGATTTTCATGTTCAGATAGTAAGCTTTGGATACCATTTCAGTTGAGGCACATAGATCAAATGGCGTATTAGATAATTGTATACCTTTAATATAATTACAACCTCCCCTAGTTTGAATAAGTATTAGAACAGTATCTCCATAAATTGTCCCTGGGATCGTAAACTGAACTAGGCTGATTTCACCATCAGGAATTAAGATAGGGTTTCTTATGCTAAGATCTTCCTCACGGAAGATGTCACCTTTGTAATCGACATATGTTACATCGTAGACCTGAGTTTTCTCGTCGTAAAGTGTGAAATATATTTTTTCAATCTGGACAGGCATGTTTCCCAATGATTTCAACTCTAAAGAGATTACCCATGAATCCTCAAGGTAATCACAGTAGGTCTCTCCAAACTTTAGTAGCTCAAACATATTGATTTGGGGGATAGGAGGATAGAAAGGATTCCAAAATCTTTGAGGAACAAAAAGCATTATCCAGATTAGGATTATGCCAATTTTGACACATCTTCTCCTGGATAGCACGATTCAGGCTTCCATTTAAGCTTCATAAAGAATATGGAGTAATTTATTCACGTGCTCATACACAGAGACGTTATAACCTCACAGACCTTTGTTATATTGCGGGAAATTCAATATTCTTGTTACATGGAATAACCTTTTTGGGGATTGCTTGTTACCCGTTACTTGTAATCTGTGAAAATAAATCCTGGACTCGGCTTATTCCTGACTACATGGAAGTATCATCGGGCTCGTTAGGGGTCTCCTCACCGTTCTCGTACCTGAACTGCATCTCGTAGAGCTGCTTGTAGATGCCTCCCTTCTCGATGAGCTCTGCGTGGGTGCCCGTCTCGGCTATCCTGCCCTCCTCCAGCACGACGATGTTGTCTGCGTTCCTGACGGTGCTGAGCCTGTGGGCTATGATGATACTGGTCCTGTGCCTAAGCACCTTCTCCATGGCCTGCTGTATGATGAGCTCCGTGTAGGCGTCTATGCTGCTCGTGGCCTCGTCCATTATCAGTATCCTGGGGTTCGCCAGCAGCGCCCTGGCCAGGCTGATGAGCTGTCGCTGGCCCACGCTCAGCCGTCCGCCCCTTTCGCGGACGTCCGTCTCGTAGCCCTCGGGCAGTTTCTCTATGAACTCGTGGGCCCCCACGGCCTTGGAGACCTCGATGATCTCCTCGTCCGAGGCGTCGAGCCTCCCGTAGCGGATGTTCTCCATGATGCTGGCCGAGAAGAGGAAGTTGTCCTGGAGTACCACAGCCATCTGCCTGCGCAGCGACGCCAGTTTGATTCTCTGGAGATCGTATCCGTCCACGGTTATCCTGCCCTCCTCCGGGTCGTAGAACCTGTAGAGCAGGTTTATCATGGTGGTTTTGCCGACGCCCGTCGGCCCCACGAGGGCCACCGTCGAGTTGGGCTCTATCACCAGGTTTATCTTCTTCAGCACTGTCTGCCCCGGCTCGTAGCCGAAGGTCAGGTCCTCGTAGGCTATCCGGCCTTCGATGCGTGGCAGCTCCACGGCGTCGGGTGAGTCGGTGACGGTTATGGGCGTGTCCATGATCCCGAAGACGCGTTCAGCCGCCGCCAGCGCCGACTGAGTCTCGTTCCAGAAGGCGCTCAGGTCCTGTATGGGCATGAAGAACCTGCTCAGGTAGCTCATGAACCCGAAGAGGACTCCGATGCTGAGCTCGCCCATCATGACCGCGGCGCCGCCGAACCAGAGCACCAGGAAGTTGCCGACCGCCGTGAACACCTGCACCGCGGGCCAGAACGCCGACATGATCTGGCCTGCCTGTACGTTGGCCTCCATGTTGCTCCTGTTTATCTGCTGGAACTCTTCACGCGTCTGGCCCTCCCTGTTGTAGCTCTGGATCTCCTTCATGCCGCTCACGCTCTCCTCCATCTTGGCGGAGACGCTGGCGATGGTCTTACGGGTCTCCCTGTAGACTGTGCGGACGCGCCTGCTCCAGAAGTATAGGAAGACGACCATCACGGGTATTATGCTGAAGGTGATGAGGCTCAGCCACCAGTTCATGTAGAGCATTATCGCGACGATGCCTGTCAGGGTCAGCATGTCCGCCACCACGTTGGCGACCCCCGAGGAGATGAGCTCGGTGATCTTCTCCACGTCGTTGGTGGCCCGGCTCACCACGCTGCCCACCTCCCGCGTGGCGAAGAAGTCGAGGCCCAGCGCCTGCAGATGCCTGAAGATGTCCATGCGGACCCCGTACTCAAGGTTGCTGCCCAGCCAGTCCACGAGGTACCGTTGCCCGAACTGGGTCACGAAGACGACGGCGTACACGACGACGAAGCCCACGCTTATCAGCAGCAGCCCCTGCGTGTCCATGCCAGTGATGTAGGTGTCTATCGCCACGCTGTACATGTAGGGTGGGAGCAGGTTGATGATCGTGGACCCGATGACTGCGAGGAGCAGCAGCGTGCTCTCCCTCTTGTGAGCCAGTATGTAGCTCATCATCCGTTTGAACAGCACCCAGTCGGGGATGGTGCGCTGGTAGTCGTCGTCCTCCCCGGCGAGCCGCCTCATGTGGTAGCCCATCAGAAGGCACCTCCCCCGGCGGACACCACCTGTGTTTGGTAGAGCTTGTAGTAGATGCCCCGAAGCCCCATCAGCTTCTCGTGGTTGCCTTCCTCGGCTATCCGGCCGTCCTCCAAGACGATGATGTAGCTGGCCTTCTTGATGCTGCTGAGCCTCTGGGTGATGATGAAGGTGGTCCTGTTCTCCAGGAGCTCGTCCAGGGCCTGCTGTATCTCGTACTCCGTCTGGGTGTCAACGCTGCTGGTGCTGTCGTCCAGTATCAGTATCTTGGGGTTCTTCAGCAGGGCCCGTGCTATGGCGACGCGCTGCTTCTGTCCGCCTGAGAGCGTCACGCCGCGTTCACCCACCTTGGTGTCGTATGCCTGGGGTAGCTCCTCGATGAACTCATTGATCTTCGCCTTCTTCGCCGCCTCGACTATCTGGGGGAGCGTGGCGTCGGCCACCCCGTAGGCGATGTTCTCCCTGAGGGACGTGCCGAATATGAAGGGGTCCTGCCGGACTATGCCGATCTGCCGCCTCAGCGACTTGACGGTCAGCCCCCTGATGTCCCTGCCGTCCAGCCTTATGCTTCCCCGCGAGACGTCGTAGAACCTGGGCACCAGGTTGATTATGCTGCTCTTACCGGAGCCCGTGGCGCCCAGTATGGCCACCGTCTGCCCCGGCTCCACCGTCAGGTTGATGTCCCTGAGCACCATGTTCTCTCCGTCGTAGCTGAACCAGACGTCGTCGAACTCTATCCTTCCCTCGACCTCCTTCAGCTCCACGGCGTCATCGGCGTCGCTGACGTCAACCTCGGCGTCTATGGTCTCGAAGACCCTCTCGGCGGCCGCGTTGGCCCTCACGAACATGCTGGTCATGAACCCCAGCATACGGACCGGCCCCATGAGCCGCGTCAGGTAGAAGTAGAAGGCCACGACGGTACCCATGCTGAGGGCGCCGGTGATGACCCTGTTGCCACCGTACCAGATGATGAGCACCATGCCTATGCTGGAGAAGAGGCTGGCCAGGGGCATGAAGAAGGCCCTGATCTTCGCCATGGTCACGTTGATGTCGAAGTACTTCTTGCACTCGACGGCGAACTTCTCCTCCTCGTAGTCCTCCCTGCTGAAGCCGCGGACCACCCGGAGGCCGCTGAGGTTCTCCTGGAGGACCGTGGTGATGACGCCGTTCTGCTCCCTGACCTCTCTCCACATGGGGCTAACCATGCTGCTGTACCGTAGAGTCGAGTACATGAGGAACGGCAGTACCATCACGGATACCAGGGTCAGCCCTGGGTCGAGGCTGATCATGGACCATACGACGAATAACAGGAGCAGGAGGTTACCCAGAGCCATCCTGAACCCCATGTTGAAGAAACGCTCCAGCATGTTGATGTCCCCCGTCGCCCTAGCCATGAGCTGACCCGTGCGCTGCTGGTCGTAGAAGCTGAACGACTTCTCCAGCAGGCTCCTGTACATGTCGTCCCTCATGTCGAACCCTGCTCGCTGGCTGATGAGGGTAGTAGCGTACCTGGTGAGATAGTTCAGGTACCCGTCCAGGGCGGCGATGACTATGAGGCTGAAGCTGAACACGAGCAGCGACGCGTAGCCTGGCTGCATCGCCATCGAGGCGGCCAGCCAGTTCGCCACAGGTAGGAGCACCGCGTATGCGTAACGCTCCACTCCCGTACCCACGTTTATCTCACCGCTCCCGGCGACGTCCCTCACCATGTCCACGATGTCACCGATGATTGCCGGGGAGAGGACGCTTAGAACCGTCGTCACGACCGCCAGCAGCACCACTGCCTTCAGCTCCCAGTAGGGCAGAATGTACTTGAAGAGCCGCATGAATGTGCTCCACTCGACCTTCCGCGGCTCTGGGTCACCGTCCCTCGACATTAACCCTGCTGATCCCCCTGGTGCTCTTCTATGATCTCTGACAGACGGTGCAAGGCGTCCATGTACTCATGATCCTTCATGAGCTGTATGTGGCTGAGTATGTGAGCCGTGTTACGGGCCGCGTACCTGCTAACCTCGGGCACGCTGGTTCTCTTTGTTATCCTTTCCTCATACGCCTTCTTCTGGCCGAGGTAACACGTCTGAAGCAGGGCCCTCACCTCCCCTCTCAGCTCCTCAGGGACGGAGATACCGTAACCGTTCAGGGCTAGCAGCATGTTGTCGATGTACTCCTCCTGCCAGGCCGAGTAGTCGGGGTCCTGGCTGAGCGCCTCGGTGAGGCTGTAGGCCACGTGGAAGCTATGGCTCACGCTCCTGTAGTAGGGCTGAACCATGTTCCTCACCTTCTCCTCGCGGGTGACCTCGATGAGCCCCGCCTCCAGCAGCTGGTTGAGGTGGTGGACGATGCTGCTGTGGTTCTTGTTCAAAGCCTTGGCGAGGGCCGTCGTGGTGTACTCGTCGTGTCTGAGCTTGTTCAGTATCTGTCTCCTGGTCTCGTCCGCGAGCAGCTTCGCTACCTCGGGGTCTTTTATGACGTGGACTCGATACCTCAATGGAATCGCTCCAATACAGTGTAGCGCTATATTAATGTTTACCGTTTTAAGACGGAGTCAATAAAAACCTATTTTTTATGGCTGAGGTTACGCATCTTCTTGCCGGCGCCGGTCCTGCCCCTGTACGCCCTTCCGACGTGGGGCTTGCCGGTCTGCCTCGGCTTCCTGAACCCTAGCCCCGCCGTCTCGGCCGCCTCGAGGTACTCCTTGAGGGCTTCAACGTTCTCCTCGTGGCTGGTCTTTCGGCGTGGGTCGTGCGGTATGCCAAGCCTCCTTGCCTTCGTGGGGGTCAGCTCCACGGCTTTCAGCTCCTCGCCGCTGAAGCCCTTGCCCTCGCGGACCCTGCCCCCACTCTCCACGATGGGTGAGATCAATCGAACCATACGCAACTACCTGTAGCTCTTCTGCTTCCTGCGCCTCGCGCCTGGGCCGCCGAACTTCTTCGACTCCTTGCGGCGGGCGTCGCCTGCCAGCATCGTCCTGTCGTACTCCTGGTACCTAGTCCTGAGACGCTTGCTCCTGGTGTACTTGACGAGGCCCTGGGCGATGCCCATCCTGACCGCCTCCGCCTGGCTCATGACGCCTCCGCCGTGCGTCTTGATCTTTATGTCCACCTTCCCAGCGTAGTCGCCCGCAAGCCTCAGTGACTCCATAATCTTCTCTCGTGCTATCCAGGGCTCGACTAGGTGTACCGGCGTGTTGTTGATCCTTACCCTGCCCTTACCATCCGAGATGACGACCCTCGCCTTGCTCGTCTTGCGTTTCCCGACGGCCAGAACAGATCTTCTTCTACTTGACATCAAACTCACTTCTTCCAGCCGATGGATTCGGCGATCTCTCCCACAGTCACGAACCTGCGGTTCAGGTTGCTCGAGTGGACCTCTGGGATGCTCTGCTTCTCGGCGGCCTCCAGCTCCCTGGGCACGCCTATGTGGACCCTGAGGCGACGGTAGGCTTCCCTGCCGTGGCTCTTCCTGCGGGGCAGCATCCCCCTGATGGTCCTGCGCACCATCCTGTGGGGCTGCCTGTAGTGGATGGGGCCCTTGCCGAACCCTCCCACGTTGAGGAACTCCTTCTCCGTCTCTACGATCATCTTGCGCTTACCCGATACGACGATCTTCTCGGCGTTGACTATGTCTATGGTCTCGCCTGCGAGAAGCCTCTTGGCGACCATGCTCGCCAGTCTGCCCAGTATGAGGCCGTCTCCGTCGATCACTGTTCTCCCGGACATTTTCTTCATCATTGCCCCGTTTAGAGCCGCCTAATGCACCCCTC
This sequence comes from uncultured Candidatus Bathyarchaeia archaeon, assembly GCA_964618045.1. Taxonomy (GTDB): domain Archaea; phylum Thermoproteota; class Bathyarchaeia; order TCS64; family TCS64; genus RBG-16-57-9. Next base: position 12,863 of record CAZTZC010000011.1, on the reverse strand, counting down.
TGAACAGCGTTTATGCGTATAAAGGTTTTCCAAACCCTGACGCTACGGCGATAAAGGAGAAGGTCGCGAGACGGTGAGACAAACACCGGTCACTTCAGTCTACTCAGACTTTGCTAGAAATCTTTATATCGCGTGAACCTTCCTTGGGTGCCTTAGTGGAGTGAAGATGAGGGAGCGAGTTCACTAGGGGCGTTCGCGTTCATCCCTAGTGAGGACAAGATTTCTCAGCCACCCGAGTCCACCGTTGAGCCTTCTAAACGTGTAACTGCTTCAGTGGATTCTAGGCTTCTCCCAGAAAACCCACAGGAGACAGTAATATGACAGTTGTGAAGTTCGCCCTACCCAAGGGGCACCTAGGAAACGACACCATGAAGATTCTGGAGCGGGCCGGATACCGGATCAGCGGACAGGACCGCACCTACCGGCCCGGCATCAACGACCCGGGGATCGAGCTCAAGATACTCAGGCCCCAGGAGATACCCACCTACGTCAGCGAGGGCGTCCAGGACGTCGGCATCAGCGGCAGGGACTGGGTGGCCGAGAACAAGGCAGACGTCGAGGTCATCCTCGACCTGGAGTACAGCAAGGTGCGGCTCGTGCTCGCCGTGCCCAAGAACCTATCTATGGTTGAAAGCCTCTCAGACCTGATCCGTAGAAGCGACGAACGAGGCGAGGTGCTCAGGATCAGCACAGAGTACCTAAACGCCGCCAAGGAGTACCTGAAGGCCAACTCGGCCTACATGGAGCTTTACGGGGACTCTGACCCCGTCGTCGTGACGCCGTGGTGGAGGATCGGAGACAACGAGAGGGTCGCCGTCTACCTGAGCTTCGGCGCCACCGAGGCCAAGCCCCCAGAGGACGCCGACGCCATACTGGAGGTGGTAGACACCGGGACGAGCCTGCAGCAGAACGGCCTCAAGATAATCGAGGAGGTGATGCAGACCAGCGCCCTCCTCATCGCCAACAAGGCGTCCCTGAGGGATCACCGTAAACGGGAGAAGATAATGGACATACTCACGCTGCTCCGCGGCGCGGTGGACGGAGCGAAGAAGCTTCACATATTCGCCAACGTGAAGCGAACCAACCTGAAGCCCCTGCTGGAGCAGCTGCCGGCGCTGAAGCGGCCCACCGTCAGCGACCTGAGCGACCCCGAGTGGTGCGCCGTGAACACCGTCATCGAGAAGGACAGGTTCATCGAGATACTTCCGACGCTGAGGGCCCTCGCCCAGGGGCTCGTGGTCCACGAGCCTAGGCAGGTGCTGCCCTTGGAGGAGATAGCGACGGGCAACGGGGGGCCGAGATGAGGGTATACAGGGAGCTTCCCACGGATCTGCTGGGCACCCGCTGGCCAAACGAATCGGCCGAGAACCAGCTACTCGACTACGTCAAGCCCATTATTGACAGGGTCAGGGCAGAGGGAGACACTGGGTTAATACACTTTACGGAGAGGTTCGACGAAGTCAGGCTTGAGCCGAGTGAACTGGAGGTCGGCGTAGACGAGGTTGAGGCGGCTTACTCTATGGTCACGGAGGAGCAGGTCGCCGCGTTGAAGGAGTCCAAGAGAAGGCTGGAAGCCGTCGAGTCCACGAGGCTCAAGAGGCTCATGTTCACCGTCGAGCTGGACGGCGTCAAAGTGAAAAGCGTCGTCAAGCCCCTCGGCAGAGTGGGTTGCTACGTCCCCGGGGGCAGGGCCGCTTACCCCAGCAGCCTTGTTATGAACGTCGTACCCGCCAGGGTAGCGGGGGTGGACCAGGTTGTCGTCTGCACGCCGCCGGGCAAAGACAAGAGTATAAGCCCGTTGACCCTCGTGGCGGCCGACATATGCAGAGTAGACAACGTGTACAGGGTGGGAGGCGCCCAGGCCGTCGCCGCCATGGCCTACGGCACAGAGACGATCCCCCGTGTGGACAAGATCGTTGGCCCAGGTAACAGGTACGTCACGGCCGCGAAGACTGCCGCCTCAGATGCGGTGGCCGTCGACAAGCCCGCCGGACCCAGCGAGGTCCTCGTGTTAGCCGACGACACCGCGGACCCACTGCTCATCGCGCTGGACATGATAAGCCAGGCCGAGCACGGACCGGGAGGCCTGGTGGGTCTAGTCACCACCTCCCCCCCGGTCGCTGAATGCGTCGAGCGGCTGCTGAGCGAATCAGTGGCCAAGGCTCCTAGAAGGCGCGTCGTCGAGGAGGTTCTAAGAGAAGGCGGCTTCATCTACACGGTGGACAGCCTTGAGAAGGCTGTGGAGTTCGCAGACGCGTTGGCCCCCGAGCACCTGGAGGTGATGACCGCCGAGCCTTGGCTGGTGGCGGAAAAGGCGCCCTCGGCCGGCCTAGTCCTGGTCGGCCCCTACACGCCGGTCTCGTCCACGGACTATTGCATGGGCGCCAACCACGTCCTACCCACGGGGGGCTACGCGAAGATCAGCCCCGGGATCACGGTCTTAGACTACTTGAAGCCCGTGACCATCGTGGAGTCGACGATGGAAGGCCTCCAGAACGTGAGAAAACACGTTAAAGCGCTGTCCGACTCGGAGGGTTTACCGAACCACGGCCTTGCCGTTGAGGGGAGGTTCCGGTGATGTCACTCGAAGGCTTCTACAGGGGCTCGGAGCGCGTCAACCCCTACAAGCCGTACGAGGCCGACGCCGTCGTCAAGCTGGACGCCAACGAGAACCTCTTCCTCCCAAAGGAGTTCATACAGAACATGATTGTGGAGGCCGCAAGAAGCTGCGACCCTAGGCTCTACCCTCAGGACGAGACGTCCATCCTCAAGATGGCTCTGGCGGAGGTTCTGGCGGTTCAGCCGGGGCAGCTGGTCGTTGCGTCAGGCGGCGACCAGGTGATCGAGCTTCTGGTCTCAAGCATGCTCAGGGAAGGAGACGAGGTCGTCGCGGTGTCACCCACATTCAGCATGTATCCGCGTTTCGCCGCGATAAGGCGTCTCAGGTACAGGCCGGTTGAGCTAGACCCCGGGTTCGCCCTGGACCCGGCCAAGGTGCTGGACGCGGTTTCCCCGGAGACAGGCATGATAGTGCTGTGCAACCCAAACAACCCTACAGGCAACCAGTTCAAGGTGGAGGCCGTCCTGGAGCTAGTGGAGGGTTTCAGCGGCCTGGTGCTCATCGACGAGGCATACGCCGAGTACGGGGAACACTCTCTAGCCGGGGAGGCCGCGGAGAGGGAGAACCTCGTTGTGCTGAGGACGTTCTCCAAGGCGTACGGCCTCGCCGGGATGAGGCTAGGCTACGCCGTGACCAACACGAGGCTCGCCCAGGTCCTCAACGAGAGGTATCTGCCGCCGTTCCCGGTGTCGAGCCTGACGCTGTGGGCCGGGATCAACGTGCTCAGAAACAGGGATAAGGTTGAGGCGGCTGTTCGGGAGACGAAGGAAGAGAGAAAGAGGCTGATAGAGGCTCTCAACGGGCTTCCGGGCGTCCAGGCGTTTCCCTCGGCCACCAACTTCGTTCTCTTCAACACGGAGAAGCCATACACGGAGGTCTACGACGGCCTCAGTAGACGCGGGGTGCATGTGCGCAGGATCGGTAAAATACCGGGGTACGACGACTGTCTCAGGGTCACCGTGGCGCCTAGAGAAGAGGCAACGGAGTTCCTCTGTGCACTAGAGGAGGCTACAACATGAACCCAAAATACATAGAGCTTCAGCGAGAAGGCCGCAAACTCTACTTGAGAGAGGACCGGCTGCCATGGCTGGCGGAGGTCGATGTGGTCGTCTTCGACTGCGACGGCGTGCTCCTCGACGTGCGGGAGTCATACGGTAAGGCCGTGGCGTGGATCATGTCCGCCCTCGTCGAGGCTTTCACAGGCGTCAAGCTGCCCGAGGCCCTGTTCGACGAGAGGCTTAGCTTCGCCTACAAGCGGACAGGCGGCATGAACAACGACTGGGACCTCACCTACGCCCTTGTCATGAGGGTGCTCGCGTCTTCCCCCGAGGCCGCCGAGATAGAGGGGCTCGCCCAGCGGTCGCTGGACATCGACGACATGCTCCAGCGCCTAAGGTTCATCGAGGAGAACCGGGTCGAAGCAGGGATACCCATAGAGAATCTCTACGACGAGCTGCTCTCCTTCGCCGCCGAGCTCGACGACTCAGGCGTGGAGTCCGTGGACGCCCAGCTTCTACCCGCCATGAAGGGGGTCAAGCAGGCCCTCGCCCACCCAGGCGGCGTAGGGGAGAGCATCGTGTCCACAATCTTCGAGGAGGTCTTCAGCGGCTCAGCCCTGTTCGAGGAGACATTCGGCGTGCCCGCGAGGTTCACCGACGCCCAGATGGGCTATGTGGAGAACGAGATGGTCGTAGTCACAGACGAGACGCTGGACCAGCTGGAGGAGATCATCGGGGGAGCAAGGTTCGGAGTAGCATCCGGCAGCTTGGCCAACACGGCGCGCCACGCCCTCGGGGCAGCCCTAGGAAGGTTCAGCCCAGAAGCCCAGGTCTGGCACGACGACATAGAGCAGGCCGAGGCGGCCACTGGGCGTAGGGACCTGGGTAAGCCTAACCCCTACCCTTTGACACGCTCAGCTGAGCCCTATCAACCCATAACGCGGGTCCTCTACGTGGGGGACACCGTCGCCGACATGCTCACGGCGGAGAGGGCCGGCGACAGGTACATCTTCGCCGGGGTCTACGGGTGCGTCGCCGCGAGCGTCGAGGCCCGGCAGGCCTTCTTGCAGTATGGCTGCGACGTGGTGGCCCACAGCGTCAACGACCTGCCCACCATACTGCGTGCCGCGAGGAGTGAGGCGCCTTGAGGACGAGCAGCGTCGAGCGCACAACCCGTGAGACCTCCGTCTCGGTTTCTGTCAACCTGGACGGCTCCGGGGCAGCCGAGATCGAGACTCCCGTGAGGTTCCTAAGCCACATGCTCACAAGCCTCTCCACCCACAGCATGATCGACATACGGCTCAAGGCCACGGGAGACCTGAAGCACCACATCATGGAGGACGCGGCGCTGTGTCTCGGCAGGGCCATCCGTGACGCGCTTGGAGAAGGAGCGCCTATAACCAGGTTCGGCTTCGCCACGGTGCCCATGGACTGCAGCCTCGCGAGCTGCGCCGTGGACCTGGGGGGCAGACCCTACCACGTTGTCAACCTCGGCCTCAGCGGGCCCACGCTGGAGGACGCGGCCGCCGAGGACCTGACCCACTTCTTCGAGTCTCTGGCGACGAGCCTCCACGCCAACATACACGTCAAGGTACACTACGGCTCAAACGACCACCACCGGGCCGAGGCCGCGTTCAAGGCCCTAGCGCTTAGCCTCAGGCAGGCGGTATCTGCCGACCCGAGGAGGCGGGGTGTGCCCAGCAGCAAGGGAGTGATCTAGGTGCCGGTAGCGACGGTCATAGACTACGGGGTCGGGAACCTGTTCAGCATGTCCAACGCCCTCCGGAAGGCCGGGCTCCGCGTCGAAGTAGCCGAGGAGCCTTCGAGGCTTTCAGGCTCGGACGCTGTGGTGCTTCCCGGCGTCGGAAACTTCGGGGCCGCCGCGGCCAACCTGGAGCCCTTCAGGGAGGCGCTGAAGGAAGCGGTTGACGACGGGACGCCTCTCCTCGGCAGCTGCCTCGGGATGCAGCTCCTCTTCGAACGCAGCGAGGAGAGCCCCGGCGACGGCCTGGGTCTCCTGCCCGGCGAGGTGAAGCGGTTCGTGGGGGAGATGAAGACGCCTCACATGGGCTGGAACACGGTTGAGCCCACGAGGGACAGTCCCCTCCTCGACGGGCTGAAGCCCGGGTCATACTTCTACTTCGTCCACAGCTACTACCCGGAGCCCGCCGACCCCCGGGACACGCTGGCATCCACCAGCTACGGCGGCATGTTCGCGTCCATCGTGGAGCGGGGCAGCGTCTACGGGACCCAGTTCCACCCCGAGAAATCGGGGGAGGCAGGCGCCAGGCTCCTAGCCAACTATGCGGGGCTGGTGAAGAGGTGAAACAGATGCAGGTGATACCGGCGCTGGACATGATGGATGGCAGGGTAGTCCGGCTCACCAGAGGCGTCCCCGAATCCATGAAGCTCTACGGCACCGGCAGCCCCCTGGAGACCGCGAGGAGATGGGGCAGCGCAGGCGCCGAGCTGATCCACGTCGTGGACCTCGACGCCGCCCTGCGCAGAGGGAGCAACAGGGCCCAGATACTGGAGATGGTCGATTCCCTGGACGTGGAGACCCAGGTGGGCGGCGGCATCAGGGGCAGGGAGGAGGCGGCCCAACTCCTCGACGCGGGCGTGTACAGGGTGGTCCTGGGATCATACGCTCTAAGCAACCCAGGCGAGGCGGCGGGGCTCCTCGGCGAGTACGGGTCAGAGCGGGTCGCCGTCGCGCTGGACCACAGGGACGGCGTCGTCCTCGCGAGGGGATGGACCGAGGCCACCGGCAGACGCCTGGTTGACGCCTTACAGGCATACGCCGATCTAGGCTTCGAGTGGTTCCTGGTCACCGACGTAGAAAGGGACGGAGCCCTGTCGGGTCCAGACGTTGATGTCTACAGGAAGATTAGCGGCGTCGCCTCCGTCATCGCCTCAGGCGGCGTCTCCCAGCTGGAGGACCTCGTGAGGCTCAGGGAGGCAGGGGCGGCGGCGGTCGTGGTTGGCAAGGCCCTCTACGAGGGCCGCTTCACCTACCGGCAGGCCGTGAGCACGGTGGGGGGCCGGTGATGCTGGCGAAGAGGATAATCCCGTGCCTCGACGTCAAGGACGGCAGGGTCGTCAAGGGCACCCACTTCATAGACCTGAGGGACGCCGGCGACCCCGTGGAGCTGGCTAAGCGGTACAACGAGGAGGGCGCCGACGAGCTCGTCTTCCTCGACATAACGGCCACACGCGAGAGGCGTGAAACTCTCAGCGGCCTGGTCCGGGCTGTCGCGTCCGAGCTGGACATACCCTTCACGGTGGGCGGCGGCATCAGGACGGTGGAGGATGTCAGGCTCATCCTCAGGAGCGGAGCCGATAAGACCAGCCTCAACACGGCCGCGGTGTTGCACCCGGAGAGGATCACCGAGATCGCCCAAGTGTTCGGCTCCCAGTGCGTCGTCGTGGCGATAGACGCGAGACGAGTATACGATGTTAGGCCGGACAGGAACGTCGTAGACACCCCCGAGGGAAGATGCTGGTTCCAGGTCTACACCCACGGCGGCGCTACGCCTACAGGGCTGGACGCCTTGGATTGGGCCGCGGAGGCCGCCGAGCGTGGGGCCGGCGAGCTCCTCGTCACCAGCATGGACCGGGACGGCACCCGGAAGGGGTTCGACAACATACTAAACCGCCACATCTCCCGGCGCGTCAACGTGCCCCTGGTAGCCTCAGGGGGGGCGGGTGAGCCCAGACACTTCCTCGAGGCGTTCACGGAAGGGACGGCCGACGCCGCCCTCGCGGCCTCGGTGTTCCACTACGGCAACTACCCTGTCCCCGTGGTCAAACGGTATCTCAGGGAGGAGGGGGTGAACATCAGACTATGATCGGCGTAGAGGTTGAAGAGCTGGACTGGGCCAAAACAGACGGCTTGATACCAGTAGTGGCGCAGGAGGCTGACACCCTCGAGGTGCTCACCCTGGCCTACGTCGACAGGGAGGCGCTTCGGCTGACCCTGGAGACGGGGTGGGCCTACTACTATAGGCGCAGCCACGGCAAGGTGATGAAGAAGGGCGTCACCAGCGGCAACGTCCAGAGGGTCAGACGGGTGCTGACGGACTGCGACAACGACGCCGTGGTCTACCTCGTCGAGCAGACGGGCCCCGCTTGTCACCTTGGGGAGCGCACATGTTTCCACAAGGAGGTCCGTTAGCAGACCCAAGAAGCCTTCCATCCACACGGAAGCGAAGCTACAACCACTCAGCGATCCTACGCATCACGCGCACCACGTCGCGTGAAATAGGTAAAGTAGTTGTACGCCATAAGGTTAGGAAGCAGGCATCATATCCCTGCAGACCCTGAGTGAAGTGGTGCGTTGAAACCCAACTACATCGAGTACAGGCTAGGCAGCCAGTCGGCCTACGTCCGCGCCGACAAACTAGGCGAGATCAGGCGCGTCGACGTCATCGTCTTCGACTGCGACGGCGTGCTCATCGACATCAGCGAGTCCTACATCAAGGCCGTGGCGAAGACCACCTGCTTCCTTGTGGAGGCGTTCACCGGCGCGACGCTGCCCGAGTCCCTCTTCGACGGCGCATTGAACTCCGCGTACAAGCAGAGGGGAGGCTTCAACAACGACTGGACGCTCGCCTACGCCTTGGTGATGCGGGTCCTCGCGGAGTCCGCCGAAGCCGGAAGCATAAACCGGCTTGCCTTGGAGTCCCTGAGATGCCCCGACATCCACGGCAGGTACAGGTTCATCAAAGAGAACAGGGTCGATGCTGGGATAGACTCCGCCGGGCTGCACGGCAGACTCATGGACTTCTCGATGGTGCTTGACGAGACGGGTGTCGAGTCGGTGGACGCCAAGCTGCTTCCAGAGCTTGAGGGCGTAAAGAGGGCGCTGAGCCACCCCGGCGGAGTGGGAGAGAGCATGGTGTCCACGATGTTCGAGGAGTTCTTCTTAGGGGCGACGCTGTTCCAGGAGACCTTTCAGACACCAGCCAAGTTCAACGAATCCCATGTGGGCTACGTGAAAAACGAGAAGGTCGTGATCGCGGACAAGGCGCTGGACTGGCTGGCGGCCCTCATCGGGGGACCCAGGTTCGGGATAGCCTCCGGGAGCCTCGCCGACACGGCTCGACACGTCCTCGGAGACACCCTGAGCCGGTTCCACCCCGCCGCCCAGGTGTGGCACGACGACGTCGCGGCGGCGGAGAGGGAGGCAGGGGGGAGCCTCCACAAGCCCAGCCCATACCCCCTTCTCAGGGCCTCCGAGCCCTTCAAGCCGTATAACCGGGTCCTATACGTGGGGGACACCTTGGCCGACAGGCTGATGGCCGAGAACGCGGGCGAAGGCTTCCTCTTCGCCGGGGTCTTCGGCTGCGTCGCGGCGAAGGAAGAGACAAGGAGCGCGTTACTCGAGGCGGGCAGCGCCATGGTTCTGGCCTCGGTCAACCAGCTCCCTACATTGCTCCGTCTGATAAAGTAGGGGAAGCCATGGAAGCCGCCGGAATCCACAACGTTTTATCGTTTACCGCTTCTCATCTGCTGGAATGGTTCGAGTCGTTGTGGTAGTCTCCGCCGACGGCGAGTGGAGGACGATACCGAAGATGTTCCCGGACGCCGTGTACCGTGACTCCCCGTACGGTCAGTGGATGACCCAGACAGTAGCCGGTGAGCCCGTGGTCTTCTTCCACGACGGCTGGGCCAAGATACCCTCCGCCGCCTCCGCCCAGTACGCCATAGACACGTGGAGCCCCGAGCTCGTCATCAACCTGGGTACCTGCGGCGGCTTCATGGGCCACGTCGAGAAAGACGAGATGGTGCTCGTGGAGAAGACGGTGGTCTACGACGTCATCAACCAGATAGGCGACCAGGAGTCCGTCATCAGGTTCCTTGCCACGGAGATCGACAACGGCTGGCTGGGCGGAGACACGCCTATACCCGTCACCCGGGCCACCGTGGCCAGCGGCGACCGCGACCTCATACCAGGCGAGGTGGAGGCTCTTCATGAGCGCTACGGCGCCGTGGTCGGGGACTGGGAGTCCGGCGGCATAGCCTGGGTCTGCCGGCGCAACGGCGTCAGGGTTCTCATACTCAGGGGAGTCTCTGACCTCGTCAGCCCCTCCGGCGGGGACGCCTACGGCGACTCCAGGGTCTGGCTCGAAGCCGCCGACAGCATAATGAGGCGTCTCGTCGAGTCCCTGCCCGGCTGGATCGCGAAGCTAGATTAAAACCACTCAGCCAGCCTACGCACCATGCGTACCACGTCGCCGGCGGCACCAAGCGGCGAGACATGTGTGCCCGGGGTGTGCTCAAGCCGGCTGTAGAACATCTCCATCTCCCTGTCTTGGCCCAGCGTGAATATCATCGTCTGGATTCCTGACCTTCCAAACGCGTCCAACAGCCTCACCGCATTCTGGCAGTCCTCCTCGGTGTCCACTCCGTCGATGTAGACGGGTTTACAGTCTGTGATTATCACGAGGCGCTCGGGCTCAAACAGGGACACCTGTCTCAGCGCCGCGTCCAGCCTGGTAATCTCGTCCAGAGGCTCCGCGTCGTCCGGGCAGTGCTCCCTACTCAGGGTCTCGCCGAAGCTGTAGACCGCCGCGTTGGAGTGGGAAGCCACCACCGCGTTCGCCAGGAACCTGGCCACCATGATCTTGGAATACTTCTCCCATAGGCTCCACGGGTCAGCCATGCTGACGCTCCTATCCAGGAGAACTAGGGTGCGAGCCTCCCTATCCCTGCGGTGTCTGAGCCCTCTGCCGGTTACCTTCATCTCGGCGACCAGTGTCTTGGTTATGGGGTGGACGGTTCTTCTGTCGAACCCGGTTGGGTCTTCCTCGTCGATCACCGGCTTATACGCCTCCAGGAGCTCGACGAAGTCGTAGAACCTGTTCTCCTTCATGAGCCGGATAACGTTCCGCTCCTCGTCGTAGCTGGCGACCGGCTGCATGCTTGGCTGAGCTGGACGCATTTTCTCAAGTGGCCCCAGCTCCGCCTCCTCCTCGGCCGACTCGGGGTCCTCCAGTATGGCTGCGTAGAACCCGCCGCTCCCCCCCACGGATACGAGAACAGGCTTCCTCCTCCCCTCCGGGTCCAGGGTCAGCCTCCCCTCCTCGATTAGCCCCCTGACCTGCTGCTCCATCTCATGCTTCTCGACGTATATGCGGCCTGTGGGCGTTCCGTCTAGCCAAGTCGACCCACGGTTCCTCACCCTGAACGCGAGAACCACGACGGGGTACTCGTCGCTGAACAGTATGCTCATTTCTACTCCCAGGTGTACTCCATGACCCTGCGGCGGGCCTCCTCGTACTCCTCGACGCCGAACTGGTTGAGGACACGCATCTTGAGGAGCCTGTCCACCGCCAGCTGCTTGACCTCGTCCTGGCTCTGGTAGAGGTCGCGGTACTCGTGGTACTCCTTCGCGAACTTGACGAGGTTCCTGACGCTGACGGGCGTCATGTACCTCATCTTGTCCACCTCAAGCTTCACCCAGGTTATGAAGTCGAATATGTGTGCGGGCAACGCGTGCCTGGCGACGAGCCCCTGGATGCTCTCCATGGGGGTCTTGCCCCACATAATGGTCTTCCCGAACCGGTCCAGCAGCCCCTGGTCAGGCGTGTCCTGTGCGACGCGGTCCAGGTCGCTGGCCGCCACCACGCAGAAACCGTCGGGCAGACTGTATCTTTTCCCGTCCACCGGGCTGGTGAAGGTCTTGCTGTTCATGGCCTCGAAGAGGGTGGCCTGCGTCTTAGGCCGGAGCTTGGTGACGGCGTCGATGTAGGCTATGGGCGCATCATCTCCCTTGTTGAGCATTATCTGCATGAGGACGCCGTTGTGCACCGGGTCCTCTCCCACGAAGGCGCTGGGGTTGAACCCCACCACGAGCTCCCTCTCTGTGACCTCCTCGCTGCAGTGGAGATAGACTCCGCCCATGATCCTCTGTAGCTGCAGCAGGGTCTCGGTCTTGCCCTCCCCGTGGGGCCCCAGCAGGAGCACGTTGTCCTTCATCCTGACCGCCCTGAGGAGCCGCCTTATCTCGTCGTCGTGGCCTTTGACGTGTTTGACGAGCTCCTTGAATGCGTCGTCGTCCTCGGCCCGCGCCGCCTCCTGCTCCACCGGCTCCTCATGCTCGTCCTCAGGCCCCTCTTCCACCTCGTATATGGGCTCCTCGTGCACGTACTCCCACTCCAAGTTTGAGTCCATGATCTCCACCATCTGGCATAGGTCCTCGTACACCGTCTCCTGCATGGACTTGGGCACCGAACCCGACGCCACCATGAAGGGTAGGTTGCCCCTATAATGGTGCAGCTTCCTCTGCATCTCCTTCAGCTTGGCCACGTCCTCCCCCGTGTCGCCGCCCAGCCCCAGCTCGTTCCTCTGCGCCCTCAGCCGCATGATGCTGTCCTGGATCTTGTCTATGACGTTCCGGAGCCTGTCGAGCTCCTCCGAATACTCCTGGTCGCTGATCTCGCCCCTCTCCCGCTGGCCCTGCTTCTGCTCGACCAGGTTTCTGGTCTCCGACAGTATCTCGGCGGCCTCGTTTGCCTTTCCCCCGATGTCCGTGTACTGGTCCATTAGCTCCTCGGTCTTCTCCATGATCTCCGTGTAGAGCCTGCTGAACACCTCGTGGCTGATAGCCCCCGCGTCAGCCATCTCCAGTATCTTCAGCCGCCGGAGCAGGTGCTGGGCGAGCCGGCCCTCCGGCTCCTCCTCGGATGCGGGCTCGGGGAGCACCGCCTTCAGCTCCTCGGCGGCCTTCTCCTTGTTCTCCTCGTCCCTGAGGCTCTCCCTGAGGACGTCGAAGGGGTCCTCCTCACGCTGCCTTGGCGGCAGCTCGTGGCCGCAGTTGATGCACGCATGGCTCCAGGGCACCACGGCTTTGCAGCTGGGGCACGTCAAGTGGGCGTCGGGGAAGGATACCATGGCGTCTTGTTGTTTATGGCTTCTACGTATAACTTTTCGAGATCGGTGATCCACGTTCGAGGGTAAGAAATATATCCGGCACGTTGGTTTATGGGTTGCAGCGACTGTAGTCTAGCGGTATGATTTCTGCCTGCCACGCAGACGGCCCGGGTTCGATTCCCGGCAGTCGCACCACTGTTTCGGTGTTCCTTGTAGTAGGTTACTTACTATAAGCGTTTTTCGAGGTGGTTTTGTGTCAGGTTACTTGTAATTACGGGAAAATAATCTTGGGCGGAAGAGTTCTTTGTTACATGGACTAATTAATTCCATTGCTTTCATCGTCTTGATAACAACTGCTGGAGCTCATGCAT
>CAZTZC010000010.1:8792-28965 GCA_964618045.1 uncultured Candidatus Bathyarchaeia archaeon | reverse complement strand
CAGACGATTTAGATCTTCTCATAGACGGCCAAGTGGTCATGACCGAGACCGTGACGCTGGGGCCCGGGGAGACCGAGACCGTGGAGTTCACCTACACTCCCACGGTTCTAGGCACCCACAAGCTGGAGGTCGACGGCTTCACAGACGAGTTCAGAGTGACTGGAATCCCCGGGTTCCCGCCCCTATCGATGTTGTTTGGGGTGATCTTGGTTCTTTTCCTATTAGCTAGGAAGAGAGCTCAATCGTTCAACCTCTTGGTTTAAGAAATTGAACAAGCTGGCTGAACTTAGATATTCAACCCATTTTCACTAGGTGGGACCTACTTCAGGAAGTCCTTGGCGAGGTGGAAGCAGACTCTTCGGGTGAGCTCCAGGGTCTTCAGGCTTACTCGCTCGTTGGGGCCGTGGACCATCCGGGCGCTCGGCGGCGTGTCGGGGTCGTAAAGCCCATAGCCGTAGCACTCCACTCCCAGCGGACGCAGGAACTTGAAGTCTGTCTTACCGGGCATGGTCTCGGGGACGAGCGAGGCGCCGGGCATCTCCGTCCGCACGGCGCGCTCCATCGCCGCCACGAAGCCGGACTCGACTGGGCTGGAGCCTCCGCCGGTCTCGCCGTATGTGAAGACTACCTCGCCCGGCTCCCGGGGCCAGCCCCCGGCCTCGGAGACGGCGTAGTCCACCTGAACAATCTCCGGGTGGTTCTCCAGCATCCACCCGGTTCCGTGGGCCCCCTCGTCCTCCTCGTCACAGACCACCAGAAGCGTCAGGTCTCCTCTGGGTTTGAAACCCGAGCCGCTGAGGTCGGCGAAGGCCTGAACGTGGGCCGTCACCATGAAGAGCATGTCGTGTGAGCCGCGGCCCCACATGTAGCCGTCCCTGACCTCGGCTTGGAAGGGGTCTACCTCCCACGCATCCGGCTTCTCCACGGGAACGACGTCAATATGGCCGGGGCCGAACATCAGCCCGGGGCCGCCGCCGGCGCCGGGGATTCTGGCCACGAGGTTGCCCCTCCCTGGCGCAGACTCGTAGACGACGCTGTCTACTCCACGCAGCCGCAGGTACCCTCTTATGGAGTTGATGGACCTCATCTCCCCGCCAGGCGGGTTGACGCACCTGTTTCTGATGAGCTCGGACAGTAACTCGATCATTACCATCTGGATGCTTGCACGATCCTTCGATAGTATTCCAGAAACCCTGTTAATATAGGCCTCGCCTCTCAACCAGCATCTTTTACCCTGCAGCTGCACAGTCGCTGACGATGTCTTCGATTCGCGTTAAATCCAATAACAACCGGCGACACTGTTAATTGGGTTGATGAGATTGAAGACGGCAGTCGTGTACTGGTCCAACACCGGCAACACCGAGAAGGTCGCCGAGGCGGTTAAACAGGGCCTGGAGGACGCAGGACATGAGCCGACCATGCTCAGGGTCGAGGAGGCGGAAGGCGTCGACTACGCGGACTACGACCTCTTCTGCCTGGGTTTCCCCTCCTTCGAGTGGCACCCCCCCAAGCCGGTGACGGACTACCTGCGAAGAAACTTTGTGAAGCACGGGAAGATGGGGCTGGTGAAGACGGGTTCGCCCCGGGTGCCGGGCAAACATGCCTTGATCTTCTGCACCTACTCGGGCCCCCACACGGGGCTCAGCGAGGCCACTCCGGCGGTGAAGTACGCCGGCCAGTTCTTCGAGCACATAGGGTTCGACGTCGCCGCGGAGTGGTGCATATTATCCGAGTTCCACGGCTGGGAGGAGGGAAGCACCAAGGGACGGATGGGTGACATCCGTGGGAAGCCGACGGAGGAAGACCTAGAGAAGGTGCGTATGGACACGCGGAGACTGGCCCAAAGCCTGAGGGACACGTGACGCCGTCCACGGGACGCGCCCCACGCTCCACATCATATATACGGCACCGAGCGTAAACATCGGCAGGACAGCCACATGGTTAAGTGCGACAAGTGCGGCAAGGACGAGTACATGCCCTTCAGGTGCAAGTACTGCGGCGGCTACTTCTGCTCCGAGCACAGGCTCCCGGAGATGCATGACTGCCCCGGCAGCTACGACTACAGCCGGAGCACCACGGGGCAGACGGGTTTCCAGCCCACCGGCTACAGTTATGCTCCGCAGTCCAAGCGCACCCTGTTCTGGTTCAGCCAGACCGAGCTGCGGGAGCTCGCCGTAGGACTCGCGGTCATCCTGGCTATCCCTCTCATAAGCTACTGGAGCAGGGTCATGGCGAGCCCAGTAGTCTTCGGCGCCTACTTCCTCATATTCGGGTTGGCCTTCATCCTCCACGAGGTGGCGCACAAGTTCATGGCGCAGAGGCTCGGGTACTGGGCCGAGTTCAGGCTCAACAGGCAGGGCCTGATGCTCACCCTCCTCAGCCTGATCTCGCCGCTGAAGATAATCGCCCCTGGCGCCGTCATGATCGGCGGCCTGATGAACTGGGACGACTACGGCAAGGTGAGCATCGCGGGCCCCGCGACAAACATCGGGATGGGGCTGTTCTACTTCGCCGTCTACCTCGCCACGGGCAGCCCGCTGGTGGCCGCCCTCGCGCTGGCGGGCATGAACATCAACGCCAGCCTCGCGCTGTTCAACCTTCTCCCCTTCGGGGTCTTCGACGGGGCCAAGGTCATGAAGTGGAACCGGGCGGCGTGGGGCGCCGCCGTGCTCGCCGCCGGCCTGCTGTTCATATTCTCGATGTAGCCCGGGGAAGCCTCATAAACTGCGTCGAGGCTCGGCGTGGACGCGGGCGGCGTGTGACTAGACTCTTATCTATCTGAAGCGTATTCAATTATGCTATGATAGTCATACCCGGACCCGCGTCCAATAAACTCGGTGAAGCCATCGCGGCTAAACTGGGGGTGCACGCCAACCCAGCCGAACACCGGCTGTTCCCCGACGGGGAGAGCTATCTGCGGCTGCCGGGGGGCATCGAAGACGAAACAGTGATCCTCGTCCAGACGACTGCCCCAGACCCGGACAGGAAGACGCTGCAGCTGCTCTTCATGGCGAAGACGGCTAATGATCTCGGGGCTGAACGCGTCATAGCTTGTGTTCCCTACCTGGCCTACATGAGGCAGGATAAACGGTTCCTGGAGGGGGAGGCGCTGAGCCTGGACGTCATCCTCGGGCTATTGGAGGCCGCCGGGGTAGACGACCTCGTCGTCGTCGACGCCCACAGCGCGTCGTCTCTCAGGGAGATGGAGGCGGGTCACCGGGTGAAGGTGCACAACCTATCAGCGGTACCGCTCCTCGCCGACTACGTCAAGAAGCATGGATACGACGGCGCCTACAGCCTCTCCCCCGACGTGGGGGCCATACACCTCGCCGAGGCGGCTGGGAAAGTCCTCGGAGGCAGACACGGCTACTTCGAGAAGTCGAGGGACCGCCGGACCGGGGAGATTGCGATGAAGGTCAAGGACCTGGACGTCGACGGAGTAAACGCGGTGGTGTTCGACGACATCATAAGCAGCGGCGGCACCACGGCCCGGGCGATAGAGGCCCTGAAGCGTCAGGGAGCCGCCAAGGTGGCCGCCGCCTGCGTCCACGCGTTGTTCATGCCGGGGGCCGAGGAGAGGATCGAGGCGGCAGGGTCGGGCCTCATCGTGTCCACGGACACCGTGAAGTCCAAGCACGGCAAGGTCACGGTCGCAGGGCTCATAGCGGACTACGTGAAGACCCTCTGACCGATACCTATTTCACGTAGCTTACGGCAACGTATAGCGGCGAGATGATAAGCAGCAGGATAAAGCTCAAGGTCCAGTCCGTGAAGGCCGTAAGGGACCCCGAGAACAAGGAGGCTTTCCAGATCGACTTCGTCGAGGTCCGCAGCAAGCCCCCTATGGTGATGATGAGCAACCCCGACGTCCCAGAGGAGATCAACCAGATGGTGGTCCAGGTCACCAAGAGCTTCCAGGGCATCATGCCCGGCAGCCAGGGCAACACGTATGAGCAGAGGAAGCTGACCCTCATACTCACAGGCGAGGAGCTTGAGAGCTTCAACATGAAGCCCTACCCCAACCAGCTCTACGAGCTCAGCATCACAGGGGGCCAGCTGAGCTTCACGGAGCTATAGCCCTGAGCCGCTAGACGTGGCCCAAGGATTCTAGGCGAGCGTTTCCTCGTCCGCATCGGGCGACCACTCAAGCTTTTATCGTCCCCGACGTCTACTTCAAGGGAGCCCTCCATGAGAGTAGTCTTCCTAGGAACCAGCGGCAGCATGCCCACCACGCGGAGGGGCAGCAGCAGCGTGGCGGTGAGGCTGGGCCGCGACCTGTTCATGTTCGACTGCGGCGAGGGGACGCAGCGCCAGATGGTCCGCGCCAGGGTCGGGTTCAGGCGAAACATGAAGATATTCCTGACGCACCTCCACGGCGACCACGTGCTGGGGCTGCCCGGGCTCCTCCAGACCATGAGCCTGCTCAGGAGGGAGAGGCGGCTGGACATCTACGGGCCGTCGGGGACCGTGGAGTACGTCAAGGCGTTCAGCGAGACCCTGGGTGGGCCCACCTTTCCCGTCATAATCCACGAGATACTGGAGCCGGGCGTCGTGTACAGCGACGAAAGGCTGGACGTCGTAGCCGTCAGGTCCAGCCACAGGGTGGAGAGCTGGAGCTACGGCCTCCTCGAGAAACCCAGGCCGGGCAGGTTCTACCCAGACAAGGCTAACGCCCTAGGCGTCCCCGAGGGAAGGCTCTGGCACAGGTTGCAGCACGGCGAGGCGGTGACCGTGGAGGGAAGAACCGTCGAGCCCACGCAGGTCTCCGATCCGCCCAGGCAGGGCAGGAGGATCGTCATCAGCGGCGACACGAGGCCTTATCCCGAGATGATCGAGCTAGCCAGGGGCGCCGACCTGCTCATCCACGAGGCCACCTTCAGCCACGAGCTGCAGGAGAGGGCGGAGGAGGACGGCCACACCACGGCCCGAGAGGCAGCGGAGGTGGCTAGGGAAGCCGGCGCCAAGAGGCTCGCGCTGGTCCACATAAGCTCAAGGTACTTCGACCCAGGTGTGCTGCTGGAGGAGGCGAGGCAGGTCTTCGAGGACGTCTTCGTCGCCGAGGACCTGATGGAGATCGAGCTCCCGCTGCCTAGATGAGAGGACTCAGGTACTCGAGGCACCGTGGCACATCGCTGTACGACTCGACGACGACCCAGCCGCTGAACCCGCCGCCCCGCAGCCTGTCCATCACTCTGCCCCAGTCTATGCCGCCGTCGCCGATGGGCAGATGCTGGTCGCTCTCGCCGTCGTTGTCGCTGACGTGGACGTGCCTAATCCTGCCGCTGAACCGACTTATGAACTCAGCCACCTCGCCGTTGAGGTTGGCGTGGGCCACGTCCAGCACCATGCCCATCTCGTACTCCATCTCCTCGTAGAACAGCTCGAAGTCCTCTACGGAGACCAGCAGATAAGGCATGGAGTCGGGGACGTTCTCTATGAGCAGGTCGACGCCGTACTCCTCGGCGTACCTGAGGAGCCAGTTCAGGGACCTGAGGTTGAGGTCCCAGGCCCGCCCCTTCATGAACCTGTCCGTGGCAGTCGTCCAGCCTGGGTGCACCACGACGCAGGCGGCGTCTAGCTCGCTGGCGAACCTGATGGACGCCCGTATCCGTTTGAGTATCCACTCCCTGATGAGGTCGTCATCCGCAGCCAGGTTGGTGTCGGCGTAGGGGGCGTGTAGACTGAACGAAAGGTCGTAGCTTGACCTGAGCTCCTGGAGCCGCTCCACCAACTTGGGGTTCAACGCGTGGTGGCCGCTGTCCACCAGCTCGATGTTCCGTGTGTTGAGGCTCAGGAGGTCGGGGAAGACCTGCTCCAGCGGCCTGTCCAGGAGGTGGAGCGTGGAGGCTGCCAGGTTCATGCGCTATCAGAGACAAGGTTACAGGGCTCCACATAAGCCTTTTATCCCGTGCTTCAGATGCAGACTCGTTAAGGTGATGTTTTGATTCAGCTGAAAGATGGGGTCACGTGGGTGGGCGCCGTTGACTGGGACATCAGGAACTTCCACGGCTACGTCACCCACAGGGGGACCAGCTACAACGCCTACATAGTGCAGGGGGAGAAGACGGCCCTCGTGGACACCGTGAAGGCGCCTTTCTACGAGACCATGCTCCGCCACGTGCGCGAAGTGGTGGACCCGGCGGAGATCGACTACATCGTGGCGAACCACGCGGAGCCAGACCACTCTGGGTCTCTCGCCAGGTTCGCGAAGGAGGCGAGCAACGCCACGATAATCTCCAGTGAGCGAGGCATCCCGGTGCTCAAGAAGTACTACGGGGACATGGAGCTGGTCGGAATAAAGGAGATGCCCAAGATTGATCTGGGCGGCAAGACCCTCAGCTTCACCCCGGTGCCCATGGCGCACTGGCCCGACAGCATGGTGAGCTACATCCCCGAGGACAGGCTGCTCCTCAGCAACGACGCCTTCGGCCAGCACATCGCCTCCACGGCCCGGTTCAACGACGAGGTAGACCAGGCCATCCTCTGGCAGGAGGCCACCGCCTACTACGCCAACATACTGATGCCTCTGAGCCGCACCGTCAACAACGCCATCAAGGCCCTCGCGGGCCTCGAGATAGAGATGATAGCGCCCAGCCACGGCGTCATATGGAGGAAGGACATCGGCGACATCTTGGCGGCGTACACACGGTGGGTGAGCGGCGAGACGAAGCCGAGGGCCGTCATCGCCTACGACAGCATGTGGAAGAGCACCCAGGAGATGGCGTACGCCATAGCCGAGGGAGTGAGCAGCACCGGCGTCGAGACCAGGGTGTTCAACCTCACAGGGACCCACCGCAGCGACGTCATCACCGAGATACTGGAGGCACGCGCCGTACTCGTGGGCAGCCCCACACTCAACAATCACGTCTATCCCACGGTCGCCGGGTTCCTGGCCTACATGCGCGGCCTAAAGCCAGCGAACAAGATAGGCGCCGCCTTCGGCAGCTACGGCTGGGCGGGCGGAGCCAAGAGGTTCGTAGAGGAGCAGATGAGGCTCGCAGGCATAGAGCTCGTGGAGAACGACCTAGACTTCAGCTACAAGCCCACCGAGGAGGAGTGGCGGAAGTGCTACGAGTTCGGGGCCATGATTGCTGGAAAAATAAAATCCTAATTTTCATTAATACTGGTCTCATTTTCGCAGGGCTTCGAGTCTGCGTGTTAGATGAAAAGGTAGTGGACGTAGAAGGTCATCTGCAGCCAGGTGAGCACCGTGCTTATCAGTGCGCCCGCCGTGATCTGCTTCTTATCGTGGGCCTTCAGCTCCAGCCTCGCCCAGGCCACCGGGAGGAACAGCATGAAGAGCGGGAGCATCCGGGTGCCCAGCAGATAGACCAGGGCCGTCACGGGGCTCGTGACCCCTGAGGCGTGGATGCTGATCTTCCACTTGAAGGTTATCACCAGCAGCACCAGGCCGTTCACTATGTAGCACGCCATGAGGGCGGTTATCGGCGGCGGCGCCTCTACTATGACGAGGGCGACTATGCCCATCACGTAGGACGTTATGGTGGCGAGGAAAGGTATGAACCTCTCCAGCCTGTTGGTGGCGTAGAAGTCCGAGATGACGCCCTTCTTCACCATGGCTACCACCATGCCGAGGGGCAGGAAGCAGCCGAAGAAGCTGGTGACCGCGAAGAGCTTCAGAGTGTCCCCGTTCCCGTACCTCAGGACCAATGGAATGAATGTGAGTAAAGTGATCAGCGGGGCGTTCATTATGGCCGATACTAGAGAAGCAAGCTTCTGTCTATCCAAGGCGTTGACTCCTAAGTGCATGGACTCGCGTCTACTTGTTTATATCTCTTTCTTATCTTTCCTATATATTTGCTCGCAGCAGTATGCCACTTCTTCCCCGTCTTCCTCAACGATCACCGTCATCAGCGGGCATATCTCGTCCTCTGGCTGATCGCATATCTTGCACTTGACTATTTTACTCATTTTTTGGTAATCTTCTCCTTGTAGCTCTTTATGGCCTCGTGAAGCGCGTCGGCCGCGAGGTTGCTGCAGTGCATCTTCACGGGGGGCAGCCCATCCAGGGCCTCCGCGACGTCCGCCCTCGTTATCTTCATGGCCTCGTCGAGGGTCTTTCCCTTGGCGAGCTCCGTGGTCATGCTGCTGGTGGCTATGGCGGCTCCGCAACCGAAGGTCTTGAACTTGACGTCCTCGATGCGGTCGTCCTTTACCTTTATGTACATGGTCATCACGTCGCCGCACACCGGGTTGCCTACTGTGCCCTCGGCGTCGGCGTCCTCCAGCTCGCCCACGTTTCTGGGGTGTTTGAAGTGTTCCAGTACTTTCTCGCTGTACATGCTATCTCAGCTCCTCGGGCGTGAGAGGCGACATGGCTCTCAGCCTCCTCACGACGCCCGGCAGCTCCTGTATCACGTACTCCACATGATCGCGGTTATTATTCTTTCCTAGGGTGAAGACCAGGCTGCCGTGGGCCTCCTCGTGTCTGAGGCCGCAGGCCAGCAGGGTGTGGCTGGGCTCCAGGGTCTTGGCGGCGCAGGCGCTACCCGTGGAGACCTGGACGCCAAGCTCGTCCAGGCTGAGGACGAGGGACTCCCCTTCTATGTAGCTGAATCTGATGTTGGCGTTGTTGGGCAGCCTCTTGGTGGGATGGCCGTTGAGGTAGGACTCGGGGTTGGAGGCGAGCACCCCATCGATGAGCCTGTCCCTGAGGGCTGCGAGCCTCTTTGACTCGGCGTCCATCTCCTGTCCCGCGAGTCTGGCGGCCTCGCCCATACCGACGATGCCGGGGACGTTCTCCGTCCCTGAGCGCAGGCCGTTCTCCTGGCCTCCGCCGATCATGTGTGGCTTGACCCTCACCCCCTTCCTGATGTAGAGGGCGCCGACGCCCTTGGGGCCGTAGACGTCGTTGCTGCTCAGGGTCATGAGGTCGACGCCAAGCTCCTTCACGTCGAGGGGTATCTGGCCCGCCGCGGCGGTGGCGTCGGTGTGGAACAGGGCGCCGTGGCTATGCGCCAGCGCGGCGGCCTCCTTCACCGGCTGCAGCGTCCCTATCTCGCCGTTGGCGGCGATGACGGATACCAGAACGGTGTCGTCGTCCACGAGCTTCTCCAGCTCCCCTAGGAGGAGTACCCCTGTCTCGTCCACGGGGCACTCGGCTATCTCGAAGCCTTCCCGGGACAGCTCCTTGCATATGTTGATGACGCTGATGTGTTCGACGGCGGACCTCACTATCTTGCTGCCTTTCTTCCTGTTGTGCTGCGCTGCGCCGAGGATGGCGAGGTTGTTTGCCTCGGTGGCGCCGGACGTGAAAACGATCTCGGAGGGGTCGGCGTTGATCAGCTGGGCGACGCCGCTCCTCGCCTCCTTCAGCGCATCAAGCGCCTTGAATCCCTCCGAGTGGACCGACGCGGGGTTGCCGTAGTGCTCGGTGAAGTACGGCTTCATGGCGTCGAGGACGCGGGGGTCGACTGGGCGCCCCGCTCCGTTGTCCATGTAGACTCTTTTGGACATTACTTCTTGAAGTGATACCATGGATTATAAAGAGTAGGTAACGCGTCGCCGATGGCGACCATGGGACTCATTTTCTTATTAGAAGGGTTACCTCGTCGCCGTCCTTTGTGGCGCCGATCACCTCGTAGCCCATCCTCTCGGCCAGCCTGCGGAGGTCGGCCTCGGCGGCGGGGTCGTCGGCTGAGACCTCCAGCACCTGGCCCTTCTCCATCTCGTCCAGCGCCATGCGGGTCCTGAATATGGGTTCGGGGCAGTAGAGCCCCGTGCAGTCCAGCACCTTGTCGGGTTCCATGTTGATGTTCTCCGTCCCAGTTGGCTGGGGTGATAATAGGTGAAGCGGAACGGGGCGATTTAAGACGAGTGGTGGCGGATCAGCGCTTAAGCACCATCAGAGGAGCAGGCTATACAGGAGGTCGCCGTCATCGGCTTAGCTGTTGGTCTGTTGCTGCTATCCGCGGCGAACCTGCTCATCCATAGGGGTGAGTCTCCGGGTGACATGTTGATGGCGCTGCCGTTTTTCCACGCCGCGATGCTTGTCTACGTGGCCTCCATGATAGCAGACTTCTTCATTTGAAGGGCCTTGCTTCTCTCAGTATCCCCTCATCCAGGTCCTGGCTACGTTGGACAGGATCAGGACAGCCATCAATATTATGACGATGGTGAATATGTTCGGCGCCGCGATGGCCCTCGCCTGGGTGTAGATGAAGTACAGGATGATTAAAGCGACTACGGCGACTAGCGTGATCTTGATCTGCCTCATAGGTATCTCAACGTTGATGCAACGCTTGCTTAGAAAGGTTTCGTGAATGGATGGTGTTTTTAACGGTGCGAGGAATGTATGTCTGATTAAAGTGGCTGAAGACGCTGAAAGTATAACTCAGGAGGAGCTTGAGGCTAAGATAGGTGAGATAGAGCAGAGGTTTCAGCAGCAGATGGGGCAGCAGCTCGACGAGGTCAAGGAGCAGCTCAGGATTATCTCCCAGTCAACGGCCAAGATCGAGGAGATAGAGAGCCGGTTCCAGGTTCAGGTGAACCACGAGCTTGAGGAGATCAGGAAGCAGTTGGCCGTCATCGCGGAGTCGAAGCTGAAGATCGAGGGAGAGATATCGGATAAGTGGAACCTTGTGGTTAGGCTGCGTAGTCACTCGTATGATCAGCTCATGTCTGAGTACACGAAGGTCGAGGAGAAGCTTCGTATCGAGCGGAGAGAGACCGAGAAAACTGATGTAAGCGAGCAGCCTGAAGAATGAACCCGGTCCAGATATTCTCCACCGTAATCTTCGTAGTCGCGATAGCCCTGATCGCCACTGAGCGCGTGCACAAGATGTATGCGTCTCTGCTGGCTGCCCTCGGGATGGTGCTCGTCGGCGCAGTGGAGCCGTCTGAGATACTGAGGTTCATCGACATAGAGATCCTCGGAGTCATCTTCGGCATCATGCTTCTGGTGAACGGCGCCGAGAAGTCGGGGATATTCAGGTGGCTCGCCGTGCGGATTCTCCAGGTCTCCAGGAGCCCAAGGATGTTTGCGGCGATTCTGCTGGTCTTCACGGCGTTCCTATCGCTGTTCCTGAACAACATAGGGGCCATGCTCATCTGCGCCAGCATGACCATAGTGCTTACGCGGGCCCTGAAGATGAGGCCCGAGATGCTTCTGGTGTACCAGGCCATAGTGGTGAACCTGGGGGGCATGATGCTGTTGATGAGCAGCATCCCTAACATCATAGTGGCGATAGCGGGCGGCATCTCGTTCAGGATGTTCCTTTTCACCATGGCGCCCCTGGGCGTCGTGCTGCTCCTGGTCACGGTGCTGATCTTCCTCAGGTTCTACTTCGCCGACTCGCCCAGCTTCCTGTGCCCGTACGTCGTTATGGACGGCGTCGAGGAGCTGGTCGCGGCTGAGCTGGAGCCCGGCGTCACCCTCGACCTCCGTAGGGCCGAGTTCAAAGAGTGGATAGGGTTCGCCATAAGGGAGCTTGGGCCCATCGAGTTCGGGTGGAGGCAGGCTGTGGCCTCCGCGGTCATCACAGGGACGGTGCTGCTGTTCGCGTTCTACGACGCCCTTGGGTTGACGCCGGCCCTCGTCTCTCTGACCGGGGGCTTCTTCATGATGGCGTTCTCCGTGAGGGAGCCGGCGGGGATGCTGAGCGAGATAGACTTGACCACCCTCGTATTCCTGGCAGGGCTTTTTGTGTCCATCAACGGGCTCCAGAAGGTGGGAGTCATAGATGCCCTGTCGGCGGCCATGCTGGATCTGGCGGGGAGGTACCCGGAAAACCTGCCTCTGACGGTGATGTGGCTCTCCGCGCTGGCGTCCGCGGTCATCGACAACATCCCGTTGACGGCGACCCTCGCCCCCGTCATCGAGAGGTGGGTGGCCGGCGGGCTGTCGCCGGGCATCTGGTGGAGCCTCGTGGTGGGGGCTAACCTGGGCGGCAACCTGACGCCCATCGGGTCGCCCAGTAACATCATCGTGCTGGGGGTCTCGGAGCGTGAGGGGTGCCCCATCTCGGTGATGCAGTTCTTCAAGATATGCCTCACGGTGACCCTCATACACCTCGTGATCTCGATGGTCTACCTGTCCCTGCTTAACGGCTTCTGACGAGAAATGATTGGTGGGCCGGGCAGGGATCGAACCTGCGACCATCGCCACGTCAAGGCGATGTCATACCACTAGACCACCGGCCCCCACGCGCTCTATAGGGAAGAAAAGAAGAGTATAAAGTTTACCGGTGGAACCCCACCACGCCCATCCTCTCGAGGTACTTGTACATCTCCACGAGGTACTCGAGGTTGGTCATGCCGATCTCAAGGTCGATCATCCGGCTGATCTCACGGATGCTCCGCACGCCGTCCGTCCAGTACAGGGCATAGGTGATGGGGCCGCCGTACTCGAAGCCTAGCCTCTTGTTCAGCGCACGGTAAGCCTCCTGGTCCTCAGGGCTCAGCCTCCCGATCCAGTAACGGGTGGACAGCGGGCCCCTGTGAAGCCTCACAGGCACCCTGTCGGCTCCCTCGGGCTCGGGCTTCTCCTTCATCTTTTTGGCTGGTAGCTCCGTGATGCCTTGTTTCTCGGCGAGCTCCTCAATCGCCTTTACGGCGTGGCTGTACTCCTCCTCGGCGAAGGCCCTGATCTCCGAGGCGTGGCGCTGAACCAAGTCGCCGCTGCCAGGCGCGATCCTCTTAATGGACGCCAGCGCCTCGGCTGCCACGTCGGCGTCGAACCCCAGCTTCTCCTTGAGCCTGTCACGCTGCTCACTGACCTTACGCGTGTCCATCCCGGGGGCCGCCACCCTGTCCAGCGTCTCCATCACCGTCTTGATGATGGCCTGCTTCTCACGCGCAGCCACCTGCCCTGCTATCCACGGCGCCTCCCCGTCCCCTGCGCACGCGAGGAAGTAGGCGTAGGTGCCCGCGATCAACGCGGCCTTGGCCAGGCTGTGGGGGCTCACCTTGTCGATGGTGTCGGCGCTGGTGTGGTAGAACTTGTCGGGCCACTGGATCAGCATGGGGCAGCCCACCCCCACGGTGGGGTCTGTGTATATGTAGTGGTCGCTGCCGCCGTTAAACTCACACACGGCGTGCCTGAAGGTCGCCATCAGGGGCCCTATGCCTATGCTGGCCACCTCCTTCTGGGTCTCCTCGAAGACCGCCTCTGCCACGGCGTTCACGTAGCTGGGGAAGCTGTCTGGGGTCTTGTGCAGCACCAGCACGCTGCCGGTCTTGTCCTGATCCTCGCCCACCATGTCGAGGTTGAACGCGGCCACCATCTTGGATATGTCCTGCTCTCGCTCGGCGAGGTAGCTGTAGGTGCCGCTCATCTCGGGCACCAGGGTGAACCTGATGCTGCGCCTCGGCTTGGCTAGCTTTCCCTGGGCTATCAGCTTGCTCAGTGCCCTGGCGGCCTCCATGGCGGCGCCGCATCCGCTGGCGTTGTCGTTGGCGCTGGGCTGCGGGTGGCAGATGTGGGCGATGACGATGACCTCCTCATCGGTCTCGCCCTTGATCGTCGCCACCGCGTTGTCCAGGTATCCGTCGTACAGCTCCGCGTCTACGTAGCTGTGCACCTTCACGGGCTCCTTGGAGCTCTCCACGAGCCTCCTGAGCCACCGCCCTGTCCTAGGCGTGACCACGAACCCGAAGCCAGGCTCGTCGGTTGGCGTCCACCAGTAGCTCGTGTACTTCAGGTCGTCGTCGAGCTCGCCCTCGTACAGGTTCGGGGGGCGGACGAACATGCCGTCGTAGATGAGGCCCGCGGCTCCCTTCTCCACGACGGCGAGCCTGTGTACTCTTTGGACGTCCCCGTCGGTCACCACCATCTTGCCTGTGACGTCCAGTCCCTCGTAGTCGCCGGGCTCCTCGCCCTTGTTGGCGGGCACAGCGACCTCGGCTACAACGCCTTCCTCGGGCGTGGCTATGCTCCGCTGGATGACGTGGATCTTCTCCTCCTGGTACCTCGCGAGGTATCTCTCGTTCTTCGCCGGCTCCACGAGCCTGAGCCAGGCGTCGCGGCAGCTCCACTCCTTGAACCTGAGGTTGGTCCAGTCATAGTCTCTGCCGTTCGCAGGGTAGCTGTGCAGCTCGGCCTCCAGGCCGCAGCCTCTGAGGGTCTCCACGGCATAGTTGCAGGCGTCCCTGATGCCCGGGCTCGCCTGTATCCTGTGGTGGCGGCTGATCTCTGCGACGTAGTGGATGGCGATGTCGCCCGAGACCTCCGCCTTGAGCTTATCGAAAACCTGTTTAAACATGGGTATTTCTCTGCACCCGATGATATAGGGTTTTCACGTCTGACCGTAACCGTGATAAAACTGTGCAGTTAAACTATATCATTCCGCGTGGTCGGTTTGCCGAGGATACACTACCACCCCTGCCCCAGGGCGCTGGGCGAGTACAACCACCTGACGGACACCATCATACTCCACGAGGGCCTGAAACGGTATAGGGAGCTACACGACGCCATCCTCCGCCACGAGCGGGAGCATGCCCGCATCTTCAGGGAGCACAGCGGCCTGCTCAGGAGGCTGGCTCTGAACGTGAAGCTGGACTACGAGGCGCGGCTCACCGGGGCGACCCGGGTGCCCCGTGAACTCCTCCAGGAGCTACACCCATCCACACTGAAGGACGACATGTACACGACGCTGTATATCCTGGCGTATATACCAATACTGGTGGCCGAGGGAGTGTACTATACGGTCAAGGGCTTGCTGGACTCTAGGTAGAGCCCGTATTAACCTTGAACCGATGAGTTATACACGTCGTATAGTTTTTTTTGATGAGAAAACATATCAGGTAAATCGTTAATCTTAATTGATGTTTCCAGTATTCAGGGGTTCTCCGCGTGAGATCGGGGTCCAGCAGGGCACGTACTACCGGGACTTAATACATGAAGCGACCGTACGGGTAACCAAGGCGGCTACGTTCATGGCCGCCAAGCCGTGGTACCTCCCCACGCCGCTGTTCTACCACTTGGCCAAGAAACGCGCCTCGAAGCTCCTAAGGGACGACGTCTACAAGTACTACCCCGAGATGGCGGAGCAGCTTGAGGGGATGGTGGAGGGGGCTGGGGTCGACCTATCGACGGCTCTCTTCTTCATGTATCTAGAGCTCGCGGGGGTCGGTGAGACGAGGTTCAGCGTGGACGCGTGCACCGCCGTAGGGTTCCAGAGGGAGGCCACCGAGTGCGGCGAGACGGTCATGGTGAAGAACATGGACTTCTACAACGACTACGCCTTCATGCTCACCGCCAGGAAGACGGTGCCGGACGACGGGTACAGCGTCTTCGGGAACACGGCTGCGTCCTTCCCGGGGATGATCGACGGCATGAACGAGCAAGGGCTCTCCGTCATCTACAACTTCGCTTCCACCACTTTGAAGCCCACGCACTACGCGCCCCTCAGCCTGGCCATCCAGGAGACGCTGCAGAGCTGTGAGACGACGGAGGAGGCGGTAAGGCACATCACCCAGGCGAAGCGGGGAGGAGACGCCCTCCTCATGATCGGGGACGCCGAGGGCACCCTCAGGACCGTGGAGATATCGTCCACCGAGTCAGCCGTGAGGCAGCCGCAGGGGCCGGTGCTCGTTAACACTAACCACTACCACACCGAGGAGATGAAGAGGATCGAGGTCCCCCTTGACGCCGTGTACCCCGATGACGCCGCCCCTGACCTTAGAGGCACGCCGGTTTTCCTGGCCTCAACGACCCGGTGGGACAGAGTCAACGAGCTTCTAGCCGAGGGCGGCAGTTTCTCCGAGGAACGCATCCACGGGATGATGAGCGACCACGGCGTAGACGAGGAGCCCTCGAGGCTGACCATCTGCAGGCATGACGGCCTCGCGAGCACGCTGTACACGCTGGTCTACTATCCCGAGAGGAGGACCATGAAGGTGCTCTACGGGAACCCCTGCATGAGCACGCTCTCCGAGATGGTCTTCGGCGGAACGGGGTAGCGTTTCCTCTCTCTGAGTAAGGCTTTTATTTTGTCCGCTTGGTGTATTGTTGCGTGCCGCCGTAGCTCAGCCTGGGAGAGCGCCCGGCTGAAGACCGGGGTGCCGAGTGTTCAAATCACTCCGGCGGCACCAATCTTATCAAAACATCCGTCCACTACATAGCCGATGGTTTCCAAAAGTGTCCGGCTGGAAAACCTGAATTGGATGGACGCCGAGGAGGCGTTCAACCGCTACGAGGTGGTGATGATCCCACTTGGCGCGAGGACCAAGGAGCACGGCCCACACCTGCCCCTAAACAACGACTGGGTCATGGCGGAGTACCTAACGGAACGGGTAGCAGCTGAGGTGCCTGTGTTAATCATGCCGACCCTGCAGTATGGCTACTATCCCTCCTTCACCGAGTACCCAGGCTCAGTAACATTGGAGCTCGAGACCTTCCGGGACGTCATCGTGGAGATATGCCTCAGCCTAAGCAATTACGGGGCCAAGAAATTCTATGTGCTCAACACGGGGATCAGCACCCTCCGCGGCCTGGAGCCTGCAAGGGAGGAGCTAGAGAAACACGGAGTAGTCCTCAGATACACCAACCTGCTCAAGATAGACGAGACGCTGCCGCCGATCCTGGAGCAGGAGGGAGGCACCCACGCCGACGAGTCAGAGACCAGCATGATGCTCTACATCAAACCCGAGATAGTGGACATGACTAAAGCCGTGAAAGACTACCACCCACTCGACGGCAGAGGGCTCACGAGAGACCCCCAGAACCTCGAAGCCGGTGTCTTCTCCGCCACCGGGACATACGGTGACCCAACCCTGGCCACAAGGGAGAAAGGCATGGTGATAGTCGAAGCCACGGTGAAGGAGATCGTGAGAGAGATCAAGGAGTTAATCAACCAATGATCTCCTTGAAACATCTAAGTGTTAACGCAAAATATCCACGCAACCAAAACGAGACGCTCAACACACACCTTAAACCATCAACCGACGATCATTCCTCATGGTTAAATCAGCTTTGATGGTCTGGGGCGGCTGGCCAGGCCACGAGCCCAAGCAGTGCGTCGACATCTTCGCCCCGTGGCTGGAGAGTCAAGGATACACGGTGGAGGTCTCCGACACCCTCGACAGCTACCTCGACAAGAGCCTCGTCAATCTCAGCCTCATCGTCCCGGTCTGGACCCAGGGCGCCATCACCCGTGAACAAGAGAAGGGGCTGCTGGACGCCGTGAAGGGCGGCGTCGGGATAGCCGGCTGGCACGGCGGCATGGGAGACGCCTTCCGCGACAACGTCGAGTACCAGTTCATGGTCGGCGGCCAGTGGGTCGCCCACCCCGGAGGCATCATCGATTACACCGTCAACGTCGTCGACCACGAAGACCCGGTGACCGCCGGCCTCCGAGACTTCCGCATGCACAGCGAGCAGTACTACATGCACGTAGACCCCCACGTCAGGGTCCTCGCCGCCACCACGTTCACCGGGAAGCACGCGCCCTGGATAGAGGGAGCCACGGTGCCCGTCGCCTGGAAGAAGATGTACGGCAGGGGCCGCGTCTTCTACACGAGCCTGGGCCACGTCGCGTCAGACTTCGACGTCCCCGAGGCCAAGACGATAGTCCAGAGAGGCATGCTCTGGGCCTCCAGGTGAAGCCGATGGAGCCCGTCAGGGTGGGCCTCGTGGGCTGCGGCTACATAAGCGGCATCTACCTCGAGAACAGCAGGCTCCTCAGGAGCTTCGATGTGGTCGCCTGCACCGACCTCATAACCGAGAGAGCCGAGGCCAGAGCCGAGGAGTACGGCGTCCCCAGAGTCCTCTCCCCCGACGAACTGTACCGTGACCCCGAGATCGAGGTGGTACTCAACCTCACCACCCCCGACGCCCACTACGACGTAGCCAGGAGGGCCATCGACGCGGGCAAGTCGGTGTACAACGAGAAGCCCCTCGCAGTCGAGCTGGAGGACGGCAGGAGGCTCATGGAGGCAGCCAAGGAGGCGGGCGTCCTCATCGGCGGCGCCCCCGACACCTTCATGGGCGGGGGCATCCAGACCTGCAGGAAGCTCATCGACGACGGCGCCATAGGGGAGCCCATAGCCTCCACGGCCTTCATGGTCTGCCACGGCCACGAGAGCTGGCACCCCGACCCCGAGTTCTACTACAAGCGCGGCGGCGGACCCATGCTGGACATGGGGCCCTACTACCTCACCGCCTTGGTCAACCTAGTAGGACCCATCAGGCGTGTATGCGGAGCCACCCGGATAACGTTCCCAAGACGAATCATCACCAGCCAGCCCAAGCACGGCACCGAGATCACCGTCGAGGTACCCACCCACGTAGCAGGCATAACAGAGCACGTGAACGGCGCCATAGGAACCATAATAACCAGCTTCGACGTATGGGGCGCCCAGCTGCCCAGGATCGAGGTCTACGGCACCGAGGGCAGCCTCAGCGTCCCTGACCCCAACACATTCGGCGGCCCCGTGAAGCTCCTCCACATGGACGACAAGGAGTGGAGGAACGTCCCCCTTAGCCACGGATACACCGAGAACAGCAGAGGAGTCGGCTTAGCCGACATGGCCTACGCCCTCCGAAGCGGCAGGCCCCACAGGGCCAGCGGCGAGCTGACCTACCACGTACTGGAGGCCATGCACGCCTTCCACACGGCTTCGGATAGCAGGAGCACCGTGGCCCTTAAGAGTAGATGCGATAAACCTGCGCCTCTTCCGCTAGGCTTGAAGCCCGGATGCCTGGACCCTTAGCCGCCTACCCGTGTAGATTCCAGGCCGGCAGCACCGCCAGCCCGTTCTCGGTGAGCACCCTGGCGGTCCTGTTCACCGAGTCGTGCTTGTCCAGATAGTTCCGCGTCAACGCGGGCATCAGCCCCTTCGCCTCTATCTCCTTCTTCGGCATGAAGTACTCCAGGATGTCCGACGGGTGCTCACGGGTCATCTCGATGCTCGGTACGCCGCCCTCGTGCTTGGCGCTGATGTTCGCCACCCTGCCCGCGATCTCCACGAGCTCGTCCAGCCTGTCGTAGGGCTGCCTCACTATGCTCTTCCACGTCTCCGTGATGTGGTGCTCCAGCCTGGTCCCCCCGAGCCCTAGGGAGTCCCTGATGTACCCGGACTGCTCCAGCGTCCAGTTGTCCACCGAGTTGGAGAGGTTGAACCCGATGAGCGGCGTGGACCCGTCCTCGCGGCTGAACATCTTGGCGCCGATGAGGGTCCACAGCGCGGCATAGGGGTTGTCGTTGCCCATGTAGACGCTTATCTTGAACCTGACGTCGACGCCCATCTTGTAGAGTAGGTAGCCGATGGTCACCGTCCCCGGGTTTATGTTCAGCACCTCGGAGACGCCGTGCTCCGTGTAGTATTGGAGAAGCTCGTCCGCCCACCTGAGCGCGTACCTGTTGGGCACTCCGACGCCGCCGAAGTATCCGGTGATGGTCTCAGGGCCGCCTAGGTGGACGTTTATGGGCGCCCCGTCAGGCCCCGGCAGCGTGCCCTTGTTGTCAAGCGTCTGGACATAGGTGGCGCCGATGACCTTGGTGGCCGCCGTGAACGCGTCGACGTCACCGTCCTCGACCTGTTCCTTCATGGACCTCACCCGGATGTACCGGGCGGGCATCAGGTTCTCGTCGGCTATTGCCTTCTTGGCCTCTTCAACCATGAAGGGGAAGAAGTTGCAGGCGCTTATCTCCAGGGTCACGGCGAGGGACTCGTCGAACTCCACGGAGCCCACCCGGTCGCCGAGCACCCTGCCCCGGTACTCGTCGAGCCCGATGAAGGCCCCGTCGTCCCTCCTGTCCTGGAGCCAGTTCAGGTCCTCCAGGAACCCCGGGTTGCTCTTCCCCAGCCTCTCCTTCAGGCTCTCGAGGCTCCCCGCCTCCTTCGCCTTGCGGTTGATCTCCTCTACTCCGCCGTGCCTCTCGACGACCTCTACTAGGCCGTCCACTACCGGGTTGCCTTTTCTCGCCAGAAACTCGTTTATCTCCTCGATGCTGCGAGGAGAAATCTTCAAACTCCCGCTGAGGTCATCCAACGATGGTCCTCCAGAACGGTTTAAACTTCTCCCCAAAGTATATAAAAATTCTCGGAGGAATTTTCCGACACGGTTCCCGCCTCCCATATAAGCATATAGTCCACCACATTGATGGATCAACGCTCCACAAACCCTACCTTGATACCCCCATTCATCACCCCATGACCTGGGTAGAGTCGATCTCCTACGCCTTCATGTACGCTTACGCGTCACTAGGAT
>CAZTZC010000010.1:0-8782 GCA_964618045.1 uncultured Candidatus Bathyarchaeia archaeon | reverse complement strand
TTCTAGAAAAAGTTGAGGAAGGACAGGTTCATGTTTCCCAGCACGAACATTATCTGTATAGCGAAGAAGTAGAGCTGGAACTTTATGCGTGTGCTGTAGGCGACGTCCCTGTCGAAGCTTTTCCAGATGGTGGCTAGAACCCTGAGCAACAGCACGCTGGCGGCGAGGGTCACGAGAGGTAACGCTACGCTGAAACCGAACCAGACCGTCGCGGCCGACGTCATGACGATCAGGAGGGCTACACCCAACACGATCATGTTCGTCCTGAACCTCCAGCTGAGGGTCTGAGCAAGCGTCTTCACCCCATATAATTCGTCCTCGTCTACATCGAAGGACTCGTTCAGGGCGGGCAGCATCAAGAAGAAGAACACCGCCATCGTCATCCCAGCGTAGAATATGGGGAAGCTGAACACGCCAAGGACGGCGTAGCTTCCGATTACGCTTGACAAGGGCATCACCGAGGTGATCACCAGCTCTTTGACGACGTACATCTTCTTGAGCCTAATAACCGGGTACGAGTATACAAAGAACAAAACGAAGTAAACCAATGACCAGATGAACGCGTTCAAGTTGATGAGATAAGCCAACCCTAAGCCGAGTACAGCCGTGACGGCGACGAAACGGGCGGCGAACCCAACAGGCACCTCGCCCGTCACCAGGGGCCTGTTCTTCTTCAAGAAGTTAAGCCGATCCATCTCTATGTCGATGTAATCGTTGTATATGTACACCGAGGCCGTAATGAATAGCGTCGAGAACACTGCCAGGAAGGTGTTAGTTATGGGCGGGAAGCCCTTCCCCGCTATCAGGCACGCTATCAGGGTGCCCCAGGGCCACGCGAAAATGGGTTCGATCCGGGATTTCACGAGCATCCTCGTGTTACTTAGTACAGACAACACTCTCACCTGTTCTGTATACTAAATCTATATCATTTATCTATATTATTAAAACTACCGATTTAAACAGTAGAATACCGTCAACACCAATAAGGTTAAGCTCAGAATGCACTTTTTCTTATTATAAGAAATATTGAATATATTGATGTTGATCTATACTTCAATATAGTTGTTAGCTTCTAAGTAGGGATACTCTAGCGACGTTGTGGGTGTCAGCATTGGTATCTTGATCGACACCAAAGTCCCTTTCCCAGTCTCAGACTCCACCGAAATGCTTCCGCCATGTTCCTCGACCACCTTCTTACAGTAGACGAGGCCTAACCCGATCCCGTCTTTCTTGGTGGTATAGAAAGGCTTGAAGATGTTCTCCTGCACATTGGGGTTCATGCCTTTCCCCGTGTC
This sequence comes from uncultured Candidatus Bathyarchaeia archaeon, assembly GCA_964618045.1. Taxonomy (GTDB): domain Archaea; phylum Thermoproteota; class Bathyarchaeia; order TCS64; family TCS64; genus RBG-16-57-9. The sequence continues at coordinate 7,487 of CAZTZC010000010.1, read as the reverse complement.
CTTTACTTCCAGCACTAACTCATCGCCCATCATCTCAGTTGAGATGCTAATTTCACCGCCTCTGGGCATGGCGTCCACCGAGTTGCTGATCAGTTTGGTGATAACCCTTTTCATCTTTTCAGGATCTAAGACTACGTCAGTTACATCCTTATGATTGACCTCAACGTTGATGGACTCAGGGACGTCGCAATCCTCAAGAGCCTTCTTGAGTAACAAATCGATGTCTATTTTCTGAAGCGCCAGTGGCATGTCACCGACCCTGCTAGTTATTTCTTGAATGAGCTCCAAGGAGGTGTCTACCTGTTCCTCTATCGTTGGCAGTATCTCGTCGAAGGTACCAGGATTATCTTTCAGGTTACCGATTAACTCATTCAAATCGGTTAGGGGCGTGTTGAGTTCATCGCATAACTGAGACATTATTCCTTCCGCTATAAGTCTCTCAGTATCTATCAATTCGTGTTTACGCTGAGTCACCAATGTCTCCAGATGTTTGTTGTACTCCTCTTTCTCCTGCTCCCTCATCTTCCTGTCGGAGATCTCTCTGATGATAGCTAGGATCTCCTTCTTCCCCTGTATGTCGATGAAACACCCGTGAACCTCAGCCCATCCCGTAGTCCCATCCTTTCTCTGATACACCAGCTGAAAGGGTGGAGGCATCTGCCCCCTTAGAACATAGGTAAACAGTCTCAGATTTTCCATGAAATCGACTTTTCTAAGCGTGGGCAGCATGAGCAGATTTTTGCCTACTATCTCTCTTTCATCAAAACCTGTCAGTTTACTGAAGGCCGAGTTAACGGACGTAACTGTACCGCTGAAGTCCACGGTGCATATGCCATCAGGGGCAAGACTAACCAAGGACTGTAGACGCAGCTGGGTCTCCTTCTTCTCTTCCTCAAGCCTAACGTTTTCCGTGACGTCCCTGGCGAAACAGATTATACCCTTTTTACCGTTGTATGTAACCGGGCTCGTGGAAACGTCAACATAGATTGTCTGCCCGCCTTGTCTCTTTAACCTGTACTTGAAATATCCCGGGGTGTATCCCTGCGTCAAGACTTGTTTAAGCCTCTCCTTAGCCCTTTCACGGTCCTCCTCCATGAAGAAGTGGAACGGGTCCGCCCCAAAGCCGGACATGTCTTCTATCCCAAGGAGATCAAGTAGCGCCTTGTTCGCGTACACGGCCCTGTTATCGACGAATATCAGCAAAGCATCCCTCGTCTGCTCTATGACCGTCCTATATAGAGTGTCGACACGCTTCTTCTCGACCGCATTCCTAATCCTCTTAGCTAGCACCTGGTAGTGGCTTGGTTCCATCTCCTTGCGTAGATAGTCGTCGATGCCCGCTGAGAACGCCGCCTCGGCTATCTCCTCGCTTCCCTGCCCCGTGTATATGATGATTGGCAGGTCGAAGCTCTCCCTTATCTTCTCGGCTAGCTCGATACCGTTCATCTTGGGCATCTGGTAGTCCGTCACCACACAGTCGTAGATCTCGGACCCCATCTTCTCCATTGCTTGGCACGGGTCGCTGACGAAGTCTATCCTGAACGCCGCATCCATCTCTGGCAGGAAGTACTGAAGGAACTCGCTCTGGTTAACGTCGTCGTCGACATGAAGTATCCTAATTTCATCTGAAGGATCGACGATGACGCTACGGGTCACAGTGCTTCGGGTGACCTGACAAATATATTATATAAAGGAATTATTGAGCGCAACTAAATAGGCTGAATACTAAATATTTTTCCATTATATCAATCTAAAACCGGTTTTAAACCAGATATGCATGAAAAATTCTTACGTTCATTAGCTAAAATAGCAGATTATTCCATTTTTCCAGTATTTACGGTAGGTAGAGCCGGGATACACAGAACAGTTGATTAGCCCCACAGATGAACAGCACCCGAGCAAGCTTGGCCATACGTGACGTCAAGATCACAGTCGTCAAGAAGGTCTCGAACCCCGATGTGTTCCGGAGGTACGCCGACCGGGGCGCCCACCCGAGCTGCGAGACCGTGGAGGTGGGCATGGAGTTCGTCTCCCAGGGCATGGCCATGCCCCCCAACTTCTGCAGCTGGGCTTGGGCCGACATCCAGAGGGACGTGGCCCATCTGGCATTGGGCGGCGACTTCCCGTGGATGAAGCAGAGGGGCACAATGATAACGTGCTGCACAGACGGCCTCAGGCCCGTGGTCTTCAAGCTTGAGAGGATCTAGAGATCCTTGGAGAGCTCCATCAGCACAGCCTCCAGGCCCCTCACGATGGTGTCGAGGCTCATGGACGCGGTCTTCTTCTCCAATACCTGCTCAGGCAGTGGAGGCACGTGGATGAAGCCCGCCGGCACATCGACGCCGTTCACCGACAGGATGTGCATCAGCTCGTAGAACACGTGGTTGCACCCGAAGGTACCAGCGCTGTTGGACAGGCTGCACGGAATCTTGGCCTCCTCGAGGGCCTTGAGCAGCCTTCTATAGGGCAGCCTCGTGAAATAGGCCGCGGGGCCGCCCTCCACTATGACTCTGTCCCGGGGCTTGTCGCCGCAGTTATACGGGATCCTGGCGTCCGCCACGTTGATGGCGACCCTCTCCACGTTGATTGTGGCGGCACCGGACTGGCCAGTGCACACCACGGCGGATGGAACATGACGCTCCACGGCCTCCAGAAGCCTCGGGCGAACCTCGGCGTACCGGAGGGGAATCTCCTCGACGACGACCCTGTACCCGTTGAAGGTCCGCCCCTCGAGCCTCCTACAAGCCTCTATGGAAGGATTCACGTGGCTGCCTCCGAAGGGCTCGAACCCTGTAAGCAGAATGGTGCCTCTCAACCTACTCCCCTAACCAATCGCTAGGGAAGGGAAAATACTTTCCCAGCCACGGTTATAGACAAACCATGAAGATGGACAGTATGCCTTGGGGATCCACGGCGGACGGGTCCAAGGCTCACCTCTACGTCATGGAGGGCGAAGGTGGTTTAAGGGTCAAGGTAAGCGACTACGGCGGCATTGTCACCAGCGTCCTCGCCCCGGACAGTGACGGCGCGCTGGGCGAAGTCGTTCTGGGCTTCGACACCATTGAAGAGTACTTGACATCCAAGGCGTATATGGGATGCATAGTGGGCCGCTACGCCAACAGGATAGCTGGGGCACGGTTCAAGATAGACGGAGTCGAGCACAGAGTCACCAGGAACCATGGCGCCCATCACCTCCACGGGGGCGCGAGAGGCTTCGACAAGGTCTTATGGGAGGCGCACACGGCCGTCGACTCCGAGTCCGCTCGGCTGGAGCTCCACTACCGTAGCGTGGACGGCGAGGAGGGCTACCCCGGGAACCTCGACGCGTGGGTGACCTACACCCTGAACGACGCCGCCGAGCTGAGAATAGACTACAGGGCGAAGACCGACAGAGCGACGGTAGTCAACCTCTCCAACCACACGTACTTCAACCTGGCCTGCTGGGGCACCGTTCTGGGCCACGAGCTGATGATCGACGCAGACCTGTTCACGCCGATCGACGGCGAGCTGATACCAACCGGGGAAACACGGGGCGTCGACGGGACGCCCATGGACTTCAGGAAGCCGCGGAGAGTGGGCGAGAGAATAGCCGAGCCCTACGAGCAGCTGGAATACGGAGGAGGCTACGACCACAACTACGTGCTGAACAGGGGAGGCGAGCCCGCCGTAGCCCTACACGACCCAAGCAGCGGCAGGGTCCTAGAGGTCTCGACCACCCAGCCCGGCGTCCAGCTCTACACGGGGAACTTCCTGGACGGCTCGGAGAGCGGCAGAGGAAGAACCTACGCGAGGCACGCTGGGCTCTGCCTGGAGACCCAGCACTATCCGGACTCGCCCAACCAGCCGAGCTTCCCCTCCACGGTGCTGAGGCCGGGGAAAACCTATGACCAATCCACGGTGTTCAGGTTCTCCGCGAGGTGATGATATGGACGCAAGAGAGAAAACGGTCAGAGCAGCCGAGGGATACGCCGCGGAGGGATTCCTCTGCAGCGAGGCCGTGCTGCTGGCCCTCAGCGAGTCCATGGGGGTAGAGTCCGATTTCATTCCGAGGGTCGCCACAGGGTTCGCAGCCGGGGTTGCCCGCACAGGGAACGTGTGCGGCGCACTGTCGGGCGCCATCATGGGGCTCGGGCTCAGGTACGGGAGAGACGCGCCGACGACGGAGCCAGGCAGGAGGCCTTACTGGTTCAGCAGACGGCTCGCCGAGGCCTTCGAGGAGGCCTATGGGTCTGTGACTTGCCCAGGCATCCTCGGCCTGGACCTAGACGACCCCGACGACTACAGGATATACACCGAGGAAGACATTTGGGCGACGAAGTGCCGGGAAGTAATCAAGACAGCGACGGGACTAGCCTACGACACCCTACAGGACGAAAAATAAGAATAAATAGGGTTACTCGGTGGGCGCGTAATAGCATCTCTTGGGGGAGTGTATCCTGCCTTCTTTCTTCAGGACGTTGATGGCCTTGGAGACCAACTTGCTATCCATCCCGAGAGCCTTGGCAACGTCGCCGGGACGCACGGGCTTACCCGCGTCCTTCATCGCCTTAAGCACCTTGTCAGCGTTTTCGCTCATTCCACCACCTCAAAGCTTCACGGTTGAATGACAACGACCATAATTAAACCTTATCAGCGACGAGCCTCAGGGCCTCTCCGGCTCCTCAGGGGTGTTGGGTGAGGGCACCTTGTCCCCCGGCGGCTCCACCGGCCAGAACCTGCTCATCCCGAGGTACTCCTGCTGCCTGTCCCCCGGCCAGTCGTCCATGCGGCTGAGGTTGCTCAGGCGGTCGGCGAACTTCACCATCACAGCCTTCCTGGTCTTGAGGTGGGGGAAATAGTACCCCGTATCCCAGCTTCCCTGCTGTGTGAGCTCCCTCACCAGGTCGGCTATGGGCTTGTTGAACTCCCTGATGAGGTCATCGTAGCTCGTGTCCGTGTCCTCGATGACGTCGTGCAGAATCCCCGCGCAGAGGACCTCCTCGTCGTCGGTCACGTCCTTCAGTATGCTGTGGACCTGGACTATGTGGGCGAAGAAGTAGGGCCTCCCCTGGTCGTCCAGCTGGCCTTTGTGCTTCTCGCTTGCGAACTCCAGAGCCTTGTCTACCAGCCTTCCCATTTTAATCAGGTGAAATATGGATTGAGTGTGATAATAATTTTACATTATTCAGATGAATATTATAGCTGTGACATACAGCGTGACCACAGTGTTCGAGGACGCGGAGAACGGGATAAGGGTCAGGACCGGGCTGATGCCGGGGGACATCGGCCTGATAACGTATCTCCATGGCGTCGTCTACGACGAGGAGTACGGTCTGGACACCACGTTCGAGGCGTATGTAGCGAAGCCTTTGGCCGAGTTCGCGTTGAGCCAGGGCAATCCACGCCAGAGGATGTGGATCGTGGAGAAGGACGGCGTCGTATGCGGCTGCGCGGCCGTCGTGGAGCACAGCAGGGAGGAGGCCCAGTTCAGGTGGCTGCTCCTGTCAAGTGATGCACGCGGCGTAGGGCTTGGGAGGCGGCTCGTCGAGTGGGCACTAAAGTTCTGTAGAGACCAGGGCTTCCGCTCTGTGTTTCTCTGGACGTTCAGCGAGCTGGAGGCAGCCGCCCACCTGTACAGGACACACGGGTTCAAGCTCACGGAGGAGAAGACCCACATGATATGGGGCCGAGAGATCACGGAGCAGCGATACGATCTATGCGTTTCGTAAAAAGATTGGATAAATATCACACTGGACGATTTGGCTCCCTGCATTAACACATAACGAGGCAGAGGTCTCTCGGAGGTGTGTGTTTCTTGTGCTAGGGAGGGGTATCGCATAGACTTTATGTTGATAACAATGGAAAGTTTTAATCATTAATAATGACAAAATCAATCCGCTAAGGAGTATATGACCAATGAAACTAAAGGTAATTCAAGCAGCACTCTTAGTGACGCTATTAAGCCTAGCGACAGTGACGCCTTTGGCGTACGCGGAGGATCGTGAGGAGCTTTCCTTCGAGATGTGGACCCTCGACTGGGACACCATCAGCGTCGACGCCGGCGACGTGATAGAACAGATGCTCAGGCAGATCGGCATAAGGATGAAGGCCATCCCCATCAGCGACGAGGTCCTCTACGACAACCTCGACCTGGAGCACACATACGAGGTCTACGAGATGAGCCACGGCTACGCACCGTACCCCGGCCACCTCTACGACAGGTTCCACTCGGACCAGATCATGGACTACGGTGGGAACAACCCCGGATGGAGCAACGCCGAGTTCGACGCCCTCATCGACCAGGCGAACGCCGAGACCGACTTCGACACCAGGAAGGAGCTGCTCTGGGAGGCGCAGGAGATCCTAGCGGAGGACCTGCCCTACATCCCATTGTTCACTTCAGACGACGTCCACGCCATCAGGAAGGAGTGGACAGGCTACACCTGCATGCCCGGAGGCATCTTCAACTGGTACAACCGGCTCACCACCATCAACCTGCAGCGCGAGGACATGGAGTACGGCGCAGACTTCGTCATGGCGTACCCGTCATACATCAGGTACTACAACCCCATCATGGGGACGGACGGCAGATCGGCGCTCGTGGTGTCCATGGTGTACGACGACCTCGTCTCCTACGACGCGGACATGAACATAGCGCCGTGGCTCGCCGAGAGCTGGACGATCTCTGCGGACGGCCTCACCGTAACCTTCAACCTCGTGGAGAACGCCAAGTGGCACGACGACGAGCCGCTGACGGCTGAAGACGTGAAGTTCACCATCGACTACTACATCGACCATGAAGTACCCTACGACACGGCCCTTATGGACCGCATCGACTCCGTCGAGACCGACGGCGACTACACCGTCATAGTCCACATGAAGGAGCCCTACGCTTGGGTCCTAGACGACTTCGAGGACGTCCCCATCATGCCCGAGCACATCTGGAACGACAAGGAGTGGGACTGGCCGGTACACCCGGACATGATGCCCATCGGCTCGGGGCCCTTCAAGTGGGACAGCTACGTTGACGGCGAGTGGATCAAGCTGGTGGCCAACGAGGACTTCTGGATGGAAGGCAAACCCCACCTGGGCACCTACACCGTGAGAGTGATATCCGAATCCTCAGCCCGGTACCTCGCCATATCTACAGGCGAAGCCGACTCTGAGCGATACGAGCTGGACACAGGGTTCATCGAGACCACGTCTGACGACCCGAACCTGGCTCCCCTAGAGGACACCTGGTGTGTGGGCATGTGGGACTACGTCATAAGCTTCAACCAGAGGACCGACCCTGCGCTACAGGACCCCGTGGTGAAGAAAGCCATCGCCTACGCCATCGATAAGCAGCAGCTGGTCGACATCGCGAGGCTCGGCTACGGAACCGCCACTGAGACGTTCATCCCGCCACAGTTCTTCGGGTCCGCATACGAGAACCCAGACGCCACGACCTACGAGTACAACGTGTTCCTGGCTAACCAGATGCTGGACGCGGCCGGGTACCTGGACAT
>CAZTZC010000009.1:0-30396 GCA_964618045.1 uncultured Candidatus Bathyarchaeia archaeon | reverse complement strand
CTTCGTGGATAGTCAGGACACTCTTTGTGCCAGTGATAGTATTCCTCTTGATCAGGTTGTTCACTATGAACCCTTTTCACATATTCAGCCATTAATAATGATAACTAAGTGATTGCATATAATATCATATGTTTACAGGTGCGCTTAATTAAATGCCTCCTATTTAGTTTAAGGGTCCACGAACAAAGAATCCAAGATGCAATATTAATGAATAAAAATGATAGATGTTTGAGGAGACGTTTCTCTTGGAATATAAAAAAGTTGATTCTAAAAAAAATGAAACTAAGAAACATCTCCTGAGCAGCGGCACTCCATGCACGATTCACAGCTGTGTCAAATGCTGCATAGAGACCCGTATGCCTCTAACGCGTTTTGATATAGAGAGGATCTCAAAGCAGGGATACAAGATCAAAGATTTTGTCGTGAAACAAAAAAGAGAGCGTCGATTGAAAAACCGTAATGGTAGATGCGTTTTTCTAGGAGATGACGGGTGTAAAATATACTTTTTCAGACCTGAAGGATGCCGGCTTTATCCACTAGTATATAATGAAAATAACGGGAAGGGCGTTATCCATGACTTTTGTCCATATGGCCATGAGTTCAAAGTCAGCAGAGACGATATAGAGAATTTATTTTCTCTCATCAAGGAACTCGATAAAAAGGAATAACAATATCAAAGTCTTCGTTTTTTCTAATCATCTTCATCTAGTTTGCATCTTTGTATGTGTATTTTTTCCGGATGTTTTGGTTCTTAGAGAAGTGCGCGCGAAAAGATACGTCATTTCTAGACGTTGTTTTAACCGTGTTCGGGAGAAGGGGATGCTCAAATGACTGTGTCTTTCATTCGAAACCCAGAGACCGCCCATTTGTTTAACATGGCCATTAATTTTACGCCAATCGTTTGATCAAATTTAGCTATCCATAGATGGCACACCCGTTAAATATGCACGGGCGTGTGCGGTGATTTCGGGAGTTTTCCACCCCTGAGCGATGATTCCATTACGCTTCAAAGTTTTTCTAACGCTGTTAGGCAGGTCTCTAATCGCGGCGCACTCGTTTTCAGCTTTAAGTATCTTCCTGAGTTCAGGTTTATAGAAGCTCATCATGTTGTTGAACGTCTTCTCCTTGAAGGTCATCCCCGTCATGCGTTGGAACCTCTCACCGAGTATGCTAGTGACTAATTGTCCCTTCGCCTGGACCTGTTCCTCAGCCTCCTTGTACGCCTGCTTGAGCTCTGGATCCCTGTTGTACCGCATCCTCTTCAAGTCTCTCCTCACGACCCATAGAGGAACTCCTAGTTTTACTGCGATCTTTGATTTAGCAAAGCCTCCGATTATTCCTTCGAGAATGATTGGACGGCGCTTCTCTTGCTCCTGAATACTATTTGTCATATTTCTGTTCTCCTTTCACATTTTTTTTCTTTTACTTTAGCCCGTTTACTAAAATACGGTAATCAGTTTTGTTCCGCGCGCATCTTATCGTAGTACGCTTATCTTGTACCGCGTGCGGAGGGGGGGTTAGACCCATTATCTGTTTGGCGCTGCCCTCTTGGATTCTATTTTGCCTTACCTATTTTTCTGTGGCAACCCATGTTTTTACGGCTTCTTCGACTGCTCTGGATAGGTCGCCCTTTTTTCCTCCGAATACCTCGATGGTCTTAAACCTTAGCTTCTTCTCCAGCTCATCGGAGAGCATCGCGCTGATTCTACCCACTTCAATCACCAACAATTTTTTTTGCGCGCCACACGCTAGACGTTTTTCCAGTAAGCAAGGTGTCTTATGCCTTCGCTGGTTGTTGCTCTTGTCATCATCTCTGTTTCACCTTGCTTATCCGCATTATATGTTATGTGCTTATCCGCTTATAAGTATAATGGTTTAAGCACTTATGTGTTAAAGATGTTAAGATCCATGAGGGGGAAGGAAATAAATTACAGATAAGAAAGGGCCTGCGGGCGATATCATAAGAATTTAAATTCCAACAGATATTTAGACGAGAATTATTATTTTAACAACCCATAGCTACAAAAGAAATTAAATAGTTGTTTCATTGGAATAAATAATCCCAATAATCATATAGATAATTTTAAAATTACTTATATAGTTATTAGGTCGAAGTTGGTCGATTTTTCGTGACTTCCTCGCCGGTGCACGCATTCTGTATATATCCTAGTTAGATGTTTTCAATGTTTTTTAGTGCACGTTCTTATTTTCAAAATGTTTATCTTTTAAAAAAATAGAAGGTGGGTATGTTACTATTTTCATATTATCTTCTGCTACCTAGCCTTCTTAAAGCGATCTCTGTTCAAAACGAAAAAACGGATATCGCTATTCCTGTTCTAATGGGATTATTATTCATACCTTTAATTCTAATTGCTTATTTACAAAATAGACGCACTACAAAAGAATAATTTTTTTTAAAATTTTGAACTACTTTAATATTTGAAGGGATGTGTAAACCGTCACCTCACTTTTCGTGAACTTTTATGTGATAGAGTTTTATTAATTAAATCGAGAATTTCAATATCCTTGTTACGCGGAAGTAGCTTTTTTTTTGGGGGGTGTTTTCGTGTTCGGTGGATTACACTTTTGTATATGATTGGATCATAAAGGGGGTGTTTCCGGGGCTTCTTTTAGTAAATGGGGCGTCAATTCAGCGTTTTTCGTTGACCCCCCCCCCTCCCCCATTTTTTTATAGTTTTTATTGAATAATACTCGCGTTGCCTGATGGGCTCTCCCTTATCGAGTAGGCTTAGGTGGTTGTTATGTCTCTTTCTCTGCTTCTTTTTGGTGCTGCATTCTGGTCCTGTGAGACTCCTGGACCCTGTCCTGCGTGGGCGGGCTGCCTTTGCTCCAGTAGTGTTCGAAGATTTCGCGGCACAGACTTAGACCGTCGGGGCTCTCCGTGGCGAAGCCCACGTAGTCGAAGGAGCCTTCGACGAGCGGGAACGCCACAATGGCTCTCCTCTCGGTGACGTAGAGGAACACCTGGATCGCCTCCGCGAGACGGATCTCAAGGCGGCCTTCTCTATACGCCTGAAGCAGGTACTCCTCGTCCTCCGCCGCGATGTAGCCGGGTCTCTCGGCGTCGAGTCTCCTGTGCTCCTCCTTGCTCTCGGGGTCGATTGACCTGAACCTGACGCCCCTCCTGAGGGCCTCGACGCCGAGGGGCAGTATGTTGAGGAGGTACTGATCGTGGATCATCCAGACGTAGTCCTCGGCCTCCTTGAACAGGCTCTCCAGTAAGCTGAAGGTGACCCAGACGTCCTGGGTGAACCTGCTGTCGCTTAACTCATTTATCCTCGACACGAGCCCTGAGGGCAGGTGATCGAGGGTGTGCGTGTTGAAGTACCTGTGGTGGGTGGAGGCGAACAGCTGCCCTGGTATGAGGCGCAGCGTCAGGCGCCCGTAGGGCGTCAAGCTGTAGGCTCCGTCAGGGTTCTTCTGGACGAGGCCTATGTCCGAGAGGCGGGACGTGTGCCTGCTGCACTCCTGCGTGGTCACGTCTATCCTCTGGGCTAGAGACGTTATGTTCATGTTCTCCTCCCTGAGGCTGTGAAGGATGTTGAGCCTCTCCTCGTTTGACAGCTCGAAGTATAGGTCGCATAGCCTCTCCAAGTCTTGAATCAGCCTCTTACCAATCATCCTACCCATTGAATATTATAACAAGTTCGCCGAGATTTCCATCGGATCCCGTAACAGAAAAAAGGGGAGCTCGTCGGCTTCAGTAGACTTTTTCGAGGAAACCCCGTACGAGCCTCTCGAACTCCTCGGGGACGTCCTGCGGTATCATGTGATCTGCGTTCTTGACCTCGACCACCTCAAGGTCTGGCATGGTCTCCTCCATACGCTTCCGTGTCTTGGGGGTGACAAGGTCGCTCTGCTCTCCCTTGAGCAGCAGCGTCGGGGTCTCTATGCGCTCGACGTAGGGCCAGAGGTCGGTGACCAGGCCGCCGTGAACCCTGTCGCCGCGGGGCTTGAGCTTGAGGACCCCTCCCTCCCTCTTGAACGCGTACCTTAGGCGGTTCTCGTAGTAGTAGTCGGTGAAGAGGGGGTACCGCTCCCTCAGCCACTTCAGCGCCTCGGCCTCGTCTCTGAAGCTTTCAGGGGGCTCGGGGCGGCTGCTTCTCCCCGTGGACTCGAAGGGCGCTATGTCTACGAGCACTAGCCCCTTGAACTCCTCCGGGTGCTCGGCTGTTAGCACCATGCCCATCATGCCGCCGACGCTGTGGCCTATGAGGACGTTCGGGGTGAAACCGAGCTGCGTGTAGCAGCCCCTCATGACCTCTGCGTGGTCTGGGAGGCTTATGGGTCCCTTGGGTGGGTCGCTGTCCCCGTGGTCGAGGATCGTGAGGCTGAGAATCTGATAGCTGTCTTTCAGGTTCTCGGCTAGCTTGTCCATGCTGTGGCCGTCCATCCCCATGCTGTGGATGATCAGAACCCTTGGGCCCTCTTCGCCCCAGGCAACGTGGTGTATCTTGTAGCCTTTGTTCGAGAGAAATCCTTCCTTCATTTAAACCGAGATATATTAGGGTCAGTTGTTATTAACAGACGTGGTCCAGTTTTTCAAGTAGTTAGCGTGTCATCCTTCCTGGTTCTTGTACATGTCCATGGCCCATTCTATGAGTTCATGGGCTTCTTTCACGTCCTCCCACTTGAGCACCTCGGTGACGACGCCCTCGGCGCGCTTGTAGTTGTTGTAGAAGTAGGTCAGCTCGTCGATGACGCTCTGTGGCAGATCGTCTAGGCTCTTGATGTGCTTGTAGAACGGGTCGGTGGTGCTCACAGCTACGACCTTGTCGTCCATCTGCTCACCGTCCACCATCTTTATGTTCGCCACGGGCCGCGCGACGGTGACGCAGCCCGTGAAGGTTGGCTCGTTGATGAGCAGCACCGCGTCCAGGGGGTCGCCGTCGTCGTCCAGCGTCCGGGGGATGAACCCGTAATCGCAGGGGTAGTAGGTGTATAGAACCCTGTTGAGCTTGAAGACCCCCATCCTGGCGTCGTACTCGTACTTGTTCCTGCTGTTCCTCTGTATCTCGGTGACGATGTATATGCTCTCAGGGGGCTCTGGTCCAGATGGGAAGTCGCGCCAGTAGTTCGCCATAACGAGCATTCAGAGAGGACCACGATTTAAGAGATTCCATCCGGGTAAAATCTTTATCAGTCTGAGTCCGTGTAGACACACCGTGATCGCCGGAGAGAGGGTTGATCTCAAGCCCTTCAGCCTAGAAGACCTCGAGTTCCTGTACCTGTGGAACAACGACCTTGATTACGTGGGCGAATACGAGCCCCAGGAGCCGGTGACCAGAGAGGAGCTGGAGGAGTGGCTGCTAAAAGAGAAACCCGGTCAACGCTGGTACATAATACAGACGAAGAAGGGCTTAAAGGTGGGGCAGCTGGTCGCCAGAGAGAAAGAAGACAACACCATACAAATCGGTTACCGGGTCACGCCGCCTGTGAGAAACAAAGGATACTGCACCGCAGCGGTCAGAACAGTTGTCAAACATTATTTCTCCGAGACAGACGCCGAGAGGATCACCGCGGAGGCGAACCCGAGGAACACGGCTTCCATCCGCGTCCTCGAGAAGGCGGGGTTCACACAGATCGGCTACGAGAAGAAGGCCGTCGAGATCAACGGCGTCTGGATGGACGGGGCAGTCTACGAGTTAAATAGGAGTGACTGGCTCTACAGCTCGCCGTAGGGTTCGTCCACGTGGCTGAGAACCTCGCGCCAAAGCTCCAGGGTCTCCTCGGCCTCCTTCTTGTCGAGGATCTGTATGACGAAGCCTGTGTGGACGAGTACGTAGGTGCCCTGCTTGACGCTGCCCTGCTCCATGAGGTCGATGACCGCCTCACGCTTGATGCCTCCGAAGTCGACTACTGCGGTGCGTCCCTCGACGCTCTCCACCAGCCCCGGAACCGCTAGGCACATATCACAGAGTTGACCGATCCGCCGCTTATATTGATATGGGTTTAAATCCTGTCGAGCAATCAAGGTGTTAAACTCGGTGAAACATATGGACAGGAAGGCACAGAGGATATTCACGGCGATACTCTTCGCAACCTTCTTCGCCATGTTTGGCGAGACCATACCCCAGAGCTTCCAGCCCCTCTTCATCGCCGGCCTCGGCGTCACCCCCGCCGTCGTCGCCCTCATCTACAACATCAGGAACGTGATGCAGACCCTGCTCCGGCTCGTCGCCGGCACCATAAGCGACAGCCTGGGCCGGAAGAACATGATGCTCTTCGGTATGGCTCTCTTCGCCATCGTACCCTTCATCTACAGCGTAGCCCAGACACCGACGCTCCCAGTCGTGGCCATGTTCGTCAGCGGCCTTGCCCTCAGCATATACTTCCCGCCCTCCGAGGCATACGCCTCCAGCCAATACCCGCCGGAGAAGGCCGGGGAGGCCATGGGCCGCTACCACATGGGCTGGGCGGTGAGCTCGGTTATCGGTCCGGCGGCGGGCGGCTTCCTCGTCGGGTTCTTTCCCGATTATAGGCCTCTATTTGTTTTATCAGGTGTAATCACTGCACTTGGGTTCCTACTCATATGGAGGTACACGGAGGACGACAGGGGCGTCAGCTGCCCCATGAAGCCCGGCGTCCAGATACAGATGATCCTCTCCGAGTTTCCGTCCACCTTGAGGAGGCTCCTCGGCAACAGGAAGGTGCTCGTGGCGTCGATTGCGGTCTTCGCCCACGCGTTCTGCAACTGGGGGCTCATCGCATTCATCCCGTTGCTGGGCGCAGAGATGGGTATGAACGAGTTCATGATCGGTTTGACGCTGACAGCGAACGCCATCATCATCGCCGTGAGCCTACCCGTCGTTGGACCCCTCTCGGACCGTGTTGGCAGGTTCAAACCCATAGCCGCCGGGCTTCTCTTAAGCGTAGTCGTGTTCGCGCTGTTCCCTCTGGCGCCCTACTTCTGGATGCTTCCGGCCCTCAACGCCGTGCTTGGGCTATGCGCGGTCCTCGTCTTCCCCGTCAGCCAAGCCGCGGTCATGGAGGCGATGCCGCCGGAGGACAGGGGCTCCGCCACAGGGGTCTGGGGGATGATAATGTCCCTCGGCGGCACCGTCGGCATGTTCGCCATGAGTGGAGTACTATCCGTGTCCACCATCGGGTGGGTGTTCTACGCCAGCGCCGGCGTCACCCTCGTCCTATCCCTCGTGGTAGTAGCAATGAGGGGCTACTTCGATTAGGGCACCCAAGCCACGCATCAGCAGATCCTGAAGAGCCGGTGTTGGGCTTTAGGGCCTCTTTACCGCCTTCACCTTGTAGGTCTCGGGGTCAACCACGACGCCGTAGTCAGCCTCGGCTGACGCTGGGGACACCAGGCCGCTGGCTACGTCCGCCACCACCTTCTCGACGGGCCTCGTCAACGGGTCCCCGAAGCCTCCGCCTCCAGGAGTCAAGATCATCAACGAGTCGCCTCGCCTTATCTCGACAGTGCACTTGGACGGGAGCACCTCCTCATCACCTGAGGCCCTTCTCAACTTGTAGACTCCTAAGCCCCCCGGTCCGCCTTTCTGGAGGCCCCACGGCGGTATCTTGTTGCGCTCTGCCATGATGCTGAGCACGGCCTTGTCGCTCGTCAGGACCCAGGTGCGCTCTATGCCGCAGCCGCCTCTGTGCCTCCCGGGGCCCCCGCTGTCCGCACGGAGCCTGTAGGCGAGGAACCTGAGGGGGAGGTAAGCCTCCAGGGCCTCTATGGGGGTGTTCATGGTGTTGGTCATGTTGACGTGCACGCCGTCGACGCCGTCCCCGGTGGGCCTGCCGCCGCTGCCTCCGCCGATGGTCTCGTAGAAAGTCCAGGGCTGGCCGTCCGGCAGCGTGCCGCCGATGGTTATGTTGTTCATGGTGCCCTGACTCGCCGCGGGCACCTTATCTGGCAGTATCTGGCTGAAGGCCTTCATCAGGACGTCTACGTTGCGCTGGCTCGTCTCGACGTTGCCCCCCGCCACGGGCGCCGGCCTGTTCGGGTTCATCATGCAGCCCTGGGGTATCCGGAGGGTTATGGGTCTGAAGCATCCGTCGTTCACCGGGATCAGCGGGTCTGTGACGCTTATCAGCGTGAAGTATATCCCCGCCACGGTGACGCCGAGGGGCGCGTTAACGGGCCTCTCCACCTGCTTCGAGGTGCCTGAGTAGTCGAAGGTGATCTCGTCTCCCAGCTTCGTCACGGTGACGGCTATCTCGACGTCGCCGCCGCCCGGCAGTATGTCCTCCATGTAGTCCAAGGCGCTGTAGACGCCGTCAGGCATACCGGATATCTCCTCCCTCATGCGTCGCTCGCTGTAGTCCATGATCTGGTCCATGGCCTCGTGTAGGATGTCGACGCCGTGCTGCTCCACTAGCTCGGCTACGCGCCTCGCCCCCGTGTTGTTGGCGGCGATCTGTGCCCTGACGTCCCCCATCTGCACCTCAGGGGTCCTGACGTTGCTCCTGATAAGCGCCTGTATATCTCGATCTATGACGCCTTGTTTCACTAGCTTCACGGGCGGGATTATGAGGCCCTCCTGGTAGAGCTCGGTGCTGTCGGCCGCGAGGCTGCCCGGCGTCTTCCCCCCGACGTCGGTGTGGTGGGCCTTGTTGGCGGCGTAGGCGACCACCTCGCCGCCGCTGAACACGGGCGCTATGAGCGTGAGGTCCGGTAGATGGGTGCCGCTGATGTACGGATCATTAAGAAGCAGCATGTCACCGGGTTCAAGCTCGCCCCCATAGGTTTCGAGGCCCACCCTGACAGCCAAGGCCATGCTGCCTAGGTGCACGGGTATGTGCTCGGCCTGGGCGATGAGCTCCCTCCTGTGGTTGAACAGTGCGCAGCTGTGGTCCATCCTCTCCTTGATGTTGGGGCTGTAAGCCGACTTCTTGAGGGCGATGCCCATCTCCTCCGCCGCGTATATGAGGGCACCCTTGATGACCTCGACGGTCGTGATGTCCACCGTCAACTCGCGATCCTCCTCAGAACAAGGTTACCGTAGTCGTCGGGCGTGTAGCTCCAACCCGGGTACACCACGGTCGTGGCGTCGTACTGCTCTATCACGGCTGGGCCCTCCCTGAACTCGTTCAATGCGACGCGTTGATGCACCTCGGTTTCCACCCATTTCCCTAGGCTCTCGTAGTATACCTTCCTGTGATCCGGTGACAGGTCAGATCTTTTTCTTCGACGGCGTCTAAGCCTCGGCTTCTCCAGGAGCCCTATGACCCTGAGCTTCGCGTTCACTATCTCCGCCGGCTCCTCCTCGGCGGAGTAGCCGTACACCTCCCTGTGCTTGACGTGGAAAGCCTTGATGCTCTCCGATAACGACGAATGGGTGACGGGTTTCCGGGTGTCCACGTTTAGCTCATAGCCCTGGCCCCTGTACCGGATATCCAGTGTCCGTCTGAAGCTGCGTCGTCTCTCCGGTATGCCTTCCTGGCTTAGAGTCGCGACCCCTTCGATCTCCATCTCCCCGTAGAGCTTCTCAAGCTCGGCGGGGTCGGCGTCCTCGGCGTCTCTGATCACGGGTCTGCTGTAGTCGTGGAACAGGTCGGCTGTCAGTAGGCCGAGGGCGCTGAACATCCCCGGGCTGGGCGGCACTATTATGTGCCCTATGCCGAGCTCCTCGGCGAGGGCGCAGGCGTGCATGGGTCCGGCGCCTCCGAAGGCGGCGAGGGTGAACCCCCGCGGGTCGTAGCCTCGTTCCACGCTGACTATCCTGAGTATCTTTGACATCATGCTGTTGGCTATCCGCACTACGCTCACGGCGGCCTCCTCCGGGGAGACAGCGAGCTCGGAGGCGAGGCTTCTGAAGGCTTCCTCGGCGAGGCGTTTATGTATCTTCATGTCGCCGCCGAGGAGGCTGTCTGGGTTCAGCCTGCCCATGAGGAGGTTCGCGTCGGTGATGGTGGCGTCCCCCCCGCCTTTCCCGTAGCACGCGGGGCCCGGGATGGCGCCGGCGCTCACGGGCCCCACCTGCAGGGCTCCGTTTACGGCTTTGGCTATGGTGCCTCCTCCTGCGCTGCACTCCGCCAGGTCTATGAAAGGGAACCTGACGGGGTAGCCGCTGCCCTTGACGAGGCGGCCCATGTGTATCGTCCCGGCTACCTCGTACTCCGGCACCACCTCGGGCACACGTCCGCGGATGGTGCCCGCCTTGGCGGTGGTGCCCCCCATGTCGAAGCTGATCATGTTTTGGGTACCCGTCTGCTCTCCGAGCCATGCAGCCGCGATGACGCCTGCGGCTGGCCCCGACTCGACCACGGTGGCGGGCCTCCGGCTTATCACGTTGCTCTTGGCCATGCCTCCGTTGCTCTGCATCACGTACAGCGGCGCCTTCAGCCCCAGCCTCTTGAGGTCCCCATCCAGACGGGTGATGTAGGTGTACATGACGGGCATGAGGGCGGCGTTGACGACGGCGGTGCTGAACCTCTCGTACTCCCTGTACTCGTTGGTCACCATGTGGGACGCGGTGACGTAGACCCTGTTCAGGGACGCCTTCAACGCCTCGTACACCTGCTCCTCGTGAGCCGTGTTGGCGTAGCTGTTCAGGAACCCCACGGCCACGCTCTCGACGCCTTCCCCCCTCAGTTCACCGATGATCTCGTTCAGCCCCTCCTCGTCGACGGGCGTGATCACCTCGCCGTCGTGGCTCACCCTCTCCTCTAGTTCGTACCTGTGTCTACGCTGGACCAGCATAGGCGGCCGCTCGAAGAACAGGTTGTACACCTCGGCTCGGCGCTGCCTGCCTATCTCGATGACGTCCCTGAACCCCTTCGTCGTTACGAGCGCCGTCACAGGCAGCTTCAGGTTTATCTGCCCCAGAAGCGTGTTGGTGGCGATGGTGGTGGCGTGGCCCACCATCTTCACGGCGGAGGCTTCGTGATCCTCTAAATATTGTCTGAAGACTTTCACGACGCCTCTCTCCGGGTTCATCGGGGCCGAAGGCGTCTTTATGTTGAGCACGTCGCCAGTCTCCTCGTCGAAGGCCACTAGGTCTGTGAATGTGCCTCCCACGTCCACGCTTACACGTTGCAACCGGCTTCCTCCGATGTACAGAAGAGCGGCCGTGAACGGATAAAATAAACGAAAAAACTAGGGCTTAAGCTTCTTACCGCTGAGCTTTATGGTCTCCGGGACGATGTGGCTCTTCCCGATTGCAGTCTTCGTCAGCTCTATCACGTGGTCCACGCTCTCGTTGTGGTACGGGGAGTCGCAGAGGAGTACCAGCATCCTGCCCATGTGTTCAGCCTAGATGAAGAGCTGTATGTCGGCGTCCATGGCTATGGCGAGGAAGCTGGCGGCTCCGACGATCTCGTCCACCTCGGGGATGAGCTGGTCCTTGGTGACGTCCATGAGCGCCATGGTGGTGCTGCATGCATAGATTGTAACGTTCTTCGTCATCTTGGTCATCTCAAGCAGCTTCGGGAGGCTGGGGACGCCGACGCTCTTGATCTTTCCCTTCATCATCCCCGTTCCCAGGCTCATGACGCCGGGGAGCTTCGCCGACTCCATTCCCCCCTTCTTTAATGCGTTGAGGCCCCAGAATGTGAAGAAGAGGTGTACATCCATGTCCATGCTGCCGCCTGTGCTGGCCAGCATGAAGACGGGGTACAGCTTGTCCAGTGTGCCGCTGTGAACGATTATCGCCATCTTTTTGGGTTTCTCTGCCACGTTAACTCACCTTAAATGGGGTAGAACATGCTCCCGCAGTCAAGCTCTAAATCGATCTTAATATCAAACATATTACCAGATGGGTTCAATACACGATGATATTTAACCAATTACTAAATTATGAGGAGGTGTTCTCCTGTCTGAGCACCTTCAACAGAAACTTCTTCGTGCTGGGCATGATGTCCACGGAGTCGAGTTCATCTAGCTTCACCCACCTCGCTTCAGGCGCGTCTGAGCCGGGCGACACCTCACCCGAGACGTACTCACAGAGATACTCGAACAAAACGTAGTGGTATCTCACCCTACCGTCGTCGTCGCGGTGGATGGAGTCGAGGGAAGTGATCAGCCTGATGGGCCTAACCGTCACCCCCGTCTCTTCAAGTATCTCCCGGATGAGGGCCTCCTCAACCGTCTCGCCGACCTCCACCGCACCACCGGGAAGCCCCCACTTTCCCTCTGAAGGAGGCTTTCCTCGCATGCTCAAAAGTATGCGGTTGCCGTCAAGTATTACTCCGGCTACCCCCGGGATCGGGCGACTCGGATACAACCTGCTCGTTATACACATCTCCTATATCGAGTCATGGCCCTCCTCAAGGGCGCGGAGGTTGATCTCCCTCATGCTGGGCCGCATGCTCTGCTCCACGGCCTCCTTGAGCAGGTCGAGGTGCACCATGTCCGAGCGCTTCGAAAGGGCCCCGAGGATCACCATGTTGGCGACGATCTGGTTGCCCAGTCGCACCGCGATGTCCCTAGCCGGTACCTGGATGAACTCGACGTCTCCCCTGACGCCCCCCTCGACGCGCTCCATGACGCTGGAGTCCACGAAGACCAAGGAGCCCTTCTTGGCCTTGCCCATGTACTTCCCGAAGGCGGGGAGGCTCAGCAACAGAAGTATGTCGCTCATCTCGAACTGGAGGTCGTTGATCTCGTGGTCGCTGACCATTATCTCGCTCCGGCAGCTCCCGCCCCTCGCCTCGGAGCCGTAGCTCCGGCCGAAGACGACCTCGTAGCCCTTCGCGAAGAGCGCCGCGCTCAGGAACTCGCCGCTGGCCACTATTCCCTGGCCCCCGGTCCCGCCGATGAGTATGTTCTGCTGCAACCTAGCCACCTCTCGCCTTCCTGATGATCTCCTGCAGCGCGTCTGTGAACTCGGGCCTCGTCTTCTTCTCGAAGACGCCGAGCTCTATCTTGCCCTCCAGGTGGTCCTTGACTTCGGACACCGAGCCCAGCTCAAGCAGCTCGTCGTGGACCGCGTCTGGGGATTGGGTGTCCACGCGGACCACTCTGCCGTAAGCCATGTGGTCTACGATCCTGGCCTCGACGCCTTCCATTGCTTTCACCTGCTTCAGCGTCTCCTCCGGGGACGCCTTGGGCACCGCGTAGACGTAGCCGCC
This sequence comes from uncultured Candidatus Bathyarchaeia archaeon, assembly GCA_964618045.1. Taxonomy (GTDB): domain Archaea; phylum Thermoproteota; class Bathyarchaeia; order TCS64; family TCS64; genus RBG-16-57-9. The sequence goes on along the minus strand of CAZTZC010000009.1, from coordinate 17,340 downwards.
CCTGTCAGGCCTGTCCCTGACCACGGTGCTCTCGCTGAACATGTCCAGTATCCGGGGCGGCAGGCTGTCGATGGAGCCGCGGAGGTTGAATATGCGGCGCTGCTGTGTCGGGCACTGGCTGAGCACCTCGACGAAGCTGAAGCCCTTGTGCGTTATGGCCTCCTTGATGCTCTTGGTGAGCTCGACCACGTGGTACGTGCTCCACTTGGCGACGTAGCTGGCTCCGGCGGCCTTGACCAGCTGGGTGATGTCGAAAGGCGACTCGGGGTTGCCGTAGGGGCTGGTGACGGTGGTCTCGCCGTGGGGGGTCGTGGGGGCTATCTGGCCGCCGGTCATGGCGTAGCTCATGTTGTTCACCAGAATCACGGTGAGGTCTATGTTCCGCCTGGCCGCGTGGATGAGGTGGTTGCCGCCTATCCCGGCGCCGTCGCCGTCCCCCACGAAGACGACTGTCGTCAGCTCCGGGTTGAAGGTCTTGGCGCCTGTGGCGAACGCTATGGCCCTGCCGTGGGTGGTGTGAAGGGTGTCGCCGTTGAAGTTGGGGCTGGGTATCCAGGCGCTGCACCCTATGCCCGAGACGGCGAGTATCTTGTCCTTGTCCAGGCCCAGGTCGTCGATGGCACGGATGAAGCAGTTGAGTATTATGCCGCCGCCGCAGCCGGGGCAGAAGGCGCTGGGTTGGCTGCGCACGTACCTGTCCCTGTAGTACTTCAGGTTCTTCACTGCGCCAGCCTCCTCACATCTTCGAGGACCTCACGGCCCAGAGGCAGCACCCCTCCCACCTTGGCTAGGCTAGCGACCCTCGCTTTACCGCAGACCACGCGTTCAACCTCTTTGACGAGCTTGCCCACGTTCATCTCGACGACCAGTATGGTGTCCACATTGTCAGCAAGCGCCCTGATCTCCTCCTCCGGGAGCGGCCACAGTGTCCTGAGCCTGAAGAGCCCCGCCTCTATGCCCTGCTCCCTCGCCTTGACCACGGCGTCGTAGCTGGGCCGCGCCGAGGCGCCGAAGCTCAGCACGGCGACCCTGGCGTCCTCCAGGTGCTCCCTGTGGATGTCGCGTATCTTGGGCTCGGCGTTGAGTATCTTGTCTCTTATACGGTAGACTATCATCTGGTGGTACTCTGGCGCGTAGTTGCGTACGCCGTCAGGCCTGTGGGTGGAGCCTGTGACGAGGAGGGCGTACCCCTCGCCGAACGCGGGCATCGGCGGCACGCCGCTGGGATCGTCCGTCCCCCAAGGGGTGTCCTTCCTGCTCGTCGGCTTCCTCCTGTTCACGACATCCACCTTCTCTGGCACCGTCAGCTTCTCCTGAATGTGCCCTATCATTCCGTCTGCCATCACCATCACCGGGGTCCTGTACGTCTCCGCCAGGTTGAACGCCCTGACGGTGAGGTCGAACATCTCCTGGACGCTCCACGGGCTGACGGCAATCACCTCGTAGTCTCCGTGGCTGCCGTACCTCGCCTGCATTATGTCCTGCTGGCTCGGGTCGGTGGCCTGCCCGGTGCTGGGGCCGCTGCGCTGGACGTTCACCAGCACCAGAGGCGTCTCCGTCATGTGGGCGTACCCTATGTTCTCCTGCATGAGGCTGTACCCAGGGCCGCTGGTAGCAGTCATGGCCTTTGCCCCCGCCCAGCTGGCGCCTATGACGCTGGCTATGCTCGCGATCTCGTCCTCCATCTGGAGGTAATAGCCTCCCACCTTGGGTATCTCGGCGGCGATGTGGTGGCTTATCTCGCTCGCCGGCGTTATCGGGTAGCCGGCGAAGAACCTGCACCCCGCCCTCATAGCGCCCTCGGCGCAAGCCACGTTACCCAGGGCCAGGTGTTTACCGGGTTCAAGCATCCTGAATCTCCTCCACGTATATCGCGAAGTCTGGGCAGTACCGCTCGCACCAGCGGCAGCCTATGCAGTCCCCCTCGGGCACAGGCTTGACGCCGCCCAGCGCCGTCTTCTTGTCCGACGGCTTGAGTATCTTGCCTCCACGCTGCTCGCAGACGTGGACGCATATGAGGCAGCCCTTGCATTTGTCCTCATCTATAGTGACCTTGAACTTCTTAGCCGTTTCAACACACCTCGCAGGGTCTGTGAATCGGTTTACTATGAGGAAGCTGGAATAAAACAGTGAGGGTTGCACCCAAGAAGTCGCTATCCGGAGCTGAGGGAAGCCCAGAGCCGTTCGACCAGCCCCTCGTCCACGACGCCTGAGCCCCTCGCTAGAGCAATGTAGTTGACGACCGGGAACACTATCCACGCGTAGAGCTGGCTAACGAGGAACTCGTGCATGTTGTAGGGCCTGTTGAGGAACCAGGGGCCCCACGCCACCGCGAGCAGGAAAGCCGTCACCGAGGTGAAGACGGCCGCGGTCCGCGTAGCCTTCTTCATGAAGATGCCGTAGAGGAAAGGCGCCATTATGGCAGCCGAGAGGCACGCCCAAGCGATCATCGCCATGTCCAGTATCATCTTGGGGCGGAAGTAAGCCATGACCAGGCCGCCCAGCGTGACGGCCGCCGTGGCGAACTTGCTGAGGAAGAGGACGCGCTCGTCCGTTGCCTCAGGGTTCACAAGCTTGTGGTAGATGTCCCTCGCCAACCCGAAACTGGCCATGAGTATCACTGCGTCGGCGGTGGACTGGCTGGCAGCGATGACCGCGGACAGGTATATGGCTCCGATGAACGCAGGCAGCACGAGGAGGATGAGCCGAGGGATCACTATGTCGTAGTCCGGCACGCCTGAGGCTGTAAGAGGCACCGTGACGTCGTTTACCGTGAACATGTACCTGGCGGAGGCGCCGTTGAAGTAGCTGCATGTGGTCATGGCGATGCAGAATAGGGTCGCGAAGATCATGCCCCACCTCGCCACTTGGGGGTTCTTCATCATGTAGAACCGGGTTAGTGATTGGGGGAGTCCCCACGGCCCGATGCTGGTAACCATCACGTAGCTGAAGAGTCCCCAGAAGCCCCACACGCCGGGAGACGATACAAGCCCCGGGTCTATCTGCGCCAGCCCCTGGGTGATGTTGCCTATGCCGCCGTTCCTCAGGATCACCATGGCCGTCAGGAAAAGTGTGCCCGCCGCCATGACGGTGCCCTGGATGAAGTCGTTCCACACGCAGGCCACAGTTCCGCCGACGGCGAGGTAGAAGCCCACGATGACGGCGGTTATGAGGAGACTCATCTCGAAGCTCAGGTTCATGGTCACGTTGAATATGTAGCCGACGCCCATGAACACCGAGACCAGGTAGACCGTCATGAAGACTATGGTCAAAGCCGCCGTCCAGACGTGGAGGAAACGGCTCTGGTACCGCTCCCTGAAGAAGTCGGGCAGCGTCAGCGCGTCGAGCGCCTCGCTGAACGACCTTATCCTGCCGCCGAAGAGCAGGAAAGGGAGCAGGGCGCCCATGATGGTGTTGCCTATGGCTATCCACAGGGTAGCGTAGCCGAACCTGTACGCGTAGGCGCCTCCCCCGATCATGAGCACGGAGCTGAAGTAGACGGTGCCGTAATGGATGCCGATGAGGGCGGGCCCGATGTTCCTGCCTGCGACGTAGTAGTCCTCGATGGATTGAACCTTCTTGGCAGAGAGGTAGCCTATGGCGATGAGTATGAGCATGTAGAAGCCGAACACTACGCCGAAGACCCAGCCATAATCACTCAGCATGAAACTCACTCAGCATCAGAGAAAACTAAGCCTAAAGGGATTTAATTTTAACGAGAGTTAGAGATAGAAAATGAGCCGGGCTAACCCCTCAGCTTCCTGAGCACCAGGTTCGCCACACTGCTGTCCTGTATGGCGATACCCACGGACTTGAACACCGTCACCCCGTCCTTCGGCGTGCGTCCCTCCTTCTGGCCTGACACGAGCTCCTTCAACTCTGCGTAGATGTGATCCTCAGTTATGGCGCCCTCTGATATTGGTATGAGAACGTCCCCTGCCTCAAGCATGATGCCCTCGTAGTCGTCGATGACGAGCTTGCTCTCGGCCACGGTAGCGGTGTCAAGCTCCCTCCAGTCGGGGTAGAAGGCCCCGATGGCGCTCACATGGACCCTGTCTTTTAGCCATCCACGCCTCAGCACGGGCTTGGGGCTGGTGGTCGCCGTCAACACGATGTCGGCGTCCTTGCACGCCTCCTCGCCGCTCTCCGCGGGGATTACTTCGATTCCCAGCTTCCCTGTCATCTCCTCGGCGAATCTTTTACGCGCCTCCGGGTACAGGTCGTAGACGTAGACTCGCTCGATGTCTCTGACTGTGCAGGCGGCCCAGGTCTGGGTGCGTCCCTGCACGCCGGCGCCGAATATGGCTACGACCCTTGAGTCCTCCGGTGCCAGGTATCGCGCCGCTACGCCTGTGACCGCGCCGGTTCTCATGGCTGTCAGGTAGGTGGCGTCCATGAACGCCTCGATCATCCCCGTCTCAGGGTCGTTGACCACTATCCACGCGGCGGTGGTGGGTAGCCCCTTTCCCTTGTTGTCTGGGTAGATGCTGATTATCTTGGTGGCCTGGGCGTCGACGCCGGTGAGATAGCTGGGCATGAAGCTTATGCTGCCGTTATACTTGGGCACCATGATGGTGCTTCTCGTGGGCATGACGACGTTTCCCTCCGCATACTCCCTGAACGCCTCCTCCACGGTGTCGATGACCTCACCCATGTCCAGAAGCTTCGCGATGTCCCCATCAGAAAGGATAAGCATACCTGTTCAACAAGTAGATGAAAGGCTGTAAAAATAAAATATTCTCATGAAAACGTGAGGAACTGCACTGAATAGCATCATTTTCTATGGAAAAATCTATACAACGTCCATTAATATATTATATAACAGTACCGATGAATTATCTGGATGAGGGGTATGCTCGACAAACTGGTAGGCAAATCAGAGGAGGAGCGTGAGCTTTCTGCGTCACGGTACATAAAGGCGATCCCCCTTAGGGCCTACGAGGACATAGACGTCATCAAGGCGGAGGTGAGGGCAGGCAACATCGTCATCTGCAACGTCAGCCCCCTGGCCAAGCACAACATAGAGGACGTCAAGAGAGGCATCAACGAGCTCAACGAGTACGCCCAGCTCATAGAGGGAGACATAGCCCGCCTCGGAGAAGAAAGAGTAATAGTGACGCCGAAAAACATCAGGATATGGCGGAGCCGAGACTAGGCCAGCCTGAACGTGTCTAGCAGCCTCGGCGCGTGACCCCGCACGCCACGCATCTTGGATACGGTTCTCGCGAGGTTCTCGCACTTAGACTCCTCGCCGTGAACCACGAACACCCGCTTCGGCTGCGGCCTCAGCCTACGCACATAGTTGACCAGCTGCCTCCTGTCGCTGTGCCCCGAGAAGCCCTCCACCGTGTGGACGCTCATGTCGATGTTGATGACCTCCAGCTTGCCTTCCTGGTTGTAGACCTGAGCCGAGCCCATCCCCGACTGGACGCGTTGACCCATGGTCCCTGTTACCTGGTAGCTGACGAAGATCAGGCCGTTCTCGTCGTAGGGCGCAAGGCGTTTGAAGTAGTCAATTATCGGGCCCCCCTCCATCATGCCCGCCGTGGCCATGATGATGCATGGACCCCCCTCCACGATCTCGTCGCGGCTGTCGTGCTGCTTCACCACCGTGAAGTAGTCGCTCTCGAAGGGGTTAACACCCTGCTTCAGTATCTGATCCCGAATCTCGTGGCTAAGATAATCAGGGTAGGCGGTGTGGATGCCCGTGGCCTCGCTGATCATCCCCTCTATGTAGACGGGCACCTCCACCAGGTCGCCGCTCTGCATGTACTTGTTTATGACCATCAGTATCTCCTGGGCTCTGCCGACGGCGGGGACGGGTATGAGCACCTTTCCCCGCTTGAGGATGTTGTTAGCTATGTCGACGAACTCGGCGTCGGTCTCGTCGCGGCTGGGCGCCACGTTGTCGGGGTTCCCGTAGGTCGCCTCCATTATTAGCGTCTCGACCCTGGGGAAATAGGTAGACGCCGGCTGCAGCAGCGCCGTGGGCCCATACTTGAAGTCGCCGGTGTACACGACGTTATGGAGACCCTTGCCTATGTGGAGATGAACCAAGCTCGAGCCGAGGATGTGGCCAGCGTTATGGAGGGTAAGCCTCACGTCAGGGGAGACGTCCGTCACCTCGCCGTAGCTAAGAGGGATGGTGTGGAGTATGACCTCGAATATGTCCTCGGGGCTATACGGCGGCACGTTTCCCTCTTTCCGGGTCACGTCGATGTAGTCGCTCTGGAGAAGGGTCATGACGTTGGCCGTGGGCTCGCTGCAGTAGACCGGGCCGCTGTACCCGTACTTGTAGAGGTATGGAAGGAAGCCGCAGTGGTCCAGGTGAGCGTGAGTTATGACGACGGCGTCGAGGTTTTTAAGGTCGAACTCCTCCACGTCCAGCCTTGGGTAGCTCTGGATGGGTCTCCTGCTACCCGGATTGATGCCGCAGTCGAGGAGTATCTGGCTCTCACGGGTCTTGACGAGGATCGCCGACCTACCCACCTGTCTGCTGCCGCCGAGGAACGTTACCCTGACGTCGCCCGATTGCTGGTAGATGGGTCTGAAGATGGATTCACCGGTCTCCCTGAGAACCCGCTCCCTCTCCTTGCTCTTGCTGTAGAGAAAGCCCCTGATCTGCTTGATCGTCATGGACGGTATAGGCGGAGAACGCACGAAGTTCGGGCTCCAGTGGGTCCTCGTGACGATCTCTAAGATGTTTGAGCCGCTCTTACCGATGGCGACGCCTGGCTTCTCGACCTCGAGAACCACCTCCCCCAGCGCGGGATCGAAGTAAGCCTGAACGAGGCCAGCCTCCTCCAGTATCTCTTTGATTATGCTCTCAGCCTGGACCTCAGGCATCCTCACCGAGGGGTCGCTACGAATCACTATCCGCTTCTTTATTATGCCGGCAATCTCGCCGACGATGTGGCCCCTCTCCTGCAGTATCTCGGGCTTTTGACAGTATATCGCCAGCCTCGGGCCCTCGAACTCTATACGCGTTATCCCTACCTCGGGGGGTATCTTATCAAGTATCGCTTGCCTTATCTCTGAGTAGGTTAAGCCCTGGGTGTTTTCGTTCATTTTACCGATCTCAGTTGTCGAGTATTGCAGCCTTCTCCTCCGGGGACAGCTCTCTGAACCCAGCGGCGTCGATGACAGCGACATCGAAGCTGTCGCCGCTGGCGATGTCTCGCTTCATGGCAGAGTCCACGGCCTTCACTACGACGGAGAGCATCTCATCCACCGTGCTATCCTCTCTGTACTGGCTCTCAAGGACACCGTATGCGAAGGGCGACCCTGAACCCGTGGAGACCATCTTCTCCTCTGTGAGACTGCCGTAGGGGTCAAGGTTGAAGACGTGGGGCCCAGTCTCGTCGAATCCACCGACAAGGGCCTGCATGGGGAGAGGGTTACCAACCTCACGGTTGCTGAACAGCAGGTTAGAAACCAGCCGCGCCGCCGACTTCACCGGGATGGACCTGTTCTTCTCCAGCTCGTAGAGTCTGGCGTTGATCTTGAGGATCTCGACGACCCTCTGGGCGACAGCCACGCCGCCAGCGATAGTCATAGCCAAGTTGTTGGTGACCTTGTACACCTTCTTCGCGTGCTTGCTGGCAACGTAGTTACCCATCGTGGCTCTAGTGTCAGTCCCCAGAATCACACCGTCTCTGCAGACGACGCCCACCGTCGTGGTTCCCTTGAGTATCCCTGTTTCTTTTGACATTTAGATTTCTCCTAAACAAGTAGTTAAGAGATAGGTATCCTAGAAAGGAAGACCAAGTACTTTAAAAATATGCCTCTTTATAAAATGTTTCGAAAAATGGCAAACACATATGTATGCCTCAAGCTGAATATGACCCCGATTACAGAAAGGTTATCAAGAATTTGAGTATGTCTGAGAGATACAACGCCATACACAGGATCGATCTCCCCAGAATAGTGCTCGTGGGCGAGTCGGTGCTGGACCAACTCTGCCCCATATGCGGTGAACTCGACATAAATAAAGCCCTGATCGTGACAGGGAAAACAACGTACAAGGTAGCGGGCGAGAGAGCCGAAGAGATACTCAGATCAGATGACGTTGACGCCGAGTGCATCTTCGTAGAAGACGCCACACTGGACACCGTCGAAACCGTTAATCAAAAGGCCATCAAGAACGACGTCGACGTCGTCCTCGGGGTAGGCGGGGGGAGAAACATAGACGTCGCCAAGCTCTCAGCCTATAAGACAGGTAAGTTCTTCATCAGCGTCCCGACGGTGGCTAGCCACGACGGGATAGCCAGCAGCTTGGCCTCCGTGAAGGGCATGGGCAGGCCGTACACGGTGAAGGCTGCGTCTCCGGTGGCCGTGGTCATGGACAGCAAGATCATCGCGGAGTCCCCCTACAGGTTCACGGCGAGCGGCTGCGGCGACATCATATCCAAGGCCACCGAGGTCAGGGACTGGAGGCTAGCCCACGAAGAGAACGGCGACTACTACGGCAGCTACGCGGCCAGCCTCAGCCTCATGAGCTCGGAGCACGTCATGAACAGCGCCGCTCTAATCAAGAACAGGACGCAGGAAGGCATCAGGACTCTCCTGGAGGCGCTCGTCAGCTGCGGCGTCGCCATGAGCATAGCGGGCAGCAGCAGGCCAACGAGCGGCTCTGCCCACCTGTTCAGCCACGCACTGGACCAGATTGCAGAAAAGCCGGCGCTCCACGGCGAACAGTGCGGAGTAGGGATGATTATGATGGCGAAGCTCCACGGCCTCGAATGGGAGGCGTACCGTGACAGCCTCAAGACCATCGGCGCCCCCACGTCGGCCAAAGGCCTAGGAATCGAACCAGAGACCATCATCAAGGCCTTAACCATCGCCCGGTCAATTCGCCCTGAGAGATATACACTGCTGAGCAAGATCAACCTAGACTATAAGAAGGCCAGGGAACTGGCGGAGTCCACAAAAGTAATCTAGGCCACTATGTACCTGTCTATCGGCACCGAGCCATGACTAATATTTATAACGGTCTCCGCCTTCAAGGAATTGAGAATCCGTTCAGGTGAAAGTCTAGTTGAGCACCGTCCAGTTAAAGGTATCAGAAGCAAAGCAGCAGCGAGACGTGGGCAGAAGCATAGCCAGGATGGACTCGGAGACCATGAAGACGCTGGGCGTCACCGTCGGCGACGTCGTGCAGATCGAGGGAAAGAAGCCGACCGCCGCCAAGGCTTGGCCTGCCTACCCGGAGGACCAAGGCCTCGGGATGATAAGGATCGACGGCTTCATCCGTAAGAACTGCAGCGTATCGATAAACGAGTTTGTCACGGTGAAGAAGGCGGACGCCGAGTACGCCACAAGCGTCAAGCTGGCTCCGGTGGACATCAGGATAAGCGTCGACACCGACTTCATCAGGTTCGTCAAGGACAGGCTCATCGACAGGCCCGCGACCCGCGGCGACACCCTCCTCATAATGATGCTGGGCCACAGCGTGCCGTTCATGGTTGTGAGCACGCGCCCCGGGGGCATCGTCAAGATCGCGCCCACCACCGACATAAGCATCATGAGCGAGCCGGTCCCGGAGCTTGAGATGCCAAGCAGGACCACCTACGAGGACATAGGTGGTCTGGACGAGGAGATCAGGCGCATCAGGGAGATGGTGGAGCTGCCCCTCCGACACCCCGAGATATTCCAGCGCCTCGGCATCGACCCCCCGAAGGGAGTGCTGCTCCACGGGCCGCCGGGCTGCGGCAAGACGCTCCTAGCCAGGGCCGTCGCCAACGAGTCTGAGGCCAACTTCTACGCCATCAACGGCCCAGAGATCATGAGCAAGTTCTACGGCGAGTCCGAGGCCCGGATGCGTAAGATGTTCGAGGACGCCGAGAAGAACGCGCCCAGCATCCTATTCATAGACGAGATAGACGCCATCGCCCCCAAGCGCAGCGAGGTCACCGGAGAGGTGGAGCGCAGGGTGGTCGCCCAGCTGCTGGCATCTATGGACGGCCTGAAAGGCAGAGGCCACATCATAGTCATAGGCGCCACCAACAGACCCGACGCGATAGACGAGGCCCTGAGGCGCCCCGGGAGGTTCGACAGAGAGATCGAGATAGGCATCCCGGGTAGGGCTGGGAGGATGGAGATACTCCAGATCCACACCAGGGGCATGCCCCTCGCGGAGGACGTCAACCTGCAGCGCTTCTCGGAGATAACCCACGGGTACACGGGGGCGGACCTGGAGGCGCTCAGCAGGGAGGCCGCCATGAAGGCGCTGCGCCGCTACCTACCCCAGATAAACCTGGAGGAGAAACGCATCCCGCACGAGGTCCTGGACCAGATGGTGGTCAACAACGAAGACGTCCTCGACGCCTTCAGGGAGATCACGCCCACGGCGATGAGGGAGGTCTACATAGAGTCACCCAACATCCCATGGGACGAGGTGGGCGGCCTCGAGGAGGTGAAGCAGAACCTCAAGGAGGCCGTGGAGTGGCCGCTCAAGTACCCTGAGAGGTTCACGCGCCTCGGCATCAACCCGCCTAAAGGCATACTGCTGCACGGGCCGCCGGGCTGCGGCAAGACGCTGCTCGCGCGGGCGGTGGCCACGGAGAGCGAGGCCAACTTCATCAGCGTGAGGGGCCCCGAGATATTCAGCAAGTGGGTGGGCGAGTCAGAGAAGGCCATAAGGGAGATATTCAGGAAGGCCCGCATGGCGGCACCCAGCATCATATTCTTCGACGAGTTCGACGCCCTGGTCCCCTCGAGGGGCAGCGCCGCAGACAGCAGGGTCACGGAGCGCGTCATAAGCCAGCTCCTCACGGAGATAGACGGCCTGATAAGCCTCCAGAACGTCGTCGTACTTGCCGCCACCAACAGGCCTGACATCATAGACCCAGCCGTCCTAAGGCCGGGGAGGTTCGACAGGCGGGTCTACGTGCCCCCGCCGGACATGGAGGCGAGGCTCCGCATACTGGAGATAAAGACCAAGGACATGCCGTTGGATGAGAGCGTAAGCCTGGACGCCTTGGCCAGGCGGATGGATGGGTACTCCGGCGCAGACATAGACTCGGTGGTGCGTGAGGCCGGGCTGTACGCACTGAGACGCGACACAGAGATCTCCTCCGTGAGGTTCGCCGACTTCGAGACCGCCATGGGGGACATCGGGCCAAGCATTACTCCTCAGACGGAGAAGTGGTACAGGGACAACCAGGCGCGGTTCCAGGAGTCGGGGAAGCCGCCCATAGACATAGCGTAGGTGAAGAAGATGCAGTGGAAGCTACTACCCTCAGCCATCGTGGACACCCTTAAGCGCAACGGGGCGCTCAAGTTCGAGGAACTATTCAAGAACACGAAGAAGAGGTTCAGCGGCCTCAGCGAGAACGACCTGGAAAACATGCTGATGAAGATGGAGATCCAGGGTCTCGTCAAGGTTTACCGCCTCCCCAGAGGCAAGAAGCGCATCGAGCTGGCTTAGGGGTCCACGGCGTGGGCGTCAAGCTAGGCGATCTGGTGAAGCCTCGGAAGCTCGCCATCGATGACCTTGCGGGACGCGCCGTCGCCTTCGACGGCAACAACATACTCTACCAGTTCTTATCCATCATCCGGGGTGGCAGCGGCGAGCCTCTCAGAGACAGGGAGGGGAGGGTGACTAGCCACCTCAGCGGACTAATCTACCGGAACAGCAACCTCATGGAGGCGGGCGTCAGGATCGTCTACGTCTTCGACGGCCGGCCCCACAGGTTCAAGAGCACGGTCATCAATCAGAGAAGGGAGACCCGGAGGAAGGCTTCGAGGCAGTACGAGAAGGCGGTGAAGGAGGGGGACGCCGAGAAGGCGCGCCTCTACGGCCAGCAGGCCGTGCTGGCAACCACCGACATCGTCGAAGACGCCAAGACCCTGCTCACCCACATGGGCGTCCCATGGGTTCAGGCACCCGGGGAAGGTGAGGCCCAGACGGCCTACATGGCGGCGAAGGGCGACGTCTGGGGGGCCGCGAGCCAAGACTTCGACTCCCTCCTGTACGGCGCACCGCGTCACATCAGGAACCTCTCCATAACGGGCCGCCGGAAGCTTCCCCGGAAAAACGTCTACATAAAGATCGAGCCGGAGCTACTGGAGCTGGACAGGATAATGAGGGACCTGGGGATATCTAGGGACCAGCTCATAGACATAGGCATCCTCGTGGGCACCGACTACAACCCCGAAGGGATCAGGGGCGTGGGGCCCAAGACGGCGCTGAAGCTCGTCAAGGAATACGGGACACTCGAGGGGGCTCTCCCTCACATCAAAGACGCCGAGTTCCCCCACCCAGTCGATGAGATTCGGGATCTGTTCAAGAACCCCAGGACCACCGACGACTACAGCCTCGAGTGGAGGAAGCCGGATACGGCGGCTATAATCGGGTTTCTGTGCGGTGAGCACAGCTTCAGCCAGAGTCGGGTGATGAACGCCGTCGAGAAGATGAACAAGGGCTACGCCAGGACGGGTCAGAAGACGACCCTGGAACGGTTCTTCGGCTAGGGGCATCAACCCTTTTCTACCGCGATCGCGCTGGTCTCCCTGATCTACATGAAGGTTCTAGCGATACAGTCAAGCCCGAACAGCGACGGGTTGACGGCGACCACCGCCAAAAAGTTTCTCGAGGGAGCCCAGTCCATGGGCCACGAGACTGAGCTGATCAACCTCAACGACCACATCATCAAGAAGTGTAAGGCATGCGACGGGGGCTGGGGTCAGTGCAGACGGGAAGGCACCTGCATCCTCGAGGACGACTTCCAGACTATACGTGAGAAGATCGATGGGGCGGACGCCCTCCTCTTCGCCACGCCGGTCTATTGGGGGGATATAAGCGAGTCGGGTAAGACTTTCCTCGACAGGCTCAGGAGATGCGAGACCCATTTCGGTTTCAAGAGATATATGGATAAGGTGTCGGTGGGGATAGCAGCCGCTGGGGGAAGCGGTAACGGCGCCGCGAGGGCGCTCTACCTGCTGGAGGAGTACCTCAAACGCCTAGGCTTCAAGGCTTTCGACCTCGTGACCGTAACCCAGATGAATAAGGGCCACAAGCTTCCCATGCTCGTGGAAGCTGGAAAAAGAGTTTTTTCCTAGTCAACCTTGAATAGGTTCCTCGTCAGGGGGCTCTCCCCCAACCATTTTCTGATGTAATCTGTGAGCTCCTCGAGGTCTCCCATATGGTTTAGGTAAAGCAGAGTGAATACGCCCCCCAGTAAGTATGAGACGCCGTATAGGAGTATCATCTGCTCGAAGAAGAGCCCCCTCCCATAGGTTATCCACATGGCGTTGTTTATCACGGTGGGTATGAACTGAGCGCTGTACGCGCCCAGTATGGTCACGGCTATCACGGGACCGATCCTCCAGTTGGACATGATCACCAGGAGCAGCACCAGGGACAGGTTCTCCATCGCCATATCCACCATCCCGCCTTTCAGCCCCTTGGCATCCATCAGCTCCGCCGCCTGGGGGTTGTCCTCGACGAGCCCCAAATACGATATGCCGTAGAGCGTCGTCGCGATGTCAAGCGTCTGGAGTAGAAGATACAAGGTGAGAAGCACCAAGACAAACTTCCAGCGATTCACGGTCTCCAAACGAATGTTTAGGTTATAAAGAATCAGAAACATGGTTCCATTGAAGTCGGCGGTAGTTTTATTTGACGACCGGACGTTCATCCACCATATGCCCATAGAAGACTATCTCCTCAGGGAGGAGAAGGTGCTTTTCTGGAGCGACTTCCAGGTGACCTACAACGAGGAAAAGTACAAGGTCTTCATCACAAACATACGGCTGCTTCTGTTCAAGGAGAAGGGCATGGTCTTCAAGAGGGAGGAGATAATCACCGAGAACTGGGCCCAGATAACGGGTCTCCAGTTCACAGAGGCCGGCGGCATCGGCAGGAAGGGCACGCTGAGGTTCTCCTGCAGCAAAGGCGAGATACGGCTGGAGGGCCCGAGGAACGGAATGCTGGGCCTCTTCAAGGCTGTCCAGAGGCAGACTCTAGACCCTTTCGGCGTCAGAGGGGAAAACCGACCCAAAGAAAACTGACTTAATCAGGCTCAGAGTTGTCTCGTCACCGAGGGTTTTAATAAATAGGCTAGGATCAGATTGACATTTAGGTGAGACTGAATGTCACTGATGAGTCAAAGGATGATCCAGGAAAAACTCAGGGTGCTAGGGAAGAAACACACCTGGAGAATCCTGACACACATATAGAAGGGCTCTAAATACATCACCCAGATCTCAGTGGAGACAAACATACCCTACACGACAGTCCAGCACAGGGTGAATGAGCTAGAGAGAGCCGGCCTAGTCCGCATCGTGAATCAAGTGGACTCAGAGACGGGGAGGGCGATAAAACTGGTCAGGGTTAGCAACTTCAGGATAAACCTCACGCCCGCTGACATAGTTAGGATGGTGGAGAAGACAGAAGAGCCGGTCGCCTGAACAAGTCGTGTAGTTCTTCTCGGAAAAGGTATCAAGGATGGTTGACTCCGAGGTTTAATACAAGTCACTGGGCCTGATGGGTCAGCACCAGGTTATTCACGAGCTCAGGCTTGCGGGTGATGACCCTCATGAAGAACTTGAAACGATCTTTGGTGAGCCCTCTGTCGGCCGCCGCTATGAGTCTATACCTTTGGTCCTTCATCTCGCCGAACAGGAAGTGGTTGAGCGACCCCGTCATACCCTCGGTGTAATCCTTGAGGAAACATATGATGACGAAAAGCGCCTTACCCATGATCTTGCGGTGTTCGGGGGACTCGATGCTCGTCACGTTGTTTCCCGGAAGATAGTGCGTGTTCTCGAGCATGAGCTGTCTTATCTTATCGGCGAAGTCGGCATCCACGAAGACGTCCCTGGTCACCTGGAATAGGGGGAGCTCCACCTCTTTCTTGGCGCCTGCGTCCATTAACACTGTCCATATGTGGTCGGTGTCGACGATGGCCTCGGACATCTCAAGGTACCCTCACGGTGGACGGCTTAAGGAGTTTATAGAATCTGGGTAGAGTTTTAATCCCTTGCTATCTCCTCGACAGCCGTGACCAGGGCGTCTATCTCTTCCAACGTGTTGTAGATGTACGTGGAGGCCCGGGCGTTTCCCTCGTTGAGCCCGAACAGCTCCTTCATCAACGGCAGCGCACAGTGGTGGCCTGATCTCACAGCTATGTCGTACTCAGCGTCAAGGGTCAGGGCTACGTCGTGGGGGTTCATGTCCCCGATGTTGAACGTGGCCAACCCGACCCTCTGCCTCGGATCCTTCGGGCCGTAGACGGTCACGCCCTCGATCTCGGTCAGGCCCCCGATGAGCCTGTTGGCTAACTCAAGATCCCATTTCTCGACGTTATCCATGCCCACCCGGTTTAGATATCTGCAGGCCTCGCCGAGGCCGATTGCTCCAGCGATGTTAGGGGTCCCTGCCTCGAACTTCATCGGCGGAACAGCCAAGACATATTCGTCTATGCTCACGTCGGCTATGGTGCCTCCCCCGATGCAGAGGGGCTCTGTCGAAGCCAGCTCTGCCTCGGCGATGTACAGACCGCCGGAACCGGTCGGGCCAAGCATCTTGTGCCCGGAGAAGGCGAGGAAGTCCACCTTGGAGTCCATTACATCGGTGTGGATATGAGGGACGCCCTGAGCCCCGTCGACAAGCATCTTGGCGCCGTGCTCGTGGGCGATCTCGCAGATCTCCTTTATCGGCACTATGCAGCCTAGGACGTTGGAGACGTGGGTGACCGCCACCAGCTTCGTCGAGTCGTCTATGGCCTTCTCGAAGTCGGCCAGATCGAAGATGCCCTCAGGCGTGGAACGCACCACCTCCAGCTTCGTGCCGTGGCGTTGACGCACCCTGAGCCATGTGATGAAGTTGCTGTGGTGCTCTATCACAGTGTTCACTATCTTGTCCTCCTTGCTCCAGTCGAGGCTGTTGGCGACAAGGTTGATTCCCTCCGTGGTGTTGCTGAGCAGGGCCACGTTCTCCACGCCGGGTGCCCCTATGAAGCGCGCGATCTCGTCGTGGGCCTTCTCGTACTCCTCGGTGGCCCTCTGGCTGAAGCGGTGGACGCCGCGCTCTACGTTGGCCCGGTACTCCCTGTAGAACTCCATCTCCTTGAGCACCACCTGCTCCGGGGTGAGGCTGCTGGCGGCGCTGTCGAGGTATATTACACCTTTCTTCAGTATGGGGAAATCTTCCCTGACCGACTGAACATCGAACAAACTAATCAAAAAGAAGGATACAGGGAGTTGCTTAAGGCTATCGTCTAGGGGACGGTGACGCTCTTAGCCAGGTTCCTAGGCATGTCAGGGTCCAGCTCCTTGAGCACCGCGAGTTGATACGCGAGCAGCTGCAGTGGCACCACGTAGGGCACCGGGGAAAGCTCCTCGGGTACCCCGCGGGGTATCTCTATCGCGTCGTCCGAGAGGCGCTTCACCTCTTCGTCGCCCTCCTCGCAGATGGATATGATCCTGGCTCCCCGCGCCTTCATCTCCATGATGCTGCCGATGATATGCGCGTGGGTGTCCCCGCGTGGGCACACGAAGATGCAGGCAACGTCTTCCTCTACGACGCTTATGGGGCCGTGCTTGCTCTCTCCGGCTGGGTACGCCAGAGAGGGGACGTACGTGATCTCAAGCAGCTTCAGGCGGCCCTCGAGGGCGGTGGCGGCGCTTATCCCTCTCCCGAGGAAAAGGAACAGCTTTTCATCTTTATACTTCTCCGCTAGCGCCTCTATGGACTCAGAGCTGTTTTCGATGACCGTCTCCACCCAGCCAGGGATCAGTTTCAGTTTCTCTTCAAACTCGTCAAGCTCATCTTGGCTTAGCTTGCCCTTCTGCTTCGCCAGCCTCAAGGCCATCTGAGATAACACGATAACCTGAGACGTGAACGTCTTCGTGGCCGCGACGCCTATCTCGGGCCCCGACTGCTGTATCAAGTAGGCTCTTGAGACCCTTGTTAGGGTGGAGCCCACCGTGTTGGTGATGCCGAGAACAGTGGCAGCCCGCATCCTGGCGTGGTCAATCGCCTTCAACGTATCATAGGTCTCGCCGGACTGGCTAACCGCTAACACGACCGAGTCGATGCCCACCGTGGAGCCGTACCTCTCGATGAACTCCGAGGAGACCACCGGTATGGTGGTCAGCCGCGAAAGCTTCGAGAATATGTAAGACGCCGCGAGGCAGGAGTGATAGCTCGTGCCCGCCGCCGTGAGAAACACGTCTTTTCCTCTATCGAGGAACTGTGTCAGAAGGTTCAGGTACTGCTCCTGCAGCCTCAGCCCGTTCCGGAGGCTCTCCGGCTGCTCATAGATCTCCTTGAGCATGAAGTGCGTGTACCCCTGCTTCTCCGCCATCTCCAGGCTCCACGTGATCTCCTCCAGA